>JAHDFS010000095.1:5660-12214 GCA_020628035.1 Rhizobiaceae bacterium
CTTGGCTGCGCGGATGTTTGGGGTTTGAGAATATCTCGTCCGGCTTACCTTCTTCGATGATCTCACCTTCATGCAAAATACACACTCTATCAGCTGCCTCGCGGGCAAAGCCCATTTCGTGCGTTGCCAAAATCATTGTCATATTTTGCGCTTTAAGGGTGCGCAGGACATCCAGCACTTCTGCCACCAGCTCAGGATCAAGCGCTGATGTGACTTCATCAAAGAGCATGATTTCTGGTTTCATCGCCAAAGCTCTGACAATGGCCACACGTTGTTGCTGGCCACCTGACAACTGATCGGGGTAATGATCCATCCGGTCAGCTAAACCAAATTTCTCAAACAATTGCTCAATTTCCGGACGCAGTGCCTCACGAGATTTTTTATGAATGCGGCGCGGTGCGAGCATGACATTTTCAACAGCGCTCATATGCGGAAAGAGATTATAGCTCTGAAACACGATGCCAATTTTTTGCCGAATGGGCTGCGGGTCCAATCCTGGCAATGAGATATCATCGCCATCAAGCCAAATCGCACCATCATCAATGGGTTCTAACAAATTGATCGATCGCAAAAGCGTCGATTTGCCTGAACCTGAAGCGCCAATAAGGCAGATCATTTCGCCCTCATCAACGGTGAGATCAAGCCCTTTTAGAACCACAACATCACCGAAGCTTTTTACGATATTTTCGATCTTCAACTTGCTCATGCTAGGACCGCTCGCGATTTTGTTTGGCAAGTAGATAATCCGCAAATCGTGTTGCAGGGATGGTCACTGCTAGAAAGATTACCGCAGCCCCCACATAGGGTGTGAAATTGGCGAGCAGCGATTTGAACACACCCGCTTGGCGGAAAATCTCAACAGGTCCGATAAAGCTTAACAGCGCCACATCTTTTTGCAACGCAATCAGCATATTCATGTTGGCGGGCACAACGCGGCGTATGGCCTGCGGCAGAACCACGTAACGCATAACATCGGAATTGCTTAAACCCAGCGATGATGCCGCTGCGCGCTGACTTTTATGCACGCTTTCAATGCCTGAGCGGAAGATCTCAGCAACATAAGCGGAATAGGTTAAAACAAGTGCCACAGAACCCCAAATATAAGGACTATTATAAGGTCTGGGCAGTCCAAGCCCCGGGATACCAAACCCGATTAGATAAACGGTGAGCACCACAGGTACACCGCGAAAGATATCTGTATAAACGGCACCAAAAATGCGCAGTGGAAACAAAACTGGCGACTGCACATCACGACAAAGCGCAATGGCGAGCCCTAAGATTGCGATCAATGGTGCGCACCATAAAAAGATCAGTACATCGAGCCAAAAGGCACTCAATAATTTTGGGAAGGTTTTTAAGAAAACTTCCTTGTTGAAGAAGCTCTTTTGCACAGCTTCCCATCCGGGCGCCATAGGCACCAATATGACGATTAAAGCCAGCACAATGAATGTGCTGACACCTGCAATCATGATCCCTTTGCGCCGCTCTTTCTGCTCGTAAGCTTGCCGCGGCGTTAAAGGTTTTAAGCTATTTTGGGACACTGAATAAGCTTACTATTGAATAACCGGAACGCCAGTCGTTTCCTGCAACCATTCTGCCTCAATACGCTTTAATGTGCCGTCTTCTTTGATGCGGCGAACGCCTTCATCAACACATGGTTTGATTGGATTGTCATTGGACATTAGCAAACCAAACTGATCGGGGTTTGTTGCCATTTCTGCAGGGAATTGTCCAAGCACCACGCCATCATCTAACAACACGGCGCTGGTAAATAGTGCTGTGGGTAGGTCAAACAATCCGGCATCAATCTGTCCAGCTTTGAGCGCTTCGGTGACATTTGCCACATCATCATATAAGAGCGGATCGCTGTCGGGCTTAATATCGTTGGCGATAAAACCAAGCGCTGTGGTTGATGCGCCCGCACCCCATTTCAAAGTCTTCAAGCTCTCCATTGTTGCTGTCGCACCCGCTTCCATTGTCGGCTTGCGAATGAGCACTGCCATGGGAGATGAGTAATAACTTTCTGAAAAATCAACGACTTGTTCTCGCTCTTCGGTGATTGAGAATTGTTGCAGATTGAAATCAAAATCTTTGGGACCAGGCTGGATGGATTGGTCAAAACTTGCACGAACCCATTCAACTTTATCTTTGCTGTAACCCATTTTTTCAGCCACCGCATAAGCAACAGCTGCTTCAAAGCCCAGCCCGCTTTCCGGCGCATCATCGATCACCCATGGGAAATATGCAGGATTGCCTGTCGCGATCGTTAAAACGCCTTCCTTGACGGTCAAACCTGTTGCACATTTATTTTCACCCGCATGCGCAGGTGTTAGCATGAGAGCACCGAGCATAAGGCCGGACAAAATGGATAATTTGGTTTTCATAGCAATTTCCGTTTCCATAACAATCAATTTCAAGGCGCCATTAAGCCCCGTTTACCCAAAACTGGCAAGCCTGTGTGTCCATGTTATCCAAAGCTGCACACGTTTTGGCAGCCAATATTTTAAAACGCGCAATCGGTAATCGTACAATTACGGTAGCTCACATGATGCATACGGTTATGGGATATAATTGCCCTGAAACCAAATGATCGACGGATAAGCACAAAGCCATATCCAGAAGAACCTATTTAATCCAAATAGAACTGCATTTGCCAAATGAAATGTCGCTGCAATAATGAGCGCCGCAAAGAGTAGGTTTGCATGTATGAGCGCAAGCGGAAACAATAGCTCGAAACCCATGACGCACCAGGACATGACACAAAGCAATTTTGGTTGCTTGGCATAGCCACGTAAATTTTCCGAAACAGGGTAAGTTGTGAAGGCAAATACGTCCTGCAATGCCCTGCCCGACCGCCAAGCTGGATTGACAACTTTCACCCAGCCAGAAATCACATAGGACAGGATGAGCTGGACCGCCAAATATCCAAAAGCGATCTCCTGCCAGAAATTATTTGGCGCGAAATGCACGAATGTAAGGCAAACCAAGATGAGGAGCCCCATCCGATCACTGCCGCCATTATAGGGCCCATGAAATCGCCTTAGAATGAACAATGACAAGCCAACCAAGCCTAGGAGAACCCAATGGGTTTGAAACCCTAGAACCAAAAGCGCGCTCAGCACGATACGTGGCAAAAACAATAATTTTTCATCTCGTGGCCGATGCAAATGCTCAATACTCTGCTGGATAAACGCCAGGCCAAGCATAATCTCGGTTATCCTTATCGCATCCTCAATCATCATAATGTTGCTCCGATCTTTCGCTCTATGACGTCTGATTGATGCAAAATATGTTTGACGATACGGTCGTTTTCACGCGAGATGAATGCAAGGCGGAACTGAATATAACGACCGTTTTGTTTATCTAGTCCCTTTTTAATATCTTGCTCAATGCGTATGACAATTTCATTGGTGCTGTGAGCTGCATATTCCTTTTTGTCTTTCATCAGTCGCTCAGCGCAACTTGCCATAAACAAAGCTTCATTGCGGGCGGGATTATAGATCATGCGCATTGCCATTTCGCTTGGAGACAGGCTTTGCGGTCTTGGTCGATATTCGAACCAATGATCAGGAATGTTTTCAACTTGATCAAAAACAACATATTCAACGCGCGGACTTGGCGCGATGGAATCGAAAAACCGCCAGGAAGGTATGAGCGCCGGCAAAAGCAGCAATATTGGTTTAAAAATCGCTTGGATTGTCAGAGCCGCATTCCCGCGCTAAGTTAGGCACAAGGTCTATTGCATTGCTGGGGGACCGAGTTACCGAATTCAAAAAGAGTGTGTCATTTTATGTAAAAATAACAAGGCGGCAAGAACGTAGGCTCGTTTATTCCTCTTTGTCCAACATATTCAGTGGCACAATTTTACTCAAACTTGGCGGTTTGATGAGGTTGCTGAATGAAATTAATTTACACAAATGGCGATTCTGCCAGCTCTAAAATCGAAGAATTGCAATTGGCCGACAAGGTTGTGCCATGGCGGGATATCTTGCATGAAGGTCCGGTTGAAGGCCATATGCCGCTCGCAAAACGATCTGAAGCGCGGGCCAAATTCATCCTCGAATTTGATGGAGGCAATTTGGCAGATATTCACCAGAGTTTTAAAGATCGCGATAAGACCTTATTTTACCTCAACGAATATTCGCGCGTTGAGCTGTGGTTCGAGCATGATTTATACGATCAACTCCAACTTCTACAAATCCTTGATTTTGCACATCATAATTTGGAACAACAGGACTTTTTTCTCGTTCAATCTGATCATTATTTAGGTGAGATGGACAATGATGCTTTTAAGGCACTCAAATCCATTGCTAAACCAGTGACGAAAGAGATGAAAGCCTATGCGTCAAAGGCATGGTCAGCGCTAACGCATAAAACACCGGACAATTTAATTCGCGTCATGGATTACCCCGATATGCCCTTTATTGCACCAGCAATCAGGCGGTTGGTTATGGAATATCCTGATAGTCAATCTGGATTGCCCACATCCATATTTAACGCGCTGACTTTGTTATTGAATGGTCCAACCGAAATTGGACGGCTTTTCCATCATATGCAAAATTGTGAACTGGCAAAATTTATGGGGGATCTGTCTTTTGCGCGTTATATGGATGAGCTTGGCACTTGTGTAACACCGGTCATTGCAGGTGATAATGTGATTTACTCCACATCAAAAGCCACGGGGCGGCAAAATCCCGACCAAATTCAGACCTATTTCAAACAGAAGATACATTTAACCGATTTTGGCAAAAAGGTTATGGAAAAAACTGCGAACCACGTTACGAAAAACGGAATAGACAGATGGATTGGCGGGGTTCATCTCACGCCAGAGAATTTATATTTCTATGACATGAGACGCGCTAAAATCGTGCAGGAATCCTGTGTAGATTAGGTGCAAGCTTCCCTACCAGGGTTTTGATCCAAGCAGTTTTTCACCCAGTTCAGTAAGCACAGCAGGTGTTGCATTTTTCTTTTCCCAATCCCGCGGATCGCCAGGGAAATCGGGGCGGTTTGGCGGTTCCATTTCACGCCATAAACGCACGCGCTCCTCGCGCTCTGCAACATTTTCATATTCGGCGGGGTGCATTGAAATATATTGCGCCATGCGCACACGATTGTCAGAATAATTGGGCCTGACGCCATGGGCTAACAGCGAATTGAAGATCATCAAATCACCCGGCTCTAACGAAATATCTTCGCGCTCTAAGCCAGTCGTATCTGGCAATATGGGATTTCGGTCTTCCGGCTGCGTCTTCTCCCATTCGTCAAAATGTTCAAAAAGATAAGGAATGCACTGGAAGCCGCCTGTTTCACTGTCTTGTTTTTTCAAGCTCAACACACCCTGTACACCAATTGGAAATGGGCGTTGTTTTGTATCAACATCCCAATGAATAAAGCCCAATTGTTCACCGGATTTATCCTGTTTTGGCGGATTTAGATTAGCGCGATCAATGGTCGTCCATAATTCTTCTGTGTCCCAGATATCGACAAAGGCATCATAAACACGCTGTTCCATGCGGTTATCCCATAGATATTGGTGGTTATAGATCTCAACCATGCCAGCATTGTTGAGCTCAGCACGCACATGAGGACGACGTTCGGGCGCATACCAGGTTGAAGGATCATCGGGATCTTTTTCATCAAATTCCCAGAGCAGCTCGGCAAGTCTATCTGCATTTTCACGCGGGACTGCGTTGCGGACAATGACATAGCCTTTGGTAATCCAATGCTGCCAATCATCCTCACTTAAAACCCGCAAGGGGAGTTTTTTCTTGATATCTTTCAGCTGTGTGGTGACTTTGGCACTGATTGGATGACTAATTTCTGCCGCGGTTGGCTGATCTGCTGCTCTCATCATATCCTCCCAAATTCAATGAGTTCGATCAATACGATACCAAAAAATATCTTTGTTTCAAGCGGTTATGACAATCTGTTTTTTCTATGTTGGTTTTGGATGAATTTTATGCGATGGCTGATGATCTAATTTGTAATCAGAGATTTTATTATGCCTACCACAATCGTTCGCCCAGCCACTTCAGATGACGCTTCAACCATTCGCGGGTTCATTCTTGAACTTGCCATTTATGAAAAAGAACCGGATGCGGTTAAGGTAACGGTCCAAGAATTGGCTGAACAATTGGCATCTGACCGCCCCCCTTTTGAAGCGCTGATTGCTGAATTGGATGGCACACCCGTTGGGTTTGCGCTGTTTTTTCAAAGCTATTCCACCTGGGAAGGAAAAGCAGGTCTTTATTTGGAAGATCTTTATGTCAGCCCAGAACATAGAGGCAATAAGATTGGTACAGCATTGTTTCGCCAGCTCAGCCAAATCGCGCTTGATCGCGGTTATGCGCGCATTGACTGGCAGGTGCTTGATTGGAATGAACCAAGCATAAAATATTACCAATCTATCCAGGCTGAAATCCGCAAAGATTGGTATCCTTGCCGATTGGAAGGCGAAGGGATCATCGCACTTTCGAAATCGTAACTTTTCCCAGCATGCAAAAAAGCCCACGCGGATTTCACGCGGGGCTTTTTCGTGTTGGTTAGAAACA
>JAHDFS010000096.1 GCA_020628035.1 Rhizobiaceae bacterium
TCAATTTCGGGAGTTATTCTTTTCAATGTGCTCTCCTTCAGCAGCTAAACACACTTAACGCTATCATCGGCATCACGCAGTGGCAAACGCACGTATCGGATGTCTATCCATTACAACTCTTTCAACAACAACACCAAAGCACTTAGCTCTTCAATTTGCTTCTGTTTACCTGATGATTGGTGGTGCATCTCTGATAGAGATGGAGTTCTTCAATTGGTCAAATCTCATGAAGAAGAGTTTGAAGACATAGTGGCTGAAAGAACTGCAGATTTAAAAAGCGCAAACGATCCCAAAGATCACCTTCACTCATCCAAACAAATAGCCCGTTGGAAATTCAAAATACTTCCCCCGGGGAAAGTTTTTACAAAAACTACCGTGGTCAACATGGTCTGGTAATAGTTCAATTGCAGATAAACCACAGTGTCGATGGTTTAGCTCAGATGTGCCATATGCAGGAGTATCAAAAACACTTCTCCTTCTTGCAACGCATTAATGCTGCCAAAGGACTCTCACTGTTTTTGTCGCAGCGGCAGTTCTATTTTCAACGCCTAGTTTTGTGAAAATTTGCTCCAGATGTTTGTTCACCGTCCGCGGAGATAATGACAATATTTCAGCGACTTCCTTGTTGGATTTGCCATGGGTGATCCATAGCAAAACTTCAGATTCGCGTATGGTTAGATCAAAGAAATCAGCAAGACGTCTCTCATCGCTGCCATTTTGTTGATCTGATACACCAAGCAGGTAATCACCCTCAGGTGTGGAGCCAATATATCGTAAAATGATGCTTTTTCCGGTCTCGCTTAAGTCTAATTGATGACCCTGTAAACCTGGGTCACTATCTTTTAAATTAAGCAGCCAGCTTAGAATGACCCATGGAACTTTTTCACCATTTTCAGATTGAATACCATTTTCGCGAAAGAGTTTTGTGGCTTGCGGCGTGCTCCAGATAATATCTCCACTATTGCTAACTGTGACAATTTTTCGACCTGTTATATCCAAGGCATGACGGGCTGAATGTGCCTTTCGCGCATTGGCTAGATGAACGCGCATCCGCGCGATAAGTTCAGGCAGAGAGGTGGGTTTGGAGACAAAGTCAACACCACCAACTTCCAGTGCTTTCACCACGTGATCACTATCATCTTGCCCGGTCATAAAGATGATCGGAATTTCTGCAAGTTCTACTTCGGACTTTAAGATGCGGCAGGTTTCAAATCCATCCATGCCGGGCATGATTGCGTCCATTAAGATAACATCAGGGCGCGCTTCGTTGGCTAGCTGGATTGCTCGTGGTCCATCTTTGGCCGTTAGAACTTCTAAGTTTTCAAAAGTCAAAACGTCGGTCAGCATCGTTAGCGTATCTTGGGAATCATCAACAACTAAGACAATCGTTCGATCGTTTGACTTTGATGGGTTCAAGTCAGATTTTGTTCGACTTAAAATATCAGTCTGCATGAGGAACCACCTTTTTTTGATGTGTGTTTTTCTTAGCAAACTTCCAGGTCAAGTTTAGCGTAAGACCGATGGAATGAATGAGGTTTGAAATTTCAACGGGCTTCATTAAGTATCCGTAGTTTAGTTCATCAAGATCCGAATTCATTTGTTCAATCCCTGCATCAGCGGACACCACCAAAATTGGTAGGCCAACGCTGATTTGAGACCGGATCTTTGCCATAACTTCCCAACCATCCATATCTGGCATTCCTATATCGAGAATGAGAAGGTTTGGCTGGTCAGTTGCTAAATCGTTTAAGCACTCAATACCGTTTGAATATTCGATGATTGAAAAACCTAAAGGAGCAAGCGTGTCCTTCATAAGCTGGCGCTGAAGCGGGTCATCATCCGCAACTGCAATTGCTAATCTTGGACCTTTATAACCCTTCACCGGTAAGTCAGGTTTTTGATCGTGCAATATTTCCGGCACAGAACTTAGCATTAATCTGATAGTGAATTTTGTGCCTTCGCCCAAGGTGCTCTCAACTTGCAAATCTCCACCCATGATTTCAACCAGCAGCTTGGTGATGGTTAATCCCAAACCTGTGCCAGGAGGCGCGTCGCCGGAGCCATTTTCAATTCGCTCAAATGGCAGAAAAATACGCTCAAGATTGGTGTTGGCAATGCCTGATCCGGTATCTTCAATTTCAATTGTTGCAATTTGATTGCGATAGGATGCGCGGAAGTTGACTGAGCCTTCATTGGTAAATTTCACCGCGTTAGATAACAGATTGATCAGTACTTGGCGCAACCTTCGTTCATCAGCATAGACATAGCTTGGAAAGTCATTTGAACATTGGAAATTAAATGCAAGATTTTTTGCGGAGGCTTGCGGCGATATCATATCAACCAACTGGTTAAAGTGAGAAATGATAGCTGTTTTCTCTCGCGATATCTGGATCTTTCCGGCTTCAATTTTTGAAATGTCCAAGAGCCCTTCAATTAAACCAGCAAGGTGCTCGCCGCTGCGCCTGATGGTTCTTGAAGCATTTTCGATTAATTTGGTTTTATCAGTTTGGCGCTCCATAAGTTGCGCATAACCAAGGATTGAATTGAGAGGTGTGCGCAATTCGTGGCTCAGACCTATGACGTATTTGCTCTTCGCAAGATTTGCAGATTCTGCAACTTCTTTGGCTTTTTGAAGTTGCCGATCAGTTTCTTCGTGCGCGGTGATTTCATCCTCTAACAATTCAGTGTGTTTTTGCGCTTCGTTTTCCGCTATTACGCGGCTCTCATAGGCTAATAAGAATAACCAAACCGCGATGCCAGCGACGATCACGGATGTTGCCAGCAAATTTATAAAGATCGAGTTTAATGCTTCAGTTGAATCAGCCCAGTCTAAATGTGCCTGATAAAATATTACTGACATGATCAAGCCAATGATAAGAACGACCATGGACAAGGTGCCAAAATATCTACCGGTTCGAGACATTAATCTTGCGGCAATTTGTTTTGGAAATGTTTGTTGAATAAAGCTTGCTGCTTGCTCATGAAAGCGCGCATTTGTTTTGCAAGAATCTCCACACTTAACATCTAACGAGCAGCACAAAGAACATATCTGGGCACCATAGTGCGGGCAATGCACCATGTCATCGATCTCGAAATTAAACTGACAGATCGAACAATCGCATTCGGGTTTGTGCGTATGATTTGTGGGCTTGTTTAAGTGGCTTTTATCTTGCGAGAAATCATCTGGTTGACGGGCAAGATAATATTTCCCTTTTGTATAATAGGCGATCGATGGCGATAATATGAAAGGTACAACAAGTGCTATATAGGCATAAAGCGCTTCTGCAGTATCGCCAAAGAACCCAAAATAACTCATCAAAGATAGCATGGAAGCGCCGATGGTCGCGCCAATGCCAACAGGATTGATGTCGTAGAGATAGGCGCGCTTGAATTCGATGCCTTTGGGGGCGAGACCGAGTGGTTTGTTGATCACAAGATCAGAGACGATTGTGGCGAGCCAAGCAACCGCAACAATTGAGTATAAGCTTAGAATTTTTTCCAAAGCGCGATAAGCACCAAGCTCAACAAGCAACAAACCAATGATCACATTAAATATCACCCAGACCACGCGACCGGGGTGAGAATGGGTGAGCCGCGAGAAGAAATTCGACCAGGCAATTGAACCAGCATAAGTGTTGGTCACATTGATTTTTAACTGGCATATGACAATGAAGATGCCGGTTACACCTAACACCACGCCCGGGTTTGAAAAGGCTGAGCCGTAAGCGGTTAGATACATGTTGGTTGGTTCAGATGAAGCATCAAAACCAATTCCCGAGCGAAAAGCGAAATATGCAAGAAAACAGCCTGCGATAACTTTTAATGCGCCAAAGATGATCCAACCCGGGCCTGCCGCTAAAAGTCCGAGCCACCATCTATATTTATTATCCTTGGTCTTTGCAGGCAAAAAACGAAGGTAATCGACTTGTTCACCGATTTGAGCAGTTAAAGAGAACAACACAGCTGATGCTGCACCAAAATGCACTAGGCTGATGCTGCCATCCACTGGGCCAAGTAATCCTGTGTAACTATCCCAACCGCTTTGCGCTTGTGCGCTATAGAATGTCACAAATATGAACGGCAACAATTGTAGGACGATCCAAATTGGCTGTGTCCAGGCTTGTATTTTATTAATCAGACTAATGCCATGGGTTACCAAAGGGATGAATATAAGCGTTGAGATCAAATACCCAATGGACAGCGGAATTGAAAAACATACTTCCAATGCTGTCGCCATGATGGCTGCTTCAATCGCAAAGAAAATGAATGTGAAGGACGCGTAAATGAGTGATGTAATGGTTGATCCCAGATAGCCAAACCCCGACCCGCGTGTGAGCAGATCAATATCAACACCATACTTTGCGCAATTATATGAGATTGGAATGCCTAAAAGGCAGATGACCAAGCTGGTCGTTAAAATGGCGGCTAACGCTGTTGAAAATCCATAGCTTAGCATTAGGGATCCGCCGATCGCTTCCAGCGCTAGG
The DNA here is from genome assembly GCA_020628035.1 of Rhizobiaceae bacterium. GTDB lineage: Bacteria > Pseudomonadota > Alphaproteobacteria > Rhizobiales > Rhizobiaceae > Lentilitoribacter. The sequence continues at coordinate 4,488 of JAHDFS010000096.1, forward strand.
AATGAAACAGCACCGATGGCCGTATTAGCGATACGGGCGATGGACCATTTACGCGCTTTTTGCGCGGTAAAGCGTAGTGCAAAATCTTCAAATGTCTCGTTCGCGACCCATTTATTATATGTTCTGCGAGAACGGGTTATTCGATTGCTAAACGCCATAAGTTCACTTTCGTTACTCAATTCATAGCAATGCCGGGCCTTTCGACCTGCATTTTTTCTCTCCTCCCAATCAACGTAAAACTTCTACCGACTAGGTATAAAAATACGGATGTTTGCCCCCCAATTGGTACATCTAGCGCATTTATATCAGTCATTTTACAGGGGGCATATACGTCAAATGCCCCGTTGCGACACCGATGAAATCGATGCTTGAGTTGAGACTATCAAGGGGATGGCATTCTGAAAAGTCCCAAGTGAATTTTAACGCTCAACAACAACACAGGTGATCTTAATGACCGACGAAAATTCTGAAAATAAAATGAATATTACGCGGAGGCACATGCTGGCCGGTATGGCATCTATCCCCGCTCTGGCCATGATGGGCGGAGCGCTTAAAGCGTCCGATTACCCAACAGCTGCGGTTAATACATCAGGCCTTGCTGTGACCGATGATACGGTGACAGTTGGTATCTTGCACTCAATCACAGGCACGATGGCTATTTCCGAAACCGGTTCAGTACAGGCTGAGAAACTAGCAATTGAACAGATCAATGCATCGGGTGGCGTATTGGGTCGTCAGATTGAATATATCCAGGAAGATGGCGGTTCTGATTGGCCAACATTTGCTGAAAAAGCCAAAAAGCTTTTGGTGCAGGACAAAGTTGCGTCGGTTATGGGCTGTTGGACATCAGCATCTCGTAAAGCGGTGTTGCCAGTGTTCGAACAATATAACGGTATGCTTTATTACCCAACGTTCTATGAAGGCTTGGAGCAGTCTCCAAACGTGATCTACACAGGTCAAGAAGCAACACAGCAGATTATTGCTGGTATCGATTGGGTGTCTGAGACAAAAGACGCAAAAAGCTTCTTCTTGCTTGGTTCTGATTATATCTGGCCGCGTACATCAAATAAAATTGCACGTAAGCATATTGAAAAGCTTGGCCACAAAGTGGTGGGCGAAGAGTATTATCCACTCGGACATACGCAGTTCAACTCTGTTATCAACAAGATCAAGCTAAGAAAACCAGATGTGATCTATGCTATCGTGGTGGGTGGTTCTAATGTTGCATTCTATAAGCAGCTTAAAGCTGCTGGGATCGATATGACAAAAGAGAGCCCGCTGTTGCTGACGATCTCCGTTACTGAAGACGAAATCTTGGGTATTGGTGGTGAAAACATCGATGGTGCCTATGCTTGCATGAAGTACTTCCAGTCACTGGATAATCCAAACAATATGGAATTTGTGAAGGCGTTTAAAGAACGCTGGGGCGATGAAATCGTGATCGGTGATGTGACCCAAGCCGCCTATCTCGGTCCTTGGTTATGGAAAATGGCCGTTGAAAAAGCTGGCAGCTTTGACGTTGATAAAGTGCGTGAAGCATCTCCTGGTCTTGAATTTAACAAAGCTCCTGAAGGCTATGTGCGTATTCATGAAAACCATCACTTGTGGTCCAAAACCCGCGTTGGTCTGGCAAAGCCAGATGGGCAATATGAACTGGTTTACGAAACTGCTGATCTGGTAGAGCCCGACCCGTTTCCTGAGGGATATCAGTAGTTATCGTTGGGCTTCCCTTATGTCTCGGGAAGCCCAATTTCACGTCCTTAATTAAATTCGAGTGATTGGAACAAGAAGATGATTGGTGATTACACCTATGTGGAATTTTCTTCCATTTTAGCCATGCAGGGCTTTGCGGGACTTAGCCTGTTTTCGGTCTTTGTCTTAATGGCTTTAGGTCTGGCTATTATTTTTGGCCAAATGGGTGTCATTAACATGGCGCATGGTGAATTTATGATTTTGGGTGCCTATGTTACCTATTTCTGTTCGCTGTTCTTTCAAGAGTATCTGCCTTCACTATTTGGCATCTATTTCTTCATAGCGATGATACTCGCCTTCTTTGTTTCAGGAGCTTTAGGCGTTGTCGTCGAATGGCTGATGATCAGGCATCTTTATAAGCGTCCGCTCGATACGCTGTTGGCTACTTGGGGCTTATCACTCATTCTTCAACAGTTTTACCGCTCCGTTTTTGGTGCGCGTGAGGTTGGCGTTACTCTTCCGGATTGGTTGCTTGGTTCGATAAGTCTGACCGATATAATTGATGTGCCGATCAACGGTCTATTTGTGATGGCAATTACGCTTACGATCACACTTGGTGTTGCATTCATCATGTACAAATCCACTTGGGGTAAACAGATCCGCGCTGTTGTACAAAACAGAACGATGGCTGGTGCCGTTGGTATCAACACCAAGATGGTAGATCGTATGACCTATGGTCTTGGTTGCGGGATTGCAGGTGTTGCCGGTTCAGCATTTACGATGATTGGGTCAACCGGACCGACAGCAGGACAGCTCTACATTGTTGATACCTTCCTGGTGGTCGTATTTGGCGGTGCTGCAAGCCTTTTAGGAACCATTGCATCGGCATTTACCATCTCACAAGCACAATCAACCATGGAGTTCTTCATGAGCGGATCAACAGCGAAAGTTTTAACGCTTCTGACTGTGGTTGGCATTTTGATGCTGCGCCCTCAAGGCCTCTTCACTCTCAAAATTCGTCGTTGATCGGAGTAACTTGATATGAATATTACACGTCTTTTTGATAGGTCTGAATGGTTGGGCTTTGCGGCAATCGCAGCGATCTTATTGATCCTATTCCCATCGGTTATTGATATTTTCCGTCTCAACCTTGTGGGTAAATATTTAACTTATGCCTTCGTCGCTGTTGGTCTGGTTTTATGCTGGGGCCATGGCGGGATCTTAAGTCTGGGACAGGGGATTTTCTTCGGGCTTGGCGGATATTGCATGGCGATGTTTTTAAAACTGGAAGCCTCCACACCTGAAAATACATCTATTCAATCAACCCCAGGTATTCCTGACTTTATGGATTGGAACCAGTTGACCGAATTACCGTGGTGGTGGGAACCATTTAATTCACTGGCATTTACAATTGTCGCGATCATTGTTGTTCCGTCCATTCTCGCGTTTATTATTGGTCAAGCGATGTTCCAAAGACGTGTTGGTGGTGTGTATTTTGCAATCATTACACAAGCGATTGCAGCAATTCTAACCATCCTTATTGTCGGTCAACAAGGATATACCGGCGGCATTAACGGTATCACTGATCTGCGGACGCTGTTGGGCTGGGATATCAGAACAGATAGTGCAAAATATATCCTTTATTTCGTCAATGTGATCTTGCTTTTGGGTGTTGTTATGATTGCCCAGTTTGTCAAAGTTTCAAAATTTGGACGTCTGCTGGTTGCCATGCGCGACAAAGAAGATCGCGTGCGCTTCTCCGGCTACAATGTGTCCGACTTTAAGGTATTTATCTTTTGCTTGGCTGCTGCGTTTTCCGCGATTGGCGGCGCAATGTTTACACTTCAAGTTGGCTTTATGTCACCTTCGTTTGTCGGCATTGTACCCTCAATTGAAATGGTGATTTTTGCCGCTGTTGGTGGACGATTATCACTCTTTGGAGCCGTCATCGGTGCACTCTTGGTCAACTTTGCCAAAACAACTTTTTCCGAAACATTCCCTGAACTTTGGCTCTTCGCAATGGGTGGGTTGTTTATCGCAGTTGTTATGGCGTTTCCAAATGGTTTGGCAGGGATTTATTCCACCTACGTTAAGCCACTGATCGCCCGCATTCTTCCCAATGAACAAAAGGCTGCAAATGCAGCACAAGCAACCAAAGTACCAACTAAAGCTTTGGCAGAGTAGGAATTATTATGTCTGCAGCATTTGCATTAAACAAAGGTCCGGAAGCGTCTCAGCAGGACTTCCTTTTATCTGTTGAAGATCTCACCGTTTCATTCGATGGATTTAAGGCGGTGGATTCGCTTTCCTTCTACGTGGAAGAGAACGAAATTCGAGTGATCATCGGTCCCAATGGCGCTGGTAAAACAACCGTTCTAGATCTGATTTGCGGACGAACTCAATCGACAAAAGGTTCGATCAAATTCCGCGGCAAGGAACTAACCGCTTTAAAAGAACACCAGATTGTTCATTCAGGTGTTGGACGCAAATTTCAAAATCCATCGATCTATGAGGATCTGACAGTATTTGAGAATTTGGAATTGTCATTCCCAAGAGGGCGTAACGTTGTGGGTGCGCTTTTGTTCAAACGAGATCATGAAGTTATCTCTCGCGTTGAAGAAGTTGCAGAAATGATCTTCTTAAAAGATCTGCTGCAAACAGAAGCTGCAATTTTGAGCCATGGGCAAAAGCAGTGGCTGGAAATTGGCATGCTGCTCATTCAAAGTCCTGAGCTTTTGATGCTTGATGAACCTGTTGCCGGCATGAGTGTTTCAGAACGGATAAAAACGGCTGAACTTTTGAACAAAATCATCAAAGATCATTCAGTAATCGTGATCGAACACGACATGAAGTTCGTCAAAGACATTGCCCACCGTGTGACAGTTCTTCATCAAGGCAAAGTTCTGTCTGAAGGCTCTATGGAACACGTTCAAAACGATCCCAAAGTCGTTGAAGTTTATCTCGGTCATTAAGGAGCAAGAGCATGTTATCAATTGATAAATTACGAGTTTCTTATGGCCAGAGTGAAGTTGTTCACGGGGTGAGTTTGGATTTAAAGCCAAACGAAATTGTTGCCGTAATGGGCCGCAATGGCATGGGTAAAACCACCTTGATGAAATCGCTGATGGGGATTGTGCCATCAGGTGAGGGCGCCATTAAACTTGATGGAAATTCTATCGAGAAAAAAGAAAGCTACCAGCGCGTTGAGGATGGCTTAGCTTTTGTCCCTCAAGGTCGAATGATTTTTTCGACAATGACAGTAACTGAAAATATCGAAACCGGTTTAACCGTGACGGGCAAGTCTAAAGTTCCCGAAGATATTTACGAGCTTTTCCCGGTTCTAAAAGAGATGAAATCGCGTCGTGGTGGCAACCTCTCCGGTGGTCAACAACAGCAATTGGCAATTGCACGCGCGCTTGCCTCAAATCCAAAAGTGCTTTTGCTGGATGAGCCGACCGAAGGCATTCAACCCTCTATTATTAAAGAAATGGCCCGCACATTACGCAAGATCCGTGATGAACGGGGCCTTTCCATCATTGTCTCTGAACAAGTGCTGAGCTTTGCGCTCGATATTGCCGACCGTGTGTTGGTGATTGAAAACGGCGAGATTGTTCATGAGTCCAACCGAGAAGATATCGATGCGGAAAAAGTTTCGGCTTTCTTGTCCGTCTAACAACAGAATTTACTTGCACATATAGGAGTGAGCGCAATGCCTGAAACACTGATTAAAGTTGATCTCGAAGATTCCCCATATAACAACGAAAAAATCCATAACCGTTGGCACCCAGATATTCCAATGGCGTGCTGGGTGGAACCTGGTGACGATTTTCGAGTTGAGACATGTGACTGGACCGGTGGTCAGATTAAAAACGATGACGATGCTGCAGATGTGCGCGATGTTGATCTTAATCAAGTTCACTTTCTTTCAGGTCCCATCGGAGTAAAAGGTGCAGAAGCAGGAGATCTGCTTGTTGTCGATATTTTAGATATTGGCACATTTGAAAATTCGTTATGGGGTTTTAACGGTTTTTTCTCAAAGCAAAATGGCGGTGGATTTTTAACCGACCATTTCCCCGAAGCACAGAAATCCATCTGGGATTTTGAAGGCATGTTTACCAAGTCCCGCCATGTGCCTGGCGTGAGATATGCAGGTCTTATTCACCCAGGGCTTATCGGATGTCTTCCTGATCAGGCGATGCTGGACAAATGGAACTCACGCGAGAAGACACTTTTCGATACAGACCCACAACGTGTGCCGCCACTTGCTGCATTGCCGAATGGAGATAAAAGCGCGCATATGGGTGCGCTTAAAGGTGAAGCGCGCGATAAAGCGGCAGCGGAAGGCGCTAGAACTGTGCCGCCACGTGAACATGGCGGCAATTGTGACATTAAAGATTTGAGCCGCGGGTCTAAGGTCTATTTCCCAGTTTATGTTGACGGTGCCGGTCTATCTATGGGCGACTTGCACTTCAGCCAAGGTGATGGCGAGATAACTTTCTGTGGCGCTATCGAGATGGCTGGTTGGCTGCATATTAAAGTAAGCTTGATTAAAGGTGGTATGTCAAAATACGGAATTAAAAATCCGATTTTCCGCCCATCTCCAATCACGCCGAAATATGATGATTATCTGATTTTTGAAGGTATCTCAGTCGATGAGCAAGACAATCAGCATTATCTGGATGTAAATGTTGCTTATCGTCAGGCTTGCTTAAATGCGATCGAATATCTGAAGAAATTTGGCTATTCGGGTGCTCAAGCCTATTCGATATTAGGTACAGCGCCCGTTCAGGGGCATATCTCCGGTGTCGTTGATATTCCAAACTCTTGTGCAACATTGTGGCTGCCAACGGATATCTTCGAATTTGATATTATGCCGGGCGCAGATGGACCGAAGAAATTCCTTGATGGTTCGGTTGCAATGCCGCTCGCGCCAGATCTGTAAGGAGCTTTAATATGCCAGTATATGATTATGAATGTGATGCGTGCGGTGTTTTCACCGCATTGCGTCCTATGTCGCGCGCAGGTGATCCTTGCGCGTGCCCTGAATGTGATCAGGATGCACCACGCGTGTTTTTATCTGCGCCGAATTTTGCCTGTATGGATACCTCTTTGCGTGTTGCACATTCTACAAATGAGAAAGCTGCTGACACCCCTTTAAGTACGCGTAAAGGTGACGCGCATGGACCAGGATGCAGTTGTTGTTCTGGTTCAAAAATGCCATCCAGAACCCTGCATAGGCCAGATGGAAGCAAGGCTTTTCCATCCGCAAGACCTTGGATGATATCTCATTAAAATCTTTCGCATGTCTGCCTTGGGCCATTATTTGTCGTGATCGAGTTTGGTATTGATATCCGCTTATCCGATATGTTCAGAAGTGCGTCTGCACCGTTTGAAACTTCATTTTCGTGCCAAGTGCAAACATTGACCCGATATAAGTATACAAGCATCTCAAAAGGGTGAACCATCACAATAACTAGGATTTTATAGAGAACCGCTCTAAAGCAGTTTTTAGTTTTTCCAATGTAATTGGTTTTTGCAACAATATATTGGTGCCCACATTGACTTGGTCTAATGAAGATTTGCCAGATATTAGCATTCGTTGTGCGGCGGGAATTTTTTGTGAAACTTTTTGCAATACCTGATAACCGTTGACATCTGATCCAAGATCGAAATCGCTCACAACCAGTTCATATTCATTGTGCTGGATGTTGTTAAAAGCTTCAGTTGGATTGCTGCACAGGGTTGCTTCGTAGTTTAAATCTTTCAAAATCGAAGCGAGGCCATAGCGGACTTTTTCATCATCATCGACAACCAAAGCGACTTTCGTGGAGCCAGGCATTTTGCCTGCGGAGGTTGATTGTGCCATTGGCAATGTGACGGTGACTTGCGTACCTTTGCCTTCCTCGCTCTCTATTTCAAGATTGCCGCCTGATTG
>JAHDFS010000097.1 GCA_020628035.1 Rhizobiaceae bacterium
CAAGCAAGATGTGCTCACGTGTTTGTGGCATTGGGCCATCAGCTGCTGAACAAACCAAAATCGCGCCGTCCATCTGCGCCGCACCAGTGATCATGTTTTTCACATAGTCAGCGTGGCCTGGGCAGTCAACGTGTGCGTAGTGACGGTTTTCTGTCTCATACTCAACGTGCGCTGTTGAAATGGTGATACCACGTGCACGCTCTTCTGGCGCACCATCAATTTCGTCATAGGCTTTAAAATCACCAAAAAACTTAGTGATCGCGGCTGTCAAACTTGTTTTACCGTGGTCAACGTGACCAATCGTTCCAATGTTTACGTGAGGCTTCGTGCGCTCAAACTTTTCCTTTGCCATGACGGTCCTACCTTTTGTTATCGGGCAAAATCTTAAGGGCCATCTGGCCCGCTAATGCTTCACATTATTAATCCAAAACACATAGCAAATGCGAAGTTGCAGCCTGATAAAATCTTTTGGCCGTTTTCGCAAGCAAAAAACGCTTATTTTCATGTGATTTGGTGAAGCTATCCCTATGTAGTGTGTCCAAATTAAATTTAAAGGGGTCCGTTAGACGCGCGAAAGTTCATCAATTCGGCTCTGCCAAAAGCATTTCACCCCGTCATCTGTCTCTAACGTAATCGCTTTTTCGTAATACGAGATCGCTGCTTTCACCTCCCCGGCGCGCCTTAAAATGTCCGCGCGCAAGGCATGGGATTGCGCGGTTTTATTATGCTCAACCTCCCATGCATCCAGTGCTTTGAGGCTTTTTGGTGCATCATCGATAAAACTTTGCGCAACAATGTGATTGAGCGCAAATAAGGGAGAATTATGCAGAGCAAGCAATTGTGCGTAGCAATTGGCGATATCTTGCCAATTGGTGGCTGAGAATTTCGCACTTGTGGAATGATTGGCGGCAATGCGGGCTTGCAAGAGATATATGCCGGGGTCTGCATTATTACTTAAATTAATCTTTTGGGCATTTTGCACATGCGCAAGACCCGCTTTGATTAAATCTCTGTCCCAAAGATCCCGATCCTGCATTTCTAAGGGAATCAGCGCACCTTTTATAAATCGCGCCGGACGGCGGGCTTCACCCAGCAAGATCAGCGCCATTAGACCATGGGCTTCGGCCAAATTGGGCATATATCGACAAAAGCGTGCGGCCAAGCGAATGGCTTCTAGTGCTAAGTCCTTGCGTTCCTGTACCGAATTGCGCGCCGCACGATAGGCTTCGTTATAAACGAGATAAATCGCGGCAAGCACCTGACGTATTCGGCTTGATAAATCTTCATTGCGCGGCATTGTGGTGGAAATTTTAGCCGCCTTCATCTTACGCTTTGCACGTAATAGGCGTGATCTAATTGCGTCTTCGTGTTGATCAAAGGCTTTACCGATTTCAAAAGGTGTTAAACCGCCGATAAGGCGCAAGACCAATATCACTTGGTCTGTGGGGCTGATCGCCGGGTGACAGCACAAAAACATCAACGACAATTCATCATCCAGCACACTGTCTTCATGCGGCTGGCGCGATATTTCCTCCACTTTTTGGATAGCATCTTCGGCCTCCGCACGGGTTTTGATCCCGCGGACATTGTCGATAAAGCGGTTTTTGGCCACTTGGCGGATCCAAGCACCTTTATTTTGCGGGATCTCTTCAGGCCATTTCTTCAGCGCGACCTCAAAAGCTATTTGTACATATTCTTCCGCGGTTGAAACATCAGACGTTAGTTTGACCATATAGGCCACGGATGGACCCCAGTCTTCAACGTAGCTTTGCGCGATGATGTCTTTGAAATCTGTGTTCATGATCAGCTGAATAATTGTAAATTCGCAAAGCCCGGCGTTTGGCGCCGGGCCTTATGGTTTATGTTAGCCTTCAAGCAAATGCGCGACATCGGGCACCGGGCGTACTTCCACAGCCCCATAACCCCAGGCAACTAGCGGCACTTTTTCCGCCCATTTAAGCGCTTCTTCCAGGTTTTCGCATTCTAAGAGATACCAGCCGCCGATTTGTTCTTTCAGCTCAGCAAAAGGACCATCATGATATTTGATTTCATCACCTTCTTTGCGCAAAGTAGTTGCTGTATCGACACTATCGACAGGTTCACCCGCCACAAAGACACCGGCTTTCGTTGCCTCTTCACCAAAGGTTCCATAGGCCATCATGTAAGCTTTGAAAGTGTCACTGCCATATTCAGGTTGATTGGCAGGATCATGTGCAAGAAAAAGCGTATATTTCATTTTTGTCTCCAATTGATAAAGGTTCAATGATGTGAGCTCTATGCTCAATCACATGGGAGACGTTTGGACGCAATAAAGTGCGTCAAAAAAAGAGAAATTAAATTACAAAAATATTTAGGCGATTGAAAAAACTAGTCTTTTAATGATCCGCGACTTGTGGTTTTCGCGGATCATTTTGATAAAATACACACAGATTAGACCCAAAAATCGAATTTACGGATGCCGCGTGTGGCTTCAACCAATTCGGCGCGGTTCATTTTCTGCATTTCTTCCAGTGTTGGCATATTTTGTGCTGCTTCCAATTGATCAGCTGCTTCTTGTGCTTCTGCAAAGCGATCTTCAGCAGAATAGTGGAAGATTGATGTAAGTTCACGCCACAAAGCCAAAAACGAAATAGTTGCAGTTTCAGTGTGGTCACTTGGTGTTATTGTTGCATTTGAATAATTCATTTTAATCTCCTGTTGAATTTGATATACAAATAACAGTTGATTTTGCATTTGAAAAACGAATATAACAAATATTGAACATTTGATTTTCAAATCATAAACCAAATTGCCCAACCCATAGGGATATGCCCCATGAATATTGATATCGGAAATTTACGTGCATTTTGTGTCGTTGCGGAAAAAGAAAGCTTTACCCTAGCAGGTGAATTGCTGGGTGCGACGCAATCCACCATATCCATGCGCGTTAAAAAGCTTGAGCAATTATTGGGTCAAAAACTATTTGAAAGTTCCCCTCATGGCGTGGAGCTTACGAATTTTGGTACTGATTTTATGCCAAAAGCGCTCGAGCTATTGGGGGCGCATGATAACACTTTGCATAGCATTACCCATCAAAGTGAAAAGCAAAGCTTCCGTTTGGGTGTTACCTATCACGGCATAGATCAAAATCTGCCAGAGCTTTTATTGATGTTAAAGGAAGCATTTCCGCAATACAGGCTTACGGTCAGCATTTTAAGCTCAGAAGAACTTTATGCAGGTCTTAGTCGACAAAAGCTTGACGCTATTGTCGCCAAACGCATATCGGGCGACCATAAAGGAGAGAAGCTTTTTGACGGCAAACTTGCCTGGATGTCCGCCAAAGGCTTTGAGTATGATCAAGATGAGCCGCTGCCGCTTGTATCTCTTGGGGCACCGTGCTCTTTGCGCCAAATGGCGATCAATACGCTGAATACCAACAAGGTTAAGTGGCAGGAGACTTTTGTGGGCTCCAATGTTTTTGCGGTCAAATCCGCATTATCTGCAGGGATGGGCATTGCTTGCCTTGAATATCGTACCCTGCCCGATGATTGTAGAGCGATGGGAGAAGAGGCAAATCTACCGCGATTGCCAAATACGGAGTTTGTTTTAGAAGCCACATCCACAGCACGTCGACGCGACAAGGTGCTTGTTGATGAAATTACCAGCTTTTTCCAGCGCCAGAACGGGTAATTTCTTACCAAAAAATTTCGATAAAATTGTATCTATTTCCTAAATCGAATATTCGCAGCTTTGGTGTATTGTCTAAAAAGGACAACCGGAGAAGGTCACGAAACAATGAGCAAACTAAGCTCTCGAAAACGCAAACGCATGAAGATCAATGATGATTGCAGCTTGGAAACTGCCAATCATTCAACTGGCGGTCGCTTGGTCAATGTATCTGAATTGGGTCTATGTGTACAAATCCAACGCGCTATTCAACTTCACGAAGGCACGAATGTGAAAATATTTACCGAAAGAGCGGGCAGCTTGTTTGGTAAAGTTATGTGGCAACACAAAAATTTTGTCGGTGTCGAGCTTGAATTGAGCTCAAACACCTATGCAAAAACACTATCGCTTATTCGTGAACCGGCTAAAGCCTAATCACAAAATCATCTTATATGATTATATTGAACGCTGATTGACCCGCGCCATTAAGGCTTCGGCACTTTCAACGCGTTCTGAATAACGATCGACCAAATAGTCCGAGCGTCCGCGGGTCATGTATGTAAATTTGACCAATTCTTCACATACATCGACAATTCGATTGTAAAAACCAGACGGTTTCATACGATTATTATCATCAAATTCCATCCATGCCTTTGCAACAGATGATTGATTTGGAATGGTAATCATGCGCATCCAGCGCCCCAACACACGCATTTGATTAACGGCATTAAAGCTTTGCGATCCACCGCAGACTTGCATAACAGCCAGTGTTTTACCCTGTGTTGGGCGCACCGCGCCATCTGACAATGGGATCCAATCGATCTGCGCCTTTAATATTCCGGTCATAGAACCATGGCGTTCTGGTGAAACCCACACCATACCTTCTGACCACTTTGCAAGCTCACGCAATTCCTGCACTTTTTCGCTGTCTTCAGCTTTGACCGAATCCGGCAACGGCAAATCACGCGGATTGAAAATTTTTGTTTCACATCCCAGTGCATCCAAAAGACGTTTGGATTCCTCTGCAACTAGGCGCGAGAATGAGCGTTCGCGCAAGGAACCATAAAGCAAAAGGATGCGAGGTGAATGATCAAAATCATCTGATTTTACAAGCTCTTCGTGCTTAATTTTCTGAAATTGATTCAACTCGACATTGATTAACTCGTCTGTCATTTAACGCGCTCGCCATCTTCTTTGGTAAATTCGGATAATTCATTTGCAAGCAAGGGCAATACTTCCTCAGATGGGCGGCATAATTTCACGCCCTTTGGTGAACATACAATCGGGCGATTAACCAGCACCGGATGTTCAAGCATAGCGTCTAGTAACGCCTCATCCGAGACGCTTTCATCCAAGAGACCAAGCTCCTCAGCGGGTGATTTTGATGTGCGCAGGGCTTGGCGCGGGGTCAGATCAGCAGCGGCGAATAAGGCCTGCAATTGAGGACGCGTCCAACCTTCCTTGAGATATTCAATTACAATCGGTTCTTCACCCGATTTTTTGATCATTTCCAAGACGTTTCGTGATGTTCCGCAGTCGGGATTGTGATGAATGACAATGCTCATTGGTTTTCTTTCGTGATTTTAATTTATTGACAACAGGCGTTGGGATTAGACGCCTTTTCGGTTTTGCTTGAACAACCACACCCATTTTCGCCGTCTTTCTTGGCAAGCTCATCTTCACGGCAGCATGCTTGCGCATTTTCAACAGCTGGACCGCCGCAGCATGTGGTTTTTTCCGTTGATCGATCTGGTGTTAAATCGCTCATAAATCTATCTTTCTCTCAACAACATTTCATGATTTGGGCAATTGCTGCCTGGCAGGCTTCGGGTTCACCACCGCAGCAATCTTCCATTAAAAACGACAGAAGCTCACTTAACTGATCAAAATCTATGGAATAGCGGATAAAGCGCCCTTCTCTCTGGCTTTGAATCAATCCTGCATTGGAAAGCACGCTTAGATTTGATGACATGGTGTTTTGTTTCACACCCAATGCATCGGCAATATCACCGGCTAACATGCCGTCGGTTCCAGCTTTGATCAAAAGTCGGAAAACTTCGAGCCGGGTTTCCTGCGACAGGGCCGAAAAATGTGTAATAGCAGTTTTAATATCCATATATCATGAATTATCGATATATAGATATTATGTCAAGCGAGAAAATTGGAGAATTTACTCACAAAGTCGATAACCGGATTTGCGAAAAGCGCGATCAAAATGGAAATGATCTTGATGGCTACCATCGCTACCGGGTCCAAGTACTGTGGTGAAATAGGCGCATGCCCCTGCTCTGACACCAGCTAAAAACTTGGTTTTGGGTGTATCATCCTCGGTGAGGTTATCTTCCTTAGATGACACATTGATGACAGTCTCATCTTCCAGCGCAAAGCCGGTGATATCAACGCCATTGGCAAAACCATGTTCGCTGATCTTGCCGCCTGGTTTATTATTGCGTGTTCGGCAATGATAAGATGTGGAGGTTTGAAGTCTTTTAATGTCTTGACCTAGGTGCAATTTAGCTGTGGGACGCACGATGTTCTTGGTCCAATCGTCCAATGCCAGCACCACCTCACAGCGCAATGTCATATCATTTGATAAAGCGATGCCCCCGCTCAACTTCGTCACAAGCAATGGTCTTTCGACAATACAGCCGCGTTCGTCTGAAATCTGTTCTTTAACGGTGAATGCTATCCGCCGTGTTTTCAACTCAGCTTCGCATTGTTGCGCTGTTGCTAGATCAAAAGGTGGTTTGTTTTTGGCGCCTTCAAAGGGCTGATCTTTATCAGTTTCAACGCGTTCTAATGTTGGTGCGGGAATGGGTACAGGGTCCCAGAGTTCAGTTTCTTCGGCAGAAGATGTCTGCACATAAAACCCTGCTAGTAATACTGTTAAAACCCATAAACGCATGACATTAGAAATTATCTTTGCGTTTTCTGATCTCAGCGAACACATCCACATCATCCGCATCTTGCATGTTCAAATGGTTTCGAATGCCCGCATTTCCAGCGCGTAGGAACGGATTTGTCGCTAATTCAATCGACATCATAGTCGGCACAGTGCTTTGGTCGGCCCGACGTAATGAGGCGACCAATTCGCTGCGATTTTGCAGAGCCTCATTTTCGGGATCAATTGATAGTGCAAAAGCAACATTGGCCTCTGTATATTCATGTGCGCAGTAGATGATTGTATCTTCCGGCAAGCTCATCAATTTTTGCAGCGATTGCCACATTAATTCTGCAGAACCTTCGAACAAACGCCCGCATCCCATAACAAACAGCGTATCACCGGAAAACAGCACTTTGCCATCCTCAATATAGTAATTGAGCATATCCATGGTGTGACCAGGCGTATGGATAGGTGTTACACTATGACCAGCGAATTCAAAATTTTCACCCTCTTTGATGGCGTTATCAACATCAGTAATAGAAGAGCCGTAATCTGGCGCAGTGACCAAACATTCGGTTTTCTCTTTGATTTCAGAAATATGCGATGTGTGATCGGCATGATGATGGGTGATCCACAGCTCTGACAAACGCCAGCCTTTTTCTTCCAGAGCAGCAAACATAGAATCTGCGTCACCTGCATCGATACAAGCCGTTTCACCGGTTTCATCTTCATGGATCAATACGCCGTAATTATCAGAGCGATATGCAAATTGGTGGAAATGTAATGCCATTACCAGCTACCTTCATTTTGCATGGATGCCCATGGTTCTTGAACGGGAAGCGCATCCCCTTCTTGCAGCAACTCGATTGAAATGTCATCGGGAGATTTCACAAACGCCATGCGGCCATCACGTGGTGGTCGGTTGATCACCACACCTTGGTCCATCAGATTTTGACAATAATCATAGATATTATCGACAGTATAGGCCAAATGCCCCCATGATCGCCCTGTTGTATAAGTTTCGTCACTTTCCCAGTTATAGGTAAGCTCAAGCAATGGTGCACTGGTCTTTTCAGCTTCGCCTTCATCATTGGGCGCTGCTAAAAATACAAGCGTGAATTTGCCAGCCGGAACCTCTTTGCGTCTAACTTCCACAAGCCCCATTTTCTGGCACCAAAAATCAAGAGATTGATCCAAATCAGTCACACGGATCATGGTATGTAAATAACGCATGGTATTGATAGCCTTCTGTTTGTACTAGTATTTGCCCTATATTGTCATAGTTTCTGAGTGATCCAATATTAACTTTTTGTTGCTAGATTTATCCAAGTATTGTTGGTTTAGAGCAACATTGTGCAGGGTCCAGAATAATTATTACAGGGTTATGCTTTGCTCGCAATCTCAGTTTCTGTTTTCCACCTATAAATGGTTTGGTCAGGACAGATTTAGAGGCCTACACCAACACAAAGATGGTTGGAGTACACTTTGAGACTTGCAAATTTCTTCAGATCCAAACTTGGCTCCTTAGTCGCTGTGGTCGGCGTGACCGTCCTATCAGTTGCCATCACAATCGGCATTTACGAAACCGTCCGCTTCTGGAAAAACAAAGAATATCTAGAAGAATTAAATCAGAAGCTTCTGGTACGCGCAGAATTGGCAGCAGATTATGCGATTATCACGCTGAATGAGACAGCTGAAGCGGGATATACCACATGTACAGACGCAAGCATGGGCGGACTTGCAGAAACCATCTTCACCAAAAGTAATATCAAGGATATTGCTATTTTGGATACACAGGGCAATTCAGTTTGTTCCGTAATTAGTGGTCAGCGTTCAACATATCCGGTTGATATATCGCAGAAAAATAAGTTCCCAACTTCAAATGACCGGATCAATTTTGTCGAGGTTGGCACGGGATCAGACGGTATTATCGGCATTACCTGGCAATTTGCTGATTTTGGTCTGATGGCACTGATCAATATCGACACATTGTTATTTGACATCTTCCCCATGGACTGGCGCGATAACTCTATCGCATCGATCGGTTTCAATTCAGATGCTCTCATCGGCACGCATGATAGCACGATGACGGCGGATTTCATGAATGATCCGAGCAAGGAATTTGTCTCCTATCAAGCGCAATCCACGCGCTACCCACTCAACACGCAATTGGTGGTGGAATTGCAGCAGCTCGTCATGCATAACCGCGAAGATGAGAATTTCTTCATCGCAGGTGGTGGCATATTAGGTCTGTTATTCGGGCTATTGATCGCACAGCTACTTGCACGACCTGAAAACCCAATCACCGAAATCAAACGCGGTATTGAGGCAGATGAGTTTGTTCCTTACGTTCAACCATTGTTTGATCTCAAAGACTTAAAGATCATTGGCGGCGAGGCATTGATGCGTTGGCGTAAGCCTGACGGTACCATGGTGCCTCCATCTCACTTCATCAATCTGGCCGAAGACAGCGGTCTCATCGTGCCAATGACACGCTCGATCATTAAACAAACACTCAATCACGTTGATGACATTTTGATCCGTGATCGCAGCTTGAAAGTTTCCTTCAACATTACGCCTCAAGATTTGATGAGCGATGGCTTTATCATGGATTTGACATCCATCGTCTCTGACAGCCGCGTAAAACCTGAACAGATCGTTCTGGAGATTACTGAACGCCAGGAAATCAAAGATGAACACAAGGCTGCAGGTGTTGTTGAATCGCTAAAATCTTTAGGTTATCGCATTGCGCTCGATGATACAGGCACTGGTCATAATGGCTTGTCTTATATTCAGGATCTCAACGCGGATATCATGAAGATCGACAAGAAATTCGTTGATTTTATTTCCGATGATGGCGGAACTGAGATTGTGCAAATGCTGGTGCAATTGGCCAAACGCATGAAAATGCAAACTATTGCTGAAGGTATTGAAACCGAAACTCAGGCGCGAATTTTGAACGAGCTGGGCGTTGATCAAGGCCAAGGCTATTACGTCGCCAAACCATTGGAACCTGAAGAATTTTGCATGCAGGTTCGCAAGCAGGCGCTGAAATAGGCGTAATCCTCTCAGATACACACAAACACATCACAGATTTGCGAAGAGACGTGATTTTCAATTGCGCGCAGAATACGCCATATAAGATCCCAACAGATTTAAACGACTAATTGTCGAACAGGATAGAAATCAAATTGGGGGTGCTTCATGGCAAGCGTTAGAAATGTAAAATTTGAAGGTTCACTCAACGAAACATTGGTTGCAAGATTACATTTGCCAGAAGGCACTACGCATGCTTATGCGATTTTTGCCCATTGTTTCACTTGTACAAAAGATATTCTCGCAGCGCGCAAGATTGCCGATGAATTATCAAAGCGCGGGATCGCCCTGCTCCGCTTTGATTTTACGGGTCTAGGCGCATCGTCTGGCAATTTTGAAAACACGACTTTTACCTCAAATATCGGTGATATTTTAGCAGCAGCTCAATTCCTGCGCGCCAATTATGAAGCGCCAAAGATCCTTATTGGCCATTCTTTGGGTGGCGCTGCCATTTTGGCAGCCGCTGGCGAAGTGCCCGAAGCCAAAGCTGTAGCAACCATTGGTGCACCAGCGGATGCCGATCATGTGATCCATAATTTCGGCGCACATTTGGATGAGATTGAAGAGAAAGGCATTGCTGAGGTGAAACTTGCCGGGCGTCCTTTTTCAATCAAGCAAGAATTTGTCCAGGACCTGCGCTCACATTCTGTCACCGTTGAAGAACGCGTTGCGAAAATGAATAAGGCGCTCATGGTGCTGCACTCGCCAATTGATGGCACAGTTGGAATTGAAAATGCCGCAAAGATCTACACCGCCGCTAAACACCCAAAAAGCTTTGTCTCGCTTGATACAGCTGATCACCTGCTATCCAATGGCAAAGATGTTGCTTATGTCGCTGAGGTTATCTCGGCTTGGGCGACCCGCTATGTGGATTATGATTATAAAGCTGCGCAAAACCCAATTATCGATGGCGCTGAAGTCAGCGAAACCAAAGATGGCAAGTTCCAAAATTCCGTCCGTGTTGGCAAACATTCATTGATGGCGGATGAACCAGATTCCGTCGGCGGTCATGACACAGGCCCAAGCCCATATGATTATCTCAATGTTGCGCTTGGCGCATGCACATCCATGACCATTCGTATGTATGCAGACTTTAAGAAAATCCCTTTAGAGCGAGTAAGCGTGAATGTAACCCACAGCAAAACCCATGCTGAGGATTGTGCAGAATGTAATCTGGAAGAAGATACTGTCGGTAAAATCGACCGCTTTGAACGGAAGATCAAACTCGAAGGAGATTTTGATTCAGAAACACGCGATAAGATGTTGAAAATAGCTGATAAATGTCCCGTGCACAAAACGCTTGAATCTCATTCTGCTATCGTCACAAAGCTTGCGGATTAAGCCTTGAGTTTTGCTGAGCAGTTTTAATAACCCAGCAGCCAAGCGACGAAGAAAAACAACGGATATGGCATAACCCCAAGGATTGCAGAAAGGGCGAACCATTTGGTTGAAAACACACCCGTGACCCCTGCCATGAAGGCTATGCCCCCACCGCCGCCAATGACGGCATTACCGGGTATATTGAGCAATGCCATGATCCCCAAATAGCGGTATTTCATCAAGGAACGCGCAAAACTTTTCGATACGCCTTGCATCATGTGGTCCAGTTTTTCTTGCGGGCTCATGCCTTGTAACTGGATCAGGAAATTTGGCGCTTTTTCCAAGCCAAACCATTCCAATACCTTCGCAAGCCTACGCTTGGGTACAAATTTGCCAACAAGAAATGACGCGATCAAGCCTGAGGATGAGACTAAGACAATAAGAGGTGCCATTTCGCCACCAAATATGATGAGCAAGCCAAATCCGATCTCAGATGACGGCACAAAGGGCAATCCAGATGTGATGAAATAAACAATAAATACTGGCACCAATAACCATATTATTGGCAATGTCGACGCCGATTGCGCGTCTAACCTTAAAGATGAAAACATCCAATTGCCCAGCATCACGCCACCCGCCATCAGGCCGATATAGCCCAATACGACAAGTACTGTTTTAAAGGTTATTTTGTTCAACAAACGAATGATGCGACCCCATATAACTTCGAGAGGTCAAGATTAGGATCAATAGCTGGTGATGGAAAGGTCTATTCGACCTCTGCGATTTCATATTCTCGTGATATGCCAGAGGTGACTTCAAACCACGGCGAAGCTTTTGTGCGCGCCTGATGGGCATCAAACGCGGTGCGATCTTCAAACAACTCATCAACCATCAATCTGTGCGCAACATCCTTAGAAGGCGTCACCTCAAAAGAGATACACCCCTCTTCCGCGTGCGTAAGCGCAATATGATCAGGTAATGCATTCATGACGCTGTCCCAGCGCTCGC
>JAHDFS010000098.1:0-4260 GCA_020628035.1 Rhizobiaceae bacterium
TATCTTTTACGCCCGGTTTTATTTCTATCCCCGAAGAGACATCCATTCCAATTGCATGTGTGTTTTTAATCGCTTCACACACATTTTGAGCATTTAGCCCACCTGATAGCATATATTCAACACCCTGATCTAAGCTTTCTAGCAAGCTCCAATCAAAGGATACGCCATTGCCGCCGGGCAATTCTGAACCTTTGGGTGCTTTGGCATCAAAGAGCATGCGATCCGCAATGCCGATATAGGCTTGAACCTTGTCCAAATCATGGGCATCTCGGATCGAAAACGCCTTCATGACCGGAAGATTATAGCGCGCTTTTACATAAGCCACGCGTTCTGGTGTTTCCGATCCGTGCAGCTGCATCATATCAGGCTTTAAAACATCGTTGATTTCATCAAGATATGCATCATCAGCGTTGACAGTCACAGCCACAATATCGGCAAATCCGCGGGCTGGTGAAGCTGCAGCGGCTGCTTGTTCAGGTGTCACGTGGCGCGGGCTCTTTTCAAAGAAAATAAAGCCGATTTGATGTGCGCCATTCTGGGTGGAATGGGACACCATATCAGCAGCTTTTAGCCCGCATGTTTTGATCAGCATTGTCATGGGTTTGGCAAGTGCCACGAATTTGGCTCAGAGTCGAGAGATTTGATGAAAATCATGCAAATAGCTATCAATAACAGCTCGAAATCGCCTAGTTAAAATCAATCGCATGCAACAGACTGCCATTTTGTTTAAGCCATTTTTTGCCTTCTTGCATATGTGGGCAAAGACTTTCGCATAATTGCCAAAATTGCGGCTCGTGGTTCATTTCCACCAAATGCGAAACTTCGTGGGCAGTGAGATAGTCCAAAACATAAGAGGGCGCCATGATAATGCGCCAGGAATAAGATAGTTTCCCATCCGATGAGCATGACCCCCAACGGCTGCGTGTGTCGCGCAAGGTGATGGATTTATAAGGTTTTCCAAGTTTCTCTGCGTGATAACTTGAAAATTTCTCTAAGTCTTGTCGTGCTTCTTTTTTCAAAAAATCCGCAATGCGTCGGCGTAAATGTTCTTCGCCACCTGACACACGCAGAATATGCTTGTCATCATCGTTGATGGTCTCAGTGACACCGCGAATTTCACCTGTGCGCTCGATAATATGATCAATTCCGCGAATGGGAATGGTGTCGCCCTCGCTAAGACCGCTCTCTTTAGGAAATTTGGCAAGCTTTGTTAGGATCCAGCCGTGATATTTTTCTAAAAACTCTGATATTTCATCTTCATGCAAGTGCGGCGGTACAGTTAAACTTAGGCCGCGACCACCCGGGTCAATGCGCAAGGTAATGCGTTTCGCGCGCTTATTGGGTTTTATTTTCAACGGCAAGACACGATCACCCACTTCCAGCATTCGACTGGTTGCTAATGGCGCTGGTCTCTTTTTTGCAAATGAAAACATGTTGTTATTTTATCTGATTCGCTTTTGTTTCGAAAAATACTTTCACGCATGAAAAAACGGCGCTGTTAAGCGCCGTTAAAGGACATTGTTTTTGAAAACTACTTGGTTGTTTTAGGAACCGAGCTTTTCTTCTTCGACTTCTCGCTTGATTGTTTGCGGCTTCTCATAAAGGCATCAAACTCTTCGCGATCACGTGCGCGGCGCAAATCACGCATATGTGCATCAAATTCTTCACGCATCTCATCGAGTTTACGACGTTCTTCATCCAGACGATCAAGCTCTTGCTCACGCCATTCATCGAAGGCAACATTGCCTGAGCGATAATGCGCACCCGAACGACCATAATAGTTGTTTGTCGAACGGCGACAGGATTTGAAAAACCCGTCCGTTGCGTGGTTCACTTCCGATTTAAATTCATTCAGCCGATCGCCCCACAAAATATAAGCAAGCATTGCAAGACCCAATGGCCAAAAGACCATGAACCCGAGCACCATTAGCGCAATCGTTGCAGGCGTCCATGCAGGTCGAATTAAGGCAGACTGTGTCATTTCTTGGTAATCCTCATCAGCTTTAGAGCACAAATATTGTTCTCTTACTGAATAGGATGTGGTGAGAATTTTATCTTGTTTCAAGACAAATTGTCTGAAAATGCAGTGATTTTGATCAGTTTCATGCCCAAAACAGTCAGAAACTGAACAGAATTCAGGTACTTAGGCGAATCTCAAAAATATCAGATATAACGCTTGTTAAGCGCTCTTTTTATCCAAATTGCCGATAAAGTCCAAAATCATTGGCGAGATTTCAGAGCGGAACCTTGAGCCATTAAACACACCATAATGACCAACATTAGGTTGCACATAATGTTTGCGTTTGTCTTTTGG
Source organism: Rhizobiaceae bacterium (assembly GCA_020628035.1). GTDB lineage: Bacteria > Pseudomonadota > Alphaproteobacteria > Rhizobiales > Rhizobiaceae > Lentilitoribacter. Next base: position 2,315 of record JAHDFS010000098.1, read on the forward strand.
AATATTTGGACAAATCGTCTGCGCAGCCTCTGTTTGACCCACGCCAGAAATATCATCATTCTCGCCTTCAACGGTCAACAAAGCACATTTCTTAATGGCTGTCGTATCGATCAATTCGCCGCGATGCATCATCTCACCTTTTGGAAGCGAGTGTTTGATGAACACTGTATCAACGGTTTGAAGATAAAATTCCTCGGTCAAATCCATGACCGCAAGATATTCATCATAAAAATCTGTGTGTTTCTCAGCGGTTTCCCCATCGCCTTTGACGAGATTGAGGAAAAAGCCTTGCTGCGCTTCCATATGTTTATCGAGATTCATCGACATGAAGCCAGATAGTTGCAAAAAGCCAGGGTAAACACGACGCCCGACACCTTTAAGCGGCCAAGGAACGGTCATAATCACATTGTCTTTGAACCAAGATAGTGGTTTTGATTCTGCCAGTTCGTTCACCGCAGTTGGATTAACGCGCGTATCAATTGGGCCACCCATGAGTGTCATTGAACGCGGAATATTCTTTTCTTTGCGGCTTTCCATCAAAGCAACAGCAGCGAGAACCGGCACAGAAGGTTGGCACACCGCCATCACATGCGTGTCTGGACCCAGTGTGTTGAACATATCGATGAGATAATCGACATAATCATCTAGATCAAAAGAGCCAGCATTTTTTGGCACAATGCGCGCATCTGTCCAATCAGTGATGTAAATCTCTGCATTGGGTAAGAGCGTTTCCACTGTACCGCGCAGCAACGTCGCATAATGCCCCGACATGGGTGCCACAACGAGAATTTTCGATTGTGGTTTATGATCTTTAGGCAGATCGCGCTTGAAATGGATTAAATCGCAGAAAGGTTTTGACCAGACCACATGTTCTTCAACGGCAACAGGACCAGATTCCAATTCAGTTGTTTCAATACCAAAATCAGGTTTGCCATAACGGCGTGTTGAGCGCTCAAAGACTTCAAAGCCAGCATTCATCGCACGGCCCATTGGTGTATTGGATAAGGGGTTGGCTGGGTTCACATAGGTAAATCGCATGGCATCTGCAAATGCGCGCACGGGCGCGATTGCTGCATGGTTTAATTCGTAAAGTTTATAATACATATGCTTACCACCTATATTCCAAACCAGACTTGCGCTTCCCCTCGCAAGCCGATGCAAACTATCATGGTAATTTTGCATTGCAACATGTGTGCCATTATTTTTGCATCATTTATCATTAAATAAGTTAATACTGGTGCGAAAATGACCAATATTGTGGATTATTGAGACATTATTTAAATTAAATTGAGAACAATGCGCTAATTTTCAAAATAGTGAGACTTCCTCTTGATTTTTTTGTAAATTATATCGATATGCACTCTGGAATTCCTAATTAAGTAATGAGAGTGAGATTTCTGCGACATGAGCCAGGAAAAACCCGACGAGAATCTAGACCAAAAAGACGTAGATAATGATCTGAATGATATTCTCGACGCACTGAACAATGCTGAAGACAAGATTGCTGACATCCCAGCTGATTATGATGTGGGTGAAGCTGATGATCAGCCAAGCGATCACGAAGTGCTTGAAAAGCTCCTAATTGAAAACGAAACATTGAAAGAAGATGTTTTGCGTGCAGCTGCAGATATGCAGAATTTGCGCAAGCGGACGCAACGCGAGATCGCCGATGCTAAAACATTTTCAGTGTCAAATTTTGCGCGCGATATGCTGGGTGTGGCCGACAATCTGCGTCGCACAATTGACGCGGCTCCCAAGCAGGAAGATGGAAGTGTTGATGAAAATCTAAAAACACTTCTAGAAGGCGTTGAAATGACGGAGCGTTCGATGCTGTCAGCTATGGAACGTCACGGCGTGAAGAAGCTTGACGTTTTGCAAAAGAAATTTGATCCAAATTTCCATCAGGCGATGTTTGAGGTGCCGGATAAAGAAACGCCAAATAACAC
>JAHDFS010000098.1:4360-11819 GCA_020628035.1 Rhizobiaceae bacterium
CGTGGTCCAAGTTGCTGAATTATTTTGCCGGCTACGAAATTACCAAGCTGTGCACAGGATCTAAGGTCTTTGCCTTGTGTATAGCCGTATAAGAAACCAGCGGCATATAGATCGCCCGCACCGGATGTGTCGACAATATTATCCACTTTATCAATAGCTACTTCAATCATGTCTCCATCTGAAACGACTACAGATCCTTTAGATCCGCGTGTGACAGTTGCGAGCTTGCAATCTTGGCCAAGTTGTTTGATGGCGTCATCAAAACTATCTGTTTGATATAAAGATTTTGCCTCATCTTCATTGGCAAAAATCATGTCGACGGTACCGTTTCGCAAGAGTTCTAAAAACTCGCTGCGATAGCGATCGACACAAAATGAGTCAGACAATGAACCAGCTACAATGCGCCCATTTTCATGGGCAATTTTAGCCGCCAGCTGGATCGCATCTTTTGCGCGCGGCGGATCCCATAGATAACCTTCAAAATAGGTTACTTTGGAATCAGCAACGATTTTCTCATCAATATCTTCTGGGCCAATTTCAACGCAGGCACCCAAATAGGTGTTCATCGAACGCTCGGCATCAGGTGTGACAAAAACCATTGATCGTGCAGTGGGTGGATTGCCATCAAGCGGCGTGCTTTCAAAATGGGTGCCGATGGCGCGAATATCGTGTGTGAAAATCTTGCCAAGCTCATCGTCAGAAATTTTCGCAAATAATGCTGTTTTTGCGCCAAATCCAGCAACACCGGCTGCGGTATTACACGCGCTGCCGCCAGAAGTTTCAATCGCCGGGCCCATGCGTTCATATAATAGCTCAGCGCGTTCAGCATCAATAAGGTTCATTGCACCTTTGATGATATTGTTGTCTTCAAGGAATTCGTCATCGCATTTGGCAATGATATCCACGATTGCATTACCGATGCATACAACGTCGATCGATGTCATGTTAGTTTTCTTTCTTGGCTAAGCTGCGCTTTAAGTCGTAAAGGGCTTCTAAAGCTTCGCGGGGGGACATATCATCTGGATTGATGTTTTGCAAAAGCTTTTCAACTTCGCTTTCCTTAGACGACCCATTTCCCGGATTTGCTTCCATATGTGCTGAAAATAAAGGTAGGTCATCAACTAGCTGCTGTGCTGGATTTTGCCGGTCGCTTTCTTCAAGCTGAGTTAAAACATCGCGTGCACGGTTTACAACCACATCTGGGAGCCCGGCAAGTTTGGCAACTTGAATGCCATAGGATCGATCTGCGGTTCCGGGACCAACTTCATGCAAGAACACAACATCGCCATCCCATTCTTTAACTTTCATGGTCGCGCTGGAAAGGCGCAGCAATTTTTCAGATAAGGCGGTTAACTCGTGAAAATGGGTGGCAAATAATCCGCGACATTTGTTGATCTCGTGCAGATGTTCAACCGCAGCCCAGGCAATGGATAAACCGTCAAAAGTTGATGTGCCTCGGCCAATCTCATCCAAAATAACGAGCGATTTCTCCGTTGCCTGGTTTAAGATCGCAGCTGTTTCCACCATCTCGACCATAAAGGTCGAACGTCCGCGTGCCAGATCATCAGAGGCTCCTACACGGGAGAACAACCGATCCACAACACCGATATGGGCATGCCCCGCTGGCACAAATGAACCCATCTGCGCCATGATAGCGATTAATGCATTTTGTCGTAAGAATGTTGATTTACCACCCATATTAGGGCCGGTCAGCAACCAGATCGCAGCATTGGTGGCTTTATCAGGTGGAGATAGATCACAATCATTGGCTACAAAAGGATCAGCTGATTGTTTGCGCAATGCCTGCTCGACCACAGGGTGCCGTCCTGCCGTAATTTTAAACTCCGTTGTCTGGTCCACAACGGGCCGGCAATAGCCTTGTTCTTGCGCAAGGTCGGCATTTGCTTGAGCCACATCGACGATTGAGATGGCATCAGCTGCATTTTTAATGCTGGATGCATATTGCACGGCACGCTCAGACAATGTGTCAAACAATTGCAATTCAATCTTTAATGCTTCACCAGCTGCATTGGCAATCTTGCTTTCAAGATCAGCTAATTCAGTTGTTGTAAACCGCATCGCGTTTGCAAGTGATTGTCGATGGATATACTGCGCTTTCGCGTCATCATCTCTTGTCAGTGCATCACCATATTGGGCGGTAACTTCGATGAAATAACCCAAAACATTGTTATGTTTGATCTTAAGGTTTTTAACACCGGTTTCTTCAGCATATTTAAGTTGAAGTTCAGCAATCACTTTTCGCGATTGATCTCGAAGGGCACGAAATTCATCAAGCTCACCATGATGCCCTTCACAAATAAAGCCGCCGTCACGTTTTAAAAGTGGTAACTCTTCCTTCAAAGATGAATTCAGTAAATCCAATAAATCATTGGGGATCTGACGAAGATGAGTGACGGCATCCTCAATCTCTTCCGGCATATGCTGGTCTTTAAACAAGCTTGCGATTTCGCGAGCGGCGAGCAAACCATTTTTAATCGTGCCGAGATCGCGAGGGCCACCACGGTTGAGCGAAATCCGCGACAGTGCCCGTTGCATATCAGGTACAGCTTTCAGTGCGCTCTGAATATCGTCCGATAAGATGCTGTCTTTAATAAACCAGCTCACTGCGTCCAATCTTGTATTGATGAGGCGCGGATCGGTAAGTGGTGACATCAGCCGCTCGGCGAGTAATCGACCTCCACCTCCTGTAACCGTTCGATCGATGGTTTTTAAAAGGCTTCCCTTTTTTTCTCCTGAAAGTGTTCGAATGAGTTCTAAATTGGTCCGCGTTGCAGGATCGATAAAGAGGCTCTGGCCAGAACCATCATATTCTGGATATTCAAGAACTGGTCGCTCACTCAGCTGCGTTTTTTCAATATATCCAATAGCCGCTGCAATGGCCGATAGCTCGGCACGTTCAAACGTGCCTTTTCCTTCAAGAGCGGATAAATTGTAATAACGTTTAATCCGGTCTTCTGCGACCGTGCTATCAAACAAAACAGCTGATTGCGGGACAACCGATTTACCCAATATATCGAAAGTTCCGCGCATATCTTCATCATGAAAGAGCGTTTCTGACACCACAATCTCGCTCGGTTCAACGCGCATGATATCGGCAAGTAACCGCGTTTGTGTTGATGTGGTGACACGGAAATGACCCGTTGAAATATCAACCCACGCCAATCCAAATTGCGGACCTTCGGTAGATTTAACCCGCGAGACCATCATCAGATAATTGGACTGCGATGGATCTAAGAGTTTCTCCTCTGTAATCGTACCAGGGGTTACCAGTCGCACAACATCACGTTTAACAACAGCTTTTGATCCGCGTTTTTTCGCTTCCGCTGGATCTTCCAATTGTTCGCAAACAGACACACGAAACCCGAGTGCGATCAGCTTTTGCAAATAATCATCTGCCGCATGAACCGGGACCCCGCACATGGGGATATCCTGTCCCATATGCTGGCCACGCTTTGTTAAGGTGATCCCAAGCGCGCGCGAAGCGTCAATTGCATCATCGAAAAACAACTCATAAAAGTCGCCCATCCGGTAAAACAAAATTGAATCTGGGTTAGCAGCCTTGATCTCGATGAATTGTTCCATCATCGGCGTGGCTGTTGCGCGCCCTTTTGCGCTGGAAAGTGATCCGGGAAGGGTCTGTGGTTTTGCTTTGATACTCTGCTGTGTCACAATTCAACCGATTAAATAAAAAATTCCATCCTTTAAGACATAGCCAGAATGAAAATTACGATTTAAAACTCTTCGCTTACCCTACTCGTCGACGGTGAAATAACAACCAAAAACACATCGCGAGTAGCCAGTTACCACAGGCTCGTGAGTTAGAGTCGCATATTTGGGAGAGAAAATTGCCTGCAACAGATAAATCTGATCGCGGTTCTACCGCTGTCACGGATCAAGAAGCCCTCGATTTCCATTCACAAGGTCGTCCGGGCAAGCTTGAAGTAACCCCGACTAAACCCATGTCGTCTCAACGTGATTTATCGCTAGCATATTCCCCTGGTGTTGCGGTGCCTGTTAAGGCAATTTCAGAGGATCCGCAAACTGCCTTTGATTATACATCACGAGGCAACATGGTTGCTGTTATTTCCAACGGGACAGCCATTTTGGGTCTAGGAAATTTAGGTGCGCTTGCATCTAAACCTGTAATGGAAGGTAAATCAGTCCTCTTTAAACGCTTTGCGGATGTGGATTCCATTGACTTGGAAATTGACACCGAAGATGCAGATGAATTTATCAATTGCGTGAAATTTCTAGGGCCGAGCTTTGGCGGGATTAATCTTGAAGATATCAAAGCGCCTGAATGCTTTATCATCGAGCAAAGACTGCGTGAGATCATGGATATCCCTGTCTTTCATGATGACCAACATGGCACAGCAATTATCGCGGCCGCTGGTTTGATAAATGCGCTTCATTTAACGGGCCGTGATCAAAAAGAAATTAAAATCGTTTGTAATGGTGCAGGTGCTGCAGCGATCGCCTGTATTGAATTGATTAAGGCCATGGGTGTGCCGGCGCAAAACATTACATTATGCGATACCAAAGGTGTGATCTATCAAGGCCGCACCAAGGGTATGAACCAATGGAAATCAGCCCATGCGATAAAGACGGATAAACGCACACTGGCTGAGGCGATGGACGGCGCAGATGTGTTTTTGGGCCTTTCGGTTAAAGGTGCGCTCACCACCGAGATGCTCAAATCCATGGCACCGCAACCGATCATTTTTGCGATGGCAAATCCTGATCCAGAGATCACACCAGAAGAAGTCGCCGAAGTGCGTGATGATGCGATTATGGCGACAGGCCGATCCGACTATCCAAATCAAGTCAACAACGTGCTCGGCTTTCCTTATATCTTCCGTGGCGCATTGGATGTGCGTGCAACAACGATTAATGACGAGATGAAAATTGCTGCGGTCAATGCACTGGCCGCATTAGCTCGCCAGGATGTTCCTGATGATGTGGCGGCCGCCTATAAAGGATCGCGCCCAAAATTTGGACCAAACTATATTATCCCTGTGCCGTTTGATCCCCGCCTTATTTCTGACGTGCCATTGGCGGTGGCAAAAGCTGCGATGGAATCGGGCGTTGCGCAAAAGCCGATTGAAAGTTTCAGCGAATATCGCAAGCAATTATCTGCGCGAAAAGATCCAATTGCATCGTCATTACAGCAGATCTTTGATCGCGTGCGCCGTCACCCGCGGCGTGTGGTCTTTGCCGAAGGCGAAGAAGAAAAGGTCATGCGCGCAGCACTATCTTATGCCAATCAGGAACTCGGTACGGCAATGTTATTGGGTCGTGAAGAGCAAATTCGCCAGACAGCCAATATAGCTGGCATTGATCTAGAGCATGAAAATTTGGAAATCGTCAATGCGCGCCTCTCTCGCCGAGTGGAAGCCTATACCGATTATCTTTATTCAAGGCTTCAGCGAGAGGGCTATTTGCTGCGCGATTGTCAACGCCTGATCAACACCGATCGCAACCATTTTGCCAGCTGCATGGTCGCGCTTGGCGATGCAGATGCCATGGTCACAGGGACCACGCGAAATTATGCAACAGCGCTCAATGATGTGCGCCGCTGTATTGATACGCGCCCTGGCCATCGTGTGGTGGGTGTGTCGCTTGTCTTATCACGTGGTCGTACGGTCTTTGTGGCCGATACATCCGTAACGGACATGCCAACATCCGAAGAGCTTGCTGATATTGCCGAAGAAGCGGCAAGAACAGCAAAACGTATGGGTTATACCCCGCGGGTTGCCATGTTGTCTTATTCCACTTTTGGTCAACCGGTTGGCGAGCGCTCGCTTAAAATGCGTAATGCTGTGAAAGTTCTGGAAGAACGCAAGGTTGATTTTGAGTTTGATGGTGAAATGGCAGCGGATATTGCGCTGAACCCAGAATTGCGGGATCAATATTCCTTCTGCAAGCTTTCAGGTCCTGCCAATGTCTTGGTTATGCCAGCCATTCACTCAGCTTCAATTTCTACCAAAATGTTGGAGGAATTGGGCGGCTCAACTTTAATTGGTCCGCTTTTGGTGGGATTAAACAAGTCTGTTCAAATCGCATCCATGGGTGCTAAAGATTCAGATATTGTGAATATGGCCGCTATCGCTGCTTATAATTCTACAGTTTAGTTCAAACACTTGCTTGCGTGCGCCAACTCCTAGCCCACGCAGGCAACACCAGTTCCTTTGAGCCCACAATAACCGCCGGGATTTTTCGCCAGATATTGCTGATGGTAATCCTCAGCATAATAAAACACATCATGCGCTTTAATTTCGGTGGTAATTTCGTGGGTAACGCCTGCTTTTTGTAAATTGTTTTGATAAGCATCACGGCTTTTCAAGGCAATCTTAAGCTGTTCGTCTGATGTGGTGTAAATCGCTGAACGATAGGTGGTGCCGACATCGTTCCCCTGGCGCATACCTTGGGTGGGATCATGCTCTTCCCAAAAGGTTTTCAGCAATGTCTCATAGCTCACCTTCGATGGATCATAGACCACCATCACCACTTCGGTATGACCGGTTTTGCCTGTCACTGTTTCCTGATAGGTCGGATTTGGCGTAAAGCCGCCTGCATAGCCCGAAGCTGTGACATAAACCCCTTCAATTTTCCAATAAAGTCGCTCGACACCCCAAAAACAGCCCATACCAAGATAAGCGATTTCGAGACCTTCAGGTCCATCAGGCCAAGGCCCCTTTAATGCATGTCCATTGACAAAATGCGTTAAGGCAGTGGGAATGGCATCTTCTCGCCCTTCAAGCGCTGTTTCACGTGTTGGCATGACAGTCTTTTTTGAAAACATATCTTGAAACAACATCTTGTCCTACCTTTTACTTATTTGATTTAGTTATCGTGCTAGAAAACGGTCTTCTCGTCGTTTTCGTTTGTAGCTTAAGATATAAAATACAAATGATAACGCCAAAAATACGGCGACCGTCGGCTGGATCAAAATCCAAGCGATAATAGGATCCCACAAAAACGCTCCGGCATTCTCAACGATCATCGCTTCAGCCGCTGCGAGCGAGGCGGCGTTAAAACCCTCCCAAGTTTGACCCAAAGGCGTGAGCCGAAGCGCACCCGAGCCAACGGATTCGAGCGCGTCGACCACAGCAGCGATAATCGCAATGGCGAGAAAAAGGAGGCTGAATATGCGAGATATAAATCTCATGGTTATGTCCAAATTTACGAAAATTTTAATATATGAGATCCAACACATAAATCGTGTGTGGGGTCAACGCAATCCCATGTGGCATGCTAATCCATCCATTCTTTATGCAATCCCGCCAATTTTGCCTTGCTAAAAGCTCGGCCATGGGTATATTGCGCGCAAATTCAGAGCAGATTAATGTCCGCTCTTGATTTCATCTTATCATCTTTGGATGCCATAAGAGACGGAGAGGTGGCCGAGTGGTCGAAGGCGCACGCCTGGAAAGTGTGT
>JAHDFS010000099.1 GCA_020628035.1 Rhizobiaceae bacterium
TAAAAAATAGAGGGTCGAAGCGGTTCGCTTTGACCCTCTAACTGTGTTGAATTGTGGGATTGTATTAGTACTGCCCTTGATCATAGCACAGAAGCGTAATGCTTGCTTGAGGCAAAGAATTGGAAAATTAATTTCAATGAATAAATTCCGATAAGGGCCATTCCTTACCGTAATCAAACCCATAAGTAATGTCTGGTCAACATTCAAAATCAGAACTTACGGCCCAGCTGGAATACTTCAATCTCGTGCCAGAAGCAAACATGCATCTTAGTTGGACAACCTCATATATCTTTACATATTTTGCCACAAAACTCTCACTGTGCGGGTGGCTGCAGCCGTTCGGTTTTCAACGCCCAATTTTGAAAATATTTGTTCAAGATGCTTGTTCACTGTCCTTGGCGAAAGCGAAAGAATTTCAGCAACCTCTTTGTTGGATTTGCCATGTGTGGTCCAGAGCAAGACTTCCGCCTCTCGCATCGTGAGATTGAAAAATTCAGCCAAGCGTTTTTCGTCGCTTCCCTTTTGATGGTCTGTAACACTTAACAAAAACTCACCTTCAGGAGTTACGCCTAGATGTCTGAAAATAATAATTGTTCCTGGCGACTTATACTCAAGTTGTTGATCTCCGCCGGTCACTGACTGTTTTTTAATTTCGAGGATCCATGCAAGCACTGCCCAGGGTACTTTTTCTCCATTTTCTGAATGAATACCATTTTGACGAAGTAACTTTGTTGCTTGAGGCGTGCTCCAGGTAATGTCCCCATGTTCGTCGATGGCGACAATTTTCCGCCCTGTAATATCAAGCGCGTGCCGAGCAGATTTTGCCTTTCTTGCATTTGATAGATGTACGCGCATTCTTGCAATGAGTTCCGGCAGCGATGTTGGTTTGGAGACAAAGTCTACACCGCCCACTGCAAAGGCTTTTACAACATGATCGCTATCATCTTGCCCGGTCATAAAGATAACTGGAATTTCAGCTAAATCAGTTTCTGATTTTAAAATGCGACACGTTTCAAAACCATCCATGCCTGGCATGATCGCATCCATAAGGATTACATCTGGTCGATTTTCATTCGCAATTTGTAATGCGGATGGTCCGCTATTGGCAGTAATGACATGAAGATTTTCCAAGGTAAGAACATCGGTCAACATTGTGAGCGTATCCTCGGCATCGTCGACGACCATAACTATGGTTTTTTCACCAATGTTTGAATTTATCGCCGCAGGATTATGCATATTCTGCGCTAAGTCACCCATCTGGAGATACCTTTTCTTTGTTTTGATCGTTTGAATATATCCATTGCAGCTCAATCTCTGTTCCGATGAGTCGAAGAAGGGTCGAAATTTCGATCGGTTTTAACAGATATGGATAATTATTAGCTTGATCAGTGGGTAGATTTTCTAGCCCGGCATCAGCTGAAACAATGATAATGGGAAGCGTGCTGGAAATTTCCCGGCGAATTCTTTCAGACAATTCCCACCCATTCATGCGCGGCATGGCGATATCTAAAATCACCAAATCAGGACAGCTGTTTTGAATGGCTTCCAGACATTCTTGACCATCGGCATAGGTTAAAACATCAAAATTAAGAGGTGTGAGTGCATCTACGATTAATTGTCTTTGAAGGGGATCATCGTCAGCGACTGCAACCGTGCGCTTTGGGCCTTTATAACCTGTCACTTTCGCATCAGATTTTGTGCTGCTTAATATGTCAGGTATGGAACTTAACATCAGTCTGACAGTGAATTTACTTCCCTTACCGGGGCAGCTTTTCACTTGTAATTCTCCCCCCATTATTTCTACCAGCAGCTTGGTAATTGTTAGTCCTAAACCGGTACCAGGCGCTTGATTATCGGTTGATGGATCAACCGTTCTTTCAAATGGCAAAAATATGCGCTCCATATCCGTGCTTGCGATACCGATTCCTGTATCTTCCACTTCAATTGTCGCAATCTGATTTCGATATGTTGCCTTTAAAGTTACCGAGCCTTGGTCTGTAAATTTAACAGCATTGGAAAGTAAATTGATCAAGACCTGACGAAGCCTGCGTTCGTCCGCGTAGACATATTTGGGAAAACTTTCAGAACACTCGAAATTGAAATCGATGTTTTTGGCTTTCGCCTGCAGAGAAATCATGTCCACGATCTGATCGAAGTGTTTTCTTATAGAGGTTTGTTCTCTGAAAATCTGCAATCGTCCCGCTTCAATTTTGGAGATGTCCAATAGACCTTCAATTAACCCTGCAAGATGATCCCCACTACGTCTAATGGTGCGGGCGGCATTGGTCATGAGTGCATCTTTGTTGTTCTGGCGTTCCAATAATTGTGCATAGCCTAAGATCGAATTGAGTGGCGTTCGAAGTTCATGACTCAATCCGATAATATATTTACTTTTCGCCAGATTGGCGGATTCCGCCGCTTCTTTCGCGTTTTGTAATTGACGGTCAGTCTCTTTATGGGCCTCGATTTCTTCGAGTAGAAGTGATGTGTGAAGTTTAGCCTCTTCTTGCGCCACCACCCGACTTTCCCTTGACAGCAAAAATAGCCACACAGCAATCCCAGATACGATTACCGAGGTTGCAAATAGGTTGATGAAAATGGAATTGATCGCCTGTTCTGACCCACCTAGGTCGAGACGGGCTTGATAAAACACGACCGACATGATGAGGCCGATCAACAACAAGACCAGTGTCAACGTACCGAAATAGCGTCCGGTTCGGGACAAAATAATTTTTGCGAAACGATTGGAAAAATTCAGTTTTACGAAGTTCGAAAGTTGTTGGTTGAAACGTGCTTGAGGTTTGCATTCATCTTGGCATTTAACATCGAGTGAGCAACACAATGAACACAGGTTTGCATCATAGTGTGGACAATAAACCATGTCTTCATTTTCGATGCTATGTTGGCATATAGAGCAATCACAATTTGAATCGTGTGCTTTTTCTAATGGGTCTTGTTTTAGCGGTTCAGGTTGACGCGCCAAATAGTATTTGCCCTTTGTGTGGTAGGCGACTAAAGGCGAGATAATAAACGGTAATATAAGCGCAATATAAGCGTAAAGTGCGGCAGCTGTTTCACCAAAAACGCCAAAATAGCCCAATAACGCGAAGACTGAAGCTAAAAGCGTTGCGCCAAATCCGACCGGATTAATGTCATAGAGATAAGCGCGTTTGAACTGTATCGTTTTGGGTGCGAAGCCGAGCGTTTTGTTGATTACAAGATCGGCGACAATTGTCGCAAGCCATGCAACAGCTACGATTGAATACAGGCTTAAAATCTGTTCAAGTGCATGATAAGCATCAAATTGGACAAGCAACAATCCGATAATGACATTAAAGACGACCCAAACAACGCGACCAGGATGCGAATGGGTTAGTCGTGAGAAAAAATTCGACCAAGCAATTGAGCCGGCATAAGTATTGGTGACGTTAATCTTAATCTGACAAATCACCACAAAGATTCCGGTAATGCCTAGAGCTGCTTCAGGACTAGAAAACATCGTTGAAAATGCAGCTAGATACATATGTGCAGGTTCTGAGGCGTCGCTAAAGGCAATGCCAGCCTGGAATGCAAAATGTGCCAAAAAGCACCCTGCTATGACTTTAACCGCACCAAAAATTATCCAGCCGGGGCCTGCAGTTAGCAGACCAAACCACCAACGCAATCTGTTTTCTTTTGTTTTGCGCGGTAAAAAACGCAGATAGTCGACTTGCTCACCGATTTGTGCGGTCAGAGAGAACAAAATTGCAGAAGCCGCGCCGAAATGCGCGATGGAAATCTGGCCATCAACGGAACCCAAAAGGCCGGTATAATCAGTCCAACTGCTTTGCGAGTAAGACCCATAAAATATGATGAAAACAAACGGCGCAAGCTGCAATACAATCCAAATGGGCTGCGTCCATGCTTGCAATCGATTGATCAGTGAAATCCCATGTGTGACAAGAGGAATAAAGATCAATGTTGAGATCAAGTAGCCAATGGGTATTGGTATTGAAAAACAAAGCTCCAAAGCTTTCGCCATAATAGCCGCTTCAATGGCAAAAAATATGAAGGTGAATGAGGCATAGATGAGCGAGGTGATTGTCGAGCCAAGATATCCAAATCCAGACCCACGGGTCAGCAGATCAATGTCGACACCATATTTTGCGCAATTATAGCAAATGGGGATGCCCAACAGAAAAATGATCAGGCTTGTCGTCACAACAGCGGCGGCGGTGGTGTTAAAGCCATAATTAAGCATGAGAGAAGCGCCTATCGCCTCCAAAGCCAAAAATGAAACGGCTCCAATGGCTGTGTTAGAAATTCTAGCTACCGACCATTTTCGAGCACCATGTGCGGTGAATCTTAGGGCGAAATCTTCCAGCGTTTCATCCGCAACCCAACGATTATAGGTTCTTCTTGCGCCGGTAATTTGAGTACTCGATGACATTCAAAAACCCTGTTCCCTCGCCAGCAAATCTGCTGGCAAGTTGTTGAATTTATTCCACCTCCCAAAATACGCAGCGTAACGACTGTATCTGCTCAAATTGCGGTTCTTAGTGTCACTACCACATGCAACCAACGTAACCATATCAGTTAATTTGAGGGGGTCAAATACGTCAAATGCCCCGTTGTGGCACTGCACAAATTAATGCTTCGCTTCAGGTCATAGCAGTTAACCGCATTCAACAGCGAAACAGGTGATTATCATGACTGATGAAAATTCGAACAATAAATCAAACATTACACGACGCCATATGCTTGCAGGGATGGCGTCTATTCCAGCGATAGCTATGATGGGTGGGCCGCTTCTTGCGTCCGACTTCCCAACCGCGGAAGTCAACACAACAGGTTTGGCCGTGACCGACGATAAAGTAACTGTCGGTATCTTGCATTCGGTGACAGGTACAATGGCGATTTCAGAGACAGGTTCTGTGCAAGCGGAAAAACTCGCCATTGAGCAAATCAATGCATCTGGTGGTGTGCTTGGTCGGCAGATTGAATATATCCAAGAGGATGGTGCATCCGATTGGCCAACCTTTGCAGAGAAAGCAAAGAAACTTCTGGTTCAAGATAAAGTCGCATCTGTAATGGGTTGCTGGACCTCAGCGTCGCGCAAGGCGGTTTTACCTGTTTTTGAACAATATAACGGTATGCTGTACTACCCAACTTTCTATGAGGGTCTCGAGCAATCACCAAATGTGATTTACACAGGTCAAGAAGCAACGCAGCAAATTATCGCTGGTATTGATTGGGTCACAGAAACCAAAGGTGCGAAGAAATTCTTCCTTCTTGGTTCAGACTATATCTGGCCGCGCACATCCAACAAAATTGCCCGTAAACATATCGAAAAATTGGGTCATCAGGTTGTCGGTGAGGAATACTACCCGCTTGGCCATACGCAGTTCAACTCTGTGATTAATAAGATCAAGCTCAAAAAACCTGATGTGATTTACGCTATTGTTGTGGGTGGTTCCAACGTTGCCTTCTACAAACAACTCAAGGCTGCTGGCATTGATATGACTAAGGAAAAACCAGTGCTCCTGACCATCTCGGTAACCGAGGATGAGATCCTTGGTATTGGCGGTGAGAATATCAATGGTGCCTATGCATGTATGAAATATTTCCAGTCACTCGATAATCCCAACAACCTTGAATTCGTGAAAGCGTTCAAAGAGCGCTGGGGTGATGAGATTGTTATCGGTGATGTGACACAAGCTGCATATCTTGGTCCATGGCTTTGGAAGATGGCTGTTGAGAAAGCAGGCAGCTTCGATGTCGACAAAGTCCGTATTGCATCCCCAGGTATCGAATTCGACAAAGCACCAGAGGGCTATGTGAAAATCCATGATAACCATCACCTTTGGTCAAAGACCCGCGTTGGTCTTGCCAAGACAGATGGCCAGTATGAGATGGTTTATGAGACAGCAGAACTCGTGGAACCAGATCCGTTCCCTGAAGGTTATCAATAGGCCCTGCCTGATGAACTCCCAGTCACCGTGCTGGGGGTTCTCCCCCTCAAAATTATGAATTTAATACTTGGAGCCATAAGATGATTGGTGATTACACGATTGTTGAATTTTCATCCATTTTAGCCATGCAAGGTTTTGCTGGCTTAATCCTGTTCTCTGTCTTTGTTCTCATGGCTCTTGGTCTTGCGATCATCTTTGGACAGATGGGTGTGATCAATATGGCTCATGGCGAGTTCATGATTTTAGGCGCTTATGTCACCTATTTTTGCTCGTTATTCTTTGAGAGTTTTCTTCCATCCCTATATGGTGTTTATTTCTTTGTCGCGATGATCCTGGCTTTCTTCGTGTCGGGAACACTTGGCGTCATTGTTGAATGGGCACTGATAAGGCATCTTTATAAAAGGCCATTGGACACGCTTCTGGCAACTTGGGGCCTGTCCTTAATCCTGCAGCAATTTTACCGCTCAGTTTTTGGCGCGCGCGAGGTTGGCGTATCTCTGCCAGAATGGCTTTTAGGATCAGTCGCGCTCACAGATATAATTGAAGTCCCTATCAACGGATTGTTTGTGATGGCGCTTACGACAGCGATTACGCTTGGTGTCGCATTCATTATGTACAAATCGATCTGGGGCAAGAAAGTTCGCGCGGTTGTGCAGAACCGGACGATGGCCGGTGCTGTTGGCATCAATACAAAAATGGTTGACCGACTAACTTTCGGTCTTGGTTGCGGCATTGCGGGGGTAGCAGGTTCAGCCTTTACCATGATCGGTTCAACCGGTCCGACAGCTGGACAGCTTTATATCGTAGATACATTCTTGGTGGTTGTGTTTGGTGGCGCGGCAAGTTTGCTTGGTACGATTGCCTCTGCCTTTACCATCTCGCAGGCCCAATCGACCATGGAATTCTTCATGAGTGGTTCGATGGCCAAGGTTCTGACGCTCTTAACGGTCGTTGGCATTCTCATGCTGCGCCCTCAAGGCCTCTTCACACTTAAAGTTCGCAAATAAACGGAGACCCAAAATGAAATTTGCTCGTCTTTTTGATAAATCCGAATGGGTTGGTTTTGCGATCATCGCAGCGGTGCTTCTGATTGTTTTTCCTGCTGTCATAGATATTTTTCGCCTTAATCTGGTGGGCAAATATTTAACCTACGCTTTTGTTGCGATCGGCCTTGTTTTGTGTTGGGGCATGGGCGGGATCTTAAGCCTGGGTCAAGGCATCTTTTTCGGCCTTGGCGGTTACTGCATGGCGATGTTTCTAAAGCTGGAAGCCTCAACGCCTGAAAACACATCTATTCAATCGACACCCGGCATTCCTGATTTTATGGATTGGAACCAGCTGACTGAACTGCCTTGGTGGTGGCAGCCGTTTAACTCACTTCCATTTACTTTGATCGCCATCATCGTCGTGCCTTCGATTTTAGCTTTTATTATCGGGCAGGCTATGTTCCAGCGACGCGTGGGCGGAGTGTATTTTGCGATCATCACGCAAGCCATTGCCGCGATTTTGACAATTCTGATTGTTGGCCAGCAAGGCTATACCGGCGGCATTAATGGTATCACAGATCTGCGCACATTGCTTGGGTGGGATATTCGAACCGATTCCGCAAAATATGTATTGTACTTTGTGAATGTGCTTCTTCTTTTGATCGTTATCATGTTGGCGCAATTTGTGAGGATTTCCAAGTTTGGAAGACTGTTAATTGCCATGCGTGAGCAGGAAGATCGCGTCCGATTTTCAGGCTATAGCGTAGCCGATTTTAAAGTCTTTATCTTCTGTCTTGCTGCAGCCTTTTCAGGGATTGGCGGCGCGATGTTTACCCTTCAGGTTGGATTTATGTCTCCGTCCTTTGTGGGCATCGTGCCGTCGATTGAAATGGTGATTTTTGCAGCTGTTGGTGGTCGCCTTTCCATTTTTGGCGCTGTGATCGGCGCGCTTGTCGTGAACTTTGCAAAAACGACGTTCTCGGAAACCTTCCCCGAACTTTGGCTGTTTGCCATGGGCGGTATGTTTATCGCAGTTGTTATGGCTTTCCCCAATGGTCTTGCGGGCCTTTATTCAAGTTATATCGCGCCATTTTTTAAAAAAATCGGCAGTAAGCCTAAGCCCGCAACTCCAATGGAAAATGTTGCCAATTCAACGCCCAAAGCGCCAGCGGAATAGGAAAGTAAGATGTCTCCAAGTCTAGCGAATAAAGGTCCTCAGGCGGACCAGAAAGATTTCCTTCTAGCGGTCGAAAGCCTCACAGTTTCCTTCGACGGTTTTAAAGCGGTAAATGATCTTTCTTTTTATGTTGAAGAGAACGAAATACGTGTGATTATTGGCCCTAATGGCGCTGGTAAGACGACGGTGTTGGATCTCATCTGTGGGCGAACACAAGCCACAAATGGCTCGATAAAGTTTCGCGGCAAAGAACTGACCTCGATGAAAGAGCATCAGATTGTCCACACGGGAGTTGGTCGTAAGTTTCAAAACCCTTCAATCTATGAAGATTTAACTGTTTTCGAGAATCTGGAACTATCTTTTCCACGCGGGAAAAATGTTGTTGGCGCGATATTCTTCAATCGTGATCAAGAGGTGATCTCCCGTGTTGAAGAAGTCGCGGAGATGATCTTTTTACAAGATCTGCTTCAAACACCCGCTGCCATATTAAGTCACGGTCAGAAGCAATGGCTTGAGATCGGTATGTTGCTTATTCAAAGCCCTGAACTTCTTATGCTTGATGAACCCGTTGCTGGAATGAGCGTTTCAGAACGCATCAAGACAGCGGAACTTTTAAACAAAATTATCAAAAATCATTCTGTGATTGTGATTGAGCACGACATGAAATTTGTCGAAGACATCGCACATCGCGTGACGGTTTTACATCAGGGCAAAGTGCTGTCTGAGGGGTCTATGGATCACGTTCAAAAAGACCCTAAAGTCGTTGAAGTTTATTTAGGTCACTAGGAGAGCATCATGTTGTCGATTGAAAATCTACGCGTTTCTTATGGGCAAAGTGAAGCCATTCATGGCGTTAGTTTGGATGTAAAACCAAACGAAATCGTCGCCGTGATGGGGCGCAACGGCATGGGGAAAACAACGCTTATGAAGTCTTTGATGGGCATTGTCCCATCAAGCCAAGGTGCGATCCGTCTCGATAACGATCCAATTGAACAAAAAGAAAGCTACCAGCGTGTGGAGCAGGGGATGGCCTTTGTGCCACAAGGCCGGATGATTTTCTCAACTATGACGGTGAAAGAGAATATTGAAACGGGCCTTACGGTGACGGGCAAAACGAAAGTTCCCAACGATATATATGAACTGTTTCCTGTTCTGCTTGAGATGAAATCGCGACGTGGTGGAAACCTCTCTGGCGGACAACAGCAACAACTCGCCATAGCCCGTGCGCTGGCATCCAATCCAAAGGTTTTACTATTGGATGAACCAACTGAAGGCATCCAGCCTTCAATCATCAAGGATATGGCCAAAACGCTGCGCAAAATCCGTGATGAGCGGGGCTTATCGATCATCGTTTCAGAGCAAGTGTTGAGTTTTGCACTCGATATAGCTGATCGCGTTTTGGTGATTGAGAACGGTGAATTTGTTCACGAAGCGCCGAGAGAAAACATCGATGCCGACAAAGTGTCGGCATTCCTGTCCGTCTAACACCAAATAAAACCAAAGGAGAAATGGTCATGGCTGATACATTGATTAAAGTCGATTTGGACGATTCACCACATAATAATGAGAAAATTCACAACCGGTGGCACCCCGATATTCCAATTGTTGAGTGGGTAGAGCCAGGAGATGATTTCATCGTTGAAGCTTATGATTGGACAGGTAGCCAAATTAAGAACAACGATGATGCCTCTGATGTGCGCGATGTTGAATTGCCACAAGTCCATTATCTATCTGGTCCAATAGGCGTTAAAGGCGCCCAGCCGGGCGACCTATTGGTGGTGGAATTATTGGATGTGGGTCCATTAAATCGTAGCCTTTGGGGTTTTAATGGCGTCTTCTCGAAAAACAATGGTGGGGGCTTCTTGCAGGAACAATTCCCTACAGCTCAAAAGTCAATTTGGGATTTTGAAGGGATGTTCACAACCTCCCGCCATGTTCCGGGCGTACGTTATGCTGGGCTTATTCACCCTGGTTTGATTGGAACCTTGCCTGATCGGAAGATGTTGGACGCTTGGAATGCACGGGAGAAAGCGCTTTTTGACACCAATCCAACTCGTGTGCCGGCATTGGCTGAATTACCAAATACTCAGGCAGCCCATATGGGTAAGATGACAGGTGATGCTCGCATGGCAGCAGCTGCGGAAGCCGCTCGGACTTTGCCACCGCGCGAAAACGGCGGCAATTGTGATATTAAAGACCTTAGCCGTGGTTCGGTTTGTTACTTCCCTGTTTATGTTGAAGGTGGTGGTCTTTCCATGGGTGATACTCATTTCAGCCAGGGTGATGGTGAAATTACCTTCTGTGGCGGGATTGAGATGGCGAGTTGGCTTCATGTTAAGGTCAATATTATTAAAGATGGTATTTCAAAATATGGTGTAAAGAACCCGATGTTCAAACCATCTCCGATCACGCCAAAATATGATGATTATTTGATCTTTGAGGGTATTTCGGTCGATGAAAATGATAATCAGCATTATGTGGATATGACCGAAGCCTATCGTCAGGCTTGTTTGAACGCGATCAATTATATGACCAAGTTTGGCTATTCACGAGAGCAAGGCTTAGCTATTTTAGGTACAGCACCGGTGCAGGGACATGTATCAGGTATTGTGGATTACCCAAATGCGTGCGCAACCCTCTGGTTGCCAACAGATATTTTTGAAGGCGATCTTATGCCTGGTCCAGATGGGCCAACGAAGTATCTCGATGGTTCAATTGATATACCAGTGGCCCCAGACCTCTAAATCATACAACCAATCCAAAAATGACATGTCCTGGTCAAAATTTACTTTGGATGGGGCATGTCGATAGCAGCCTCAAAAAAGATTTTTAAAGGAAACAGCATGCCTGTATATGAATATGAATGTGAAGATTGTGGTATCTTTCAATCTATAGCCCCTATGAGCGCATCAGCTGACCCTTGCTCCTGTACAGAATGCGGTAAGATTTCTCCGCGTGTCATTCATTCCGTACCTTTCGTCTCAACTTTAGATCCGGGTGTTCGCCGTGCGCATGGTGTCAATGAACGATCATCCGATGGACCGAAAAAGCTGTCCAGTCATGGTCCTTTGGGTGAAAATGGGGCGAAACCAAACCGTAAAGCATTGCACAGGCCGGATGGCAGTAAATCATTTCCGTCAGCGAGACCCTGGATGTTATCTCATTGAGCGCGTTTCAATGTCCGCTTCGGGCCAAAAACAGATATCCAGAGCAGTGAAAGTTCTGTCGGATTTGTACCAAAAGCAGACATAATCATAGTCCTACCTGATCATCGTCAATTTATCCCAATCTGAATATTCTGGGCTGCCTTCATTTCGGACTTCACCTTCATAACCATATTCAACCATCTGGATCATGGTGTTGTTTTCATCAGCGAAGATAACGGCATAGGCTTCTGTTAAATCGGCTGCAGATAACAGGCGTGTTGCTGCAAAATCAGGCCATCCAGCATGGTTGGTACCGCGGGGTGCGAAAAAAGGTATGCCGTGAAAAGTACCTGAGAGTGGTAAATGACAATGACCATGGAATATATGGGAAATCTTGTCTTTGAACGGTTTGATGGTGTCGCCAAAAAGATCAGAGTTTAGCAGCATGATCTCATCCATTGGTTTCACTTGTGTCGGTACAGGATTGTGATGCATGAAGAGCCAAACAGGTCCGTCGAGTTCTT
>JAHDFS010000100.1 GCA_020628035.1 Rhizobiaceae bacterium
TCATCAACATGTTCATGTTCTTGTTGCAATTCCTAGGTAATCGCGAATAGTAATAGCTTATAAAGTTGATTTTGAAGGCGGCTTTTATGCCGCCTTTTTTGTTGGGAATTAAGTGATGAGTTTAGACATTCGTGCGGCTACACGCCATGATTTGGAATCTATTGTAGAGATTTATCGGTACAGCGTTGAGCATGGCACTGCGACTTATGAATTAACACCGCCAGACTTTGCTGAAATGGAACGCCGATTTGAGGCATTAAACGCGCAAAACTATCCATATCTCGTCGCGGAAGAGGATGGTGTCATTCTTGGTTATGCTTATGCAGGACCATTTAGACCGCGCCCTGCATATCGATGGTCGGTTGAGGATTCGATTTATCTTTCTCCGCAAGCGCAAGGGAAGGGTGTGGGCTATAAGTTGCTCGTTAAACTTATCGAAGCTGCCCAGGCGCTTGGGTTTCGGCAAATGGTTGCCATTATTGGTGGCGCAAGCGAAGCGTCAATTGCGGTGCATGCAAAGGCGGGTTTTGAGCATTCAGGCGTGATGAAGGCAACTGGCTATAAGCACGGGAAATGGCTCGACACAACAATTATGCAACTGGCGCTTGGCGAGGGGCAAGACACAGATCCTGACTTAGAGACATATCCTGGAAACCTTTATAGAGACTAAGGTGTCCACCAATAAAATCCTCCAGCTTGATCTGTATCAATGCTGATTGCTAATCTTCTTTTATGATCGAGATATAAATGATGATAGGAGAAGATTATGTTCCAGAAAGTCCTCGTCGCTTTTGATATTGCTCACAAAGAGCATGGTTTGAAGATCTTAAAGCGCGGCCAAGAATTGTGTAATGAAGGCGGCGAATTAAAAGTCATCTATGTCGGTGAAGAAATTCCAAGTTACATGGATTTCGCAGTTCCTCAAGATGTCGTTGATGAGGGCGTGGAAGATACCAGAAAGCGTCTGAAAAAGATTGTCGCAGACAATGATATCCATGCAGAAGTCTTGGTGAAACGCGGTCGACCGCATATTGAGATCTTAGAATATGCAAATGAGTCAGGGATCGATCTAATTATGGTCGCTTCACACAATCCGGGGATCCAGGATTATCTGATTGGCTCTACCGCAGCACGTATCGTGCGTCATGCGCAATGTTCTGTGCTGGTTGATCGTGGTGATGAGCACTAAGCTTATTTCTCAGTTTTAATCTTATCGAGAACCTTAAGAACCTGAGGCAATTCGTGTCCGCGTTTTAAAACAAGACCACTGGCGTTTACAACGCTAAAGGCGCCTTGTTTGCGGGCACGTTTTGGCTCTTTTTCGATCGTGTACATTGGTACTTCACTGGCGCGTTTATAGATCGAAAACACAGCCCGGTCTTTCAAGTGATCAATCGCATAGTCGCGAAAAATGCCAGAGCCAACATGTCGCGAATATATCTGCAATATGCGATCAAGTTCTGTACGATGAAAGGTAACGGGAATGGGGTCTTTTTGTCGTTTGTAAGTCGCTAAATCAACGAGGACTGGACTGTCTTGGGATGGTTGTTTGCTACTTGCCTGATCTGACATCTATATTCCCTTAATTCGTGCACTATCTTTGCGTGGGACCATGTAAAATGCAAGATTGTTGTTTAAAAATATTCACTTCTTTTCAAACTCGGGATTGACCTTGCACCTCAAATGATCGCTAGATTGCAGTGTGAGTGAGAATTGTGGGTAGACTTCATTTTATGAGTAACAAACATATTGAAATTGCCGGTTGGCTTTTGTTCGTTATCTCGGCTTTTGGTTTCGTCATGGCCAGTATTGGAAGTTTTTGGGCTATGTTTGGCAGTATTTTCTTCCTATTGGCCTGTTTTTTGTTTCTTTTGACTTATTTTCGAAAGGAATAGTCGTTTTAGACGCGAATTTTGTCGCGCTAACACGCTCTGTTACACTCCTCACGAGATGGTAAACTTACGTTGGGATACTTTACTGCGTGAACAAGTTTTCGCCATGTTTTGGTCAAACCCTCTCCATATTTGGCAACGATCTTATCCTTGTCATTTAATTAAAAATGTTCCTAAAGTCGGCCAATAGCCCCCCAGCCCACCGACTTTTCTCGATGAACAGGTTCACTAATTAAATGGCACCGCCATAAAGGCCGACCTCTCAAGGTCGGTCTTTTTGGTTAGGGTGATTTGAGGATCAGCTTTTGTAACTTGTTGCGCCCAATATTGCCCCAGGCGTGCCACCATTTGCCATGGATTGTAACAAGATTGCTGCGCCACCTTCTTTTACTTTTTCCATAACAGCCATGGGAAGCTTGATCTCCTGGGCCTCACCATACCACATGCCAATGGTTTCGATGTCTCGCACGGAATGGTGATAGGTGATTTTTCGACCGCGATTTTCACCGCGCTTGATGTCAATTGTGTTTTCATTGTCAAAATACACAGCAACAATGCTTGCTTTGCCCTGGCCTTCGCCAATTGTGATCGTAATTTCTTCACCATTTGAGGACATGGACAATGGCACAGCTAAGCCGCGTTCTGTCGCTTCAAATGTTGATACTTTTGCTTTGATGCCATTGTAATTGCTGCCAACTAGATGATCGCGACCATTGACAATGACCTGCGGGGTGTAAACGCCGCGGCGTTTTAAGGTTTTGGCATAGGCGTATTGGCGGTCTGTCGCCTCTTTTGTTGCGAGTGTATCCACCCAACCCAGATAATTCCAATAATCGACATGATAGGACAGCGCGAGCACTTTTCCTTCTTCAATAAGTTTACCGAGCGCCTTGTCAGCGGGTGGGCAAGATGAACACCCCTGAGAGGTAAACAGCTCAACGACACCAATTGGGTTTTGAAGCTGATCGGAAGCTTGCAGACTTGAGGTCGCCGAAAATGACATCATCAAGGCAATGCTTGCTGCACCCAATGAAGATAAAAGCTGCTTTTTCATGTTTATACCAATAGTCCTGCTAGGTTTATGCAAATTCCATGCATAGTTTACGCCAGTCCCCGACAGAATTGATTTATAAATAAATCCTGATCACGGGTAAAATCACGTTGTGGTGAGTATTTACGTGATAAGTTGCAAAATTGGTAATATCTTTGGAAATTTATGTTCAAATCTTGATTATATCGACTTTAATGATTAAAAACGAGGATGCAAAGTTTGATGCTGGTCGCGTTTGTAATATAATGATTTATGATGCAACATTGAGTTTCATAATAAATATCGACTTGTAGCGATAAACGATGTGAGACTATAGCTTGTAGGCGATTGTGAGTTTGCACCAAGTTGTTAACGGTCAAAAATCGAATAACAATTATAAAGAAGAAAAATAATGACGACTGAGACAAATATGAAGAACAAGAAACCAAACCCAATTGATGTTTATGTAGGCGGCCGTATCAAGCTGCGCCGAAATATGCTGGGTTTGAGCCAAGAAAAACTAGGTGATGCACTTGGCGTTACGTTTCAGCAAGTTCAAAAATATGAAAAAGGTACTAACCGTGTAGGCGCCAGCCGACTTCAAGCCGTATCAAAAATTTTGCAGACACCTGTTGAATTTTTCTTTGATGGGGCACCTGAGGTTAGCGGAAGCAGTAAAGGCGCTGAAGTCCTAAACATGGACAATTCGTCCACAAAGCATCTTGAATTTATTGCGACAACTGAGGGTATTAAACTTAATCGCTCATTTGCACGTATTAAAAATCCTAAAGTCCGCGCCAAAGCACTTGAATTGATCAAGGCAATGGCTGACGCAGACGACAATAGCTAAGATTGATGTTCGCTGGGAGTTTCTACAATTCCCAGCTTCTTTAATTCATTTATTTTGATAATCTCTTTGTGTTCATATTGAGCCATGTTGAGATAGTGGACCAGCATTTCTGAGCCGGTTTTTTTCGCGTTTTCTATAGTCTCTTCTAAGAGGCGTTCTAGTTTTTTATCATTATTCTGCATGTCATTTAGTTCTTTTAATTAAAACTTGGCGTCGGGGTGGGCCAATCATTTCGTTGAGGAACTGACCATTACCTGAGCACAAGACAGCTTCAATTTCGCGCGACCAGTGTAATCCTATTTGTTAGGCTGCTTCAAGTACATAGTCTGCAATTGAGCGTTTTGGCAATGCAACTTGATAGATTGGTGCGGATACGCCAAGCTTTTTTCGCATTTTTTCTAAAACCTGATTTGAAACCTCAAATGTACTGCAACATACTGGGTATTTGCCATATTCTGAAGAGCGACCCAACTCGTTAACTTCAATACCTGTGCGGCGATAAACGCGTTTCATTTGTGGTTCATAATTCGACACCATTGTGTGAATTCCGTGCTTAATAGCCACTTCACATAATGCGAGCAAAAGCATGCTAAATGCATATCCTGGTTCAATCTCTGGATGATCTTTAGCTAAAAGCTCTTGATCTATGCACATACGAGTGCCTTCCCAAATACCGGGCGCTTCAAAGCTCACAACATCAGGAAAAGTGTTGCGGAACACATCATAAAGAAGTGTCGGGCCGGTGGTTGGCATGAGACGCACAACACCATAAAGTTTGGTTTTTTCGTCATTACACCACATGAGATAAACAGGATTTAGACCATCATAGGCGTCTTTTTCAATATCGCCTTTGACAGGTACATCCCAATTGAGCTGATCTGAAAAAACTCTTTTACGTAATTTAAACATCTGCTTAAGCAGCGTTGGATATTTATGATATTCGTGAGCTTGGACTGTAAGAAACATGTTTTACTCCCTCTTGGTTTTTCGTTGGGGAGATAATGAATTATACCAGGCGCATTGAAAATTCGCACAGATGTTCTAACACATATGTACGAGGCAAATTGCGGTAACTTACGGATTAATCAATCTAAGCTTGCTTGCTTTCGCGACAGCTTGGGTCATAGAAGAGCAGTTGAGTTTCAAACGTGCCGTTCTCATATAGGTGCGAATAGTGTGTTCTGAAACATCAAGGATCATGGCAATATCTTTGTAGTCTTTGCCCAGTGCTGTCCAATGAAGCGTCTCGAGTTCTCTAGGGCTTAAGGTTGGGGCTGGGTCAACGTCACCATAGAGTTCTTTAATTGCCTTTTTATGCAGAACCTGACCGAGCTCAATCCAGTCTTCTTTATATTGATCGATAATTTCGTCCCAAGAATTTTCACCCGCTTTCGAGTTGAGTGAAAATAATGCTCTGCGGCCAACTTTGTCGGTAATGGGTATGGAATAACCACCTGCACCCAGGCCATGTGATTGAAAATCAACCAATAATTCGATTGCTTCTTCATCTGGTTCAATCTCAGACCATGCATAAGGCAGCGCCCTGAGCATTCCCTCTTTTAATATCGGGTCGATTTTTACATAGTCTTTTAAAAGATATCTTGCCACCCAATCAGACGGGTAGGTTGTTCGCACAAATGGCGAATCAACATTTTGCTCTGATGCCATTGTCTGCGCCAAATGATATGTGCAATGTCCAATAGGATATAATTCGCAAATTAGTTTCAGCGCATGCTCTACGTCTTTAGCATCAATAATTGCGTCAAACGCATGCTTTCGCTGTGTGTCCTGATCATTTACACCGCTATTCATGTACAGCCCCTGTAACCTTGCATAGTATGCATAGCAAAATACAATAGTTACGTGCAAGTCTTCTAGTACATATGTACGTGGTGACGAACCTACGACAATTTATTAAAGTTTGATCGAACTCAGAATTGAATACAGGTCGGGATTTCATGAGCGCAAAAAATGCAGAAGCTGAAGATATCGTAAAATCAATTCACAATAGCTATGGAGACCTTGCTGCATCAGAAGTGTTGACGAGGGCTCTAGTTGCCGAGCGGAGCCAGGACCGCGATAAAGCATTGTTCTGGGTTCAGATCTATCTGGCACTCACTACCTTTGAAGCCAATACACCGGCGATGTGATTGGCATATAAACCCGCAGCCATCTGCCTCAATATGGCATAAAAAAACCGGAGCTAAGCCCCGGTTTTAAAAACTATGTCAGTGGATTATGCTGCCAGATCACGCAATACAGTGTGCAAGATACCACCATTATTGATGTAATCCACCTCATCCAAAGTGTCGACGCGACAAATGATTGGAACATTTTTCACCGTGCCATCGGCATAGGTGATCACGGCGGTTTTCTTCGCGCGCGGCTGAATATCGGTTAATCCCTCAATGGTGACGGTTTCATCGCCTTGAAGGTTCAAGTTTTCCCAAGATGTGCCCTCCTCAAGGCAGAATGGAATAACGCCCATGCCGACGAGATTTGATCGGTGAATACGCTCAAAGCTTTGTGTGATAACGGCGCGAACACCTAAAAGGTTGGTGCCCTTTGCCGCCCAGTCGCGAGATGAACCATTGCCATATTCAACACCACCAAAGATCACCAGCGGACGTCCTTCAGCTTTGTAGCGCATGGCTGCTTCAAAGATTGAAACCTCTTCGGCGGATGGGTAATGGATTGTATAACCACCCTCACGCCCATTTGGTCCAAGCATATGATTGCGCAAACGAATATTGGCAAATGTACCGCGCATCATCACTTCGTGATTGCCACGGCGCGTGCCATATTGGTTAAAGTCCGCAACGCCGACATTATTATCCATGAGATATTCGCCCGCAGGTGATTGTGCTTTGATGGAACCAGCTGGTGAAATGTGGTCTGTGGTGATCTTGTCACCTAGGAGACCCAGAACACGCGCGTCATGAATATCAGTTGTGCCCTCAGCTTCTTTGCCCATGCCAACGAAATATGGAGGATTTTGCACATAGGTTGAATTGTCGTCCCATGCATAGGTGTTTCCGTCCGGCACTTTCACAGACTTCCAGTTTTCGTCACCATTGAAGACATCCGCATATTTGGCTGCATAAAGCTCGCGGGTGACATATTTCATAATATACTCCTGGATTTCAGCGTTTGACGGCCAGATATCTTTCAAGAATACATCTTTGCCATCTTTATCCTGACCAAGTGGCTCAACGGTGAGATCCTTTTGAACGGAGCCCGCTAATGCATAGGCCACCACAAGCGGTGGTGAAGCGAGATAGTTTGCCTGTACATCCGGTGATATGCGTCCCTCAAAATTGCGGTTACCGGAGAGCACACCAGCTGCGATCAAACCTTTATCATTGATGGTTTTTGAGATCGGTGGGTTCAATGGCCCTGAATTGCCGATACAGGTTGTGCAGCCAAAGCCCACAAGGTTAAAGCCAATCTGGTCTAGATAATCTTGCAAACCTGACGCTTCGAGATATTCAGCGACCACTTGCGATCCTGGCGCTAAAGATGTTTTGACCCAGGGTTTAGAATCCAGACCTTTTTCAACGGCATTTCGCGCCATAAGTCCTGCCGCAATGAGAACGGATGGGTTTGATGTATTGGTACAGGATGTAATCGCTGCAATGGCCACATCGCCATGACCCAGATCATAGTCTTCGCCTTCAACATCATAACGATCGTTCAGTTGATTTGGCTTTTTATATTCGTCTGCCAAGGCGGTTGCGAAGCCAGATGATATATTTTCGAGCGCGATACGGCCCTCAGGGCGTTTTGGCCCAGCCATGGATGGCACAACATCACTCAGGTCTAGCTCGAGTGTGTCGGTAAAGACAATGTCTGAGCCATCGCCTTCGCGCCACATGCCTTGTGCTTTGGAATAGGCTTCTACAAGCGCGATGCGGTCTTCTTCGCGGCCAGACATTGTTAAATATCGGATTGTTTCATTATCGGTTGGGAAAAAGCCGCACGTCGCACCATATTCAGGGCTCATATTTCCAATGGTGGCGCGGTCCGCCAAGGTCATGGAATCGAGCCCATCACCGAAAAATTCTACAAATTTACTTATCACGCCTTTCTGGCGAAGCATTTGAACCACGGTGAGAACGATGTCTGTTGCGGTGACACCTTCTTTAACGCTGCCTGTAAGTTTAAAACCAATAACTTCAGGTAACAACATGGAAACCGGTTGTCCTAGCATGGCAGCTTCAGCTTCAATCCCGCCAACGCCCCAGCCAAGCACGCCCAAACCATTGATCATGGTGGTATGGCTATCGGTGCCGACACATGTGTCCGGATAGGCGATGGTAACGCCGTCTTCTTCTTTGGTCCACACGGTTTGGCCAAGATATTCCAAATTAACCTGGTGGCAGATACCTGTGCCAGGAGGCACAACGCGGAAGTTTTTAAACGCCTGCTGACCCCATTTGAGGAAGCGGTAACGTTCACCATTGCGCTGATATTCAAGTTCCACATTCTGCGCAAACGCAGTTGGAGTTCCAAATTTGTCGACGATAACAGAGTGATCAATCACAAGATCAACGGGTACAAGTGGGTTAATCTTCTCGGGATCGCCACCCAAATTAACCATCGCATCACGCATAGCGGCCAAATCGACAACAGCTGGCACACCGGTGAAATCCTGCATCAAAACGCGGGCAGGGCGATAAGCAATTTCATTGCCGCCTTTGCCTTTGGTCTCAAGCCAAGCGGCGAAATTCTCGATATCTTCTTTGGTCACCGAGCGTCCGTCTTCGTTGCGAAGAAGATTTTCAAGCAAAACTTTCATAGAAAATGGCAGGTTTGAAATCCCTTTCAGTCCATTTTCTTCTGCGATCTTAAGATCAAAATAGGTGTATTCTTTGCCAGCGGCGGTGAGTGTCGAACGACAATTGAAGCTATCAAGGGATTTTGCCATTAAAGTCCACTTTCATATTTCTCGCCGAATTCTGGAAGTGCGCGTTAACGCTTTTAAAAAAAGCATTCAACAAATGCGGTTACGACCCTTCCGCTATCCGCATAAGGTCTTTATAACCTTGTTCGGCATTGACTAGAATTAACGTTGGTCGTTCACGTTATTGGGCGATTTATAAAAAATTTTAATCAATTCGCCTAGAGGTTTGGTGGCGATTTTATCGAATTTTCTGCAACCTCACGCAAAATTTAGAGCCAAGAAGGTTTACGATGCGCATATTTGCTCAAAATTTAAGCGTTAAGCGGGGTGAGCAGCTTATATTCTCAGATGTATCGTTTGAGCTCGCACCAAAGGAATCGCTAACGGTTTCGGGACCAAATGGTGTCGGAAAATCCACGCTTTTGCGCGCATTGGCGGGGTTATTACCCATCGAGAGCGGCACTTTTGAGATTAAAACTGATGATCCTGAACCAAGACCGAACAGTGAATATTGCCACTATATAGGTCATAAAAATGCGATGAAGGCCGAATTGACGGTTTTTGAGAACTTGTCTTTTTGGCAAAGCAATATGGCGCAGGAAGGGGCAGGTTCAGATACCAGCTTATCACCAGAAGAGGCGGCAGAATTGCTCGGTTTGTCACACACGCTGGATCTGCCTTTCGGATTTTTGTCACAAGGACAACGCCGCCGAATTGCTTTGGCAAAACTTTTTGTATCTTACCGACCTGTATGGCTACTTGATGAGCCCACTGCTGCACTCGATAAAGCTTCAAGTGATCGTTTTGCACAGATGACCAATACATATCTCGAAGAGGGCGGGATTGTTATTGCTGCAACGCATGTTCCGCTTGGGTTTAAAGAGGTCAAACAGTTGGAAATGACACCACCACCCATTCAAGAGGAATATTTTTAATGTCCTTGTTTTGGCGTGATATCAAACTTGCAATGCGCAGTGGCGGCGGTGCCTTATTGGGAGTTTTGTTCTTCTTGGCTGTCATTGCCGTTGTGCCCTTTGCAGTTGGGCCGGATCTTAATTTTTTGCAGCGCATTGGCCCTGCTATGTTATGGATTGGCGCATTGCTCTCAACACTTTTGGGCCTTGATCGGTTGTTCCAAGCCGAACGCGATGATGGATCGCTTGATATTATGCTGATGCAGGAGACACCGTTTATTGTGACGGTGTTTATTAAATGCGTGGCACATTGGGTGGCCACAGGTTTGCCTTTGGTTTTAGCAACGCCTTTGCTTGGGCTTTTGATGAATATGGACTTGCTCTCTATTGGTGCTGTGAGCGCAACTTTGCTGGTTGGGTCTCCCGCAATCACCTTTATTGGTGCGGTGGGAGCGGCAGTGGCTGTCACATTACCACGCGGTGGTTTGCTGGTATCGATCCTTATTTTACCGCTTGCGATCCCGGTTTTGATCTTTGGCGTGAGTGCAGCTTATGCAGCGGTTGAAGAACCCGCCCCATTTTTGCCGCCGTTTTTGATTTTATGTGCAATTACTATGTTTTTTGCGGTGATCGGCCCATTGGCTGCGGCTGCGGCGATACGCGCCTCAACTGACTGATTGCACAACGCTTCGTAAGGGTTTAAAAAAACACTATGAACCAGCTTGATCTTTCCATCCAACGCCCCAGCGATTTGGCCAATCCGACAAAATTTTTGCATTTGTCTGGCAAACTTTTGCCGTGGATGTGGGGTATTACTTTGATCTTATTTGCAGTTGGTCTTTATATGTCCTTCACTGCGCCAGAGGATTATCAGCAAGGTATCACCGTTCAGATCATGTTTATTCATGTGCCTGCCGCATGGCTTTGCATGATGTGCTATACAGTTATGACAATATCATCCATTGGTACGCTTGTGTGGCGACATCCTTTGGCGGATGTGGCTTCTCGCGCTGCCGCTCCTTTAGGTGCAGCCTTTACAATTATTGCACTCGCAACAGGTTCATTATGGGGTCGGCCTATGTGGGGCGCTTGGTGGGTTTGGGATGCCAGACTAACGTCGGTATTTGTGCTGTTGTTGATGTATTTGGGTCTGATGGCGCTTACCCGAGCAATGGATGATCCAGCAAAATCTGCAAAGACAGTGGCGATCATCACCATTGTCGGCTGGGTGAATATCCCGATCATCAAATTCTCCGTTGATTGGTGGAACACACTTCACCAGCCAGCAAGTGTTGTGCGTCTTGATGGGCCAACCATTCATGCAAGTTTGTTGTACCCGCTTTTGGTGATGGCAATCGCCTTTACCATGCTGTTTTTCACCCTGCATTTTATGGCGATGCGCAATGAGATTTGGCGCAGACGTGTGCGCTCACTTCGCCGCTTAGCCGCGCGATCTGCATCTTAGGAGGACGACTATGTCACATGAAATGTTTGTGTTTTTGTCCTACGCCGCAGCCGTTCTTGTGCTGGGCGTTGTGCTTGCCTGGATCCTTTTGGATGGCAAAGCACGCAAGGCTGAATTGGCGCGATTAGAAGCCGCTGGTGTGAAACGACGCTCTGAGCAAAATTCTTAAAGGTAATTCCCTTTGTCCGACGATAATGATCAAAAGCCGCAACGCAGTTTCTTTCAAAAGCTGATCGTGTTTTCTCCTCTGATTATCTTCGGTGCGCTTGCGATATTTTTCTATCTGCAACTGACATCTGGTCGTAACGCACAAGTCCTGCCATCGGTGTTAATTGGTGAAAAGGCGCCGTCGATTGACCTACCCGCCCTTGAGCGATTTGACCTTCCGGCGCTCAATGATGAGGCAATTAAAGGAAAGCTCACCTTGCTCAATGTCTGGGCGTCATGGTGTGTGCCTTGCCGTCAAGAACATCCGTTTCTTGTCGATCTTGCCAAAGATGAGCGTTTAAATATTGTCGGGTTAAACTATAAAGATAAGCCGTTTAATGCGGCGCAGTTTTTAACCGGTCTTGGTAATCCGTATACCGCTGTCGGTGTTGATTCCACCGGAGAGGCAACGATTGATTGGGGCGTTTATGGTGTGCCTGAAACATTCGT
>JAHDFS010000101.1:0-4180 GCA_020628035.1 Rhizobiaceae bacterium
CCCGGTGAGGGCAGGCAAAAATCGACGACCATGGTTGTGCCGCCTGAAAGCGCAGCGCGTGTGCCGCTTTCAAAGTCATCTGAGGAATAAGTGCCCATAAACGGCATTTCCAAATGCACATGCGGATCAATGCCGCCTGGCATGACGTAACATCCCGTTGCATCTAATACTTCATCGCCTGAAAGATCAGGACCGATTTCAGTGATCACGCCATTTTCAATTTTTACATCGGCTTGGTAGGTGAGATCGGCAGTAACGACTGTGCCGCCCTTGATAACTTTTGTCATGAACTTTCCCTTATTATATTTGCCCGACGTTTTGTCGTTTGTCAGTTTAGCACTATCCTACGATCTCCGCAGTCTCAATAACAGCATGCATGAGAACATCTGCGCCAGCCGTTGCCCATTCTTTTGAAATTTCTTCAGCTTCATTGTGAGATAACCCATCTACGCATGGGCACATGACCATGGCAGTTGGTGCAACACGATTAATCCAGCAAGCATCGTGGCCAGCGCCAGAAATGAGGTTTCTGTGGCTATAGCCCAAACGTTCGGCTGCATTGCGCACCGCAGTCACACAAGCTTCATCAAATTCAACCGGGTCAAAACCGCCAACTTTTTCAAATTCGACCTGCATGCCCATCTCATCACAGATTTCTTTGGCACCTGATTTGAGACGGTTTTCCATGTCTTCAATCACAGCTAAATTCGGAGAGCGGAAATCAACTGTGAAAACGACCTTGCCCGGAATAACATTTCTGGAATTTGGGAAGACATCAATATGACCGGCTGCACCAACCGCATCAGGCTTATGGCTCCAAGCGATCTCATCCACCAATTGAAGGACTTTTGACATGGCAAGGCCGGCATTTTTGCGCATTGGCATGGGTGTTGAACCCGTGTGGCTTTCCTTACCTGTGATCGTCACTTGTGTCCAAGATAGACCCTGGCCATGGGTAACCACGCCAATATCTTTATTTTCGGCTTCTAATATAGGGCCTTGCTCGATATGCAGCTCAAAGAAAGCATGCATTTTACGTGCGCCGACTTCTTCATCGCCAACCCAGCCAATACGCTTGAGTTCGTCGCCAAACTTCTTGCCTTCAGCATCTTCACGATCATAGGCCCAGTCTTGCGTATGCATATTGGCAAATACGCCGGAAGCCAGCATGGCAGGCGCAAAGCGTGTGCCTTCCTCATTGGTCCAGTTGGTTACGACGATCGGGTGCTTGGTTTTCAAATCCAGATCATTCATTGTGCGGATAACTTCAAGCCCGGCCAGTACACCTAGGACGCCGTCATATTTACCGCCTGTTGGCTGGGTATCTAGGTGAGACCCCACATAGACGGGAAGGGCATCTGGATCGGTGCCCTCGCGCGTTGCAAACATATTGCCCATGGTATCCACCCCCATGGTCATACCCGCAGCTTCACACCAGGATTGGAAAAGTGCACGACCTTCGGCATCTTCATCGGTCAATGTCTGGCGATTGTTACCGCCGGCAATACCGGGGCCGATCTTAGCCATATCCATGAGGCTATCCCACAAACGATCGCCATTAATCTTTAGGTTTTCGCCGGGTGCTGTCATGAAAATATCCCCTTAAACATCACGATGACTTCGAAATAGGCAAATCAAACACTTGCTATTTTTATAGACTACGCATTTTTTGACTATCTGGTCAATATTCTAAAAGGAAAATATTCAAGCCTTTCTGTATAAGGGCTTTTTGATGAAATTAATGAGTTTATTTCACTCAATTTACGCAGGTTTACACCTTAAACAGGCGCGAAAACCGGCTGATTCTGCTTCATTCGTATTGGAAAAGCTTATTGCATTTTCACGCAAAGGGTTTCGAGATTTGCAGCTTGGCTTGCAATAGACCCCGGTTGTTTTAACGCCATAAAGAAATATGCCATCAAAACCTGCATCTGATTCACAGATGGCTTGCCAATATTTGTCGCTTATCTCCGCCATTTAAAATCGCCTTTCTAAATGATCATATTTGCCGAAGATCATGTCATACGAAGATATTGCGCGCAGCCCGTTTCTTGCAGCGCGCAATGTCTAATATTAGGCAGTTTGCTTTTCAGCCTGTGCATCCAATGCTCTGACAAAATTAATATCCGACCATTTTTCACTTAGCGCCTTTAAGAAAATGTCTTTTTGGCTTTCGGGCGCCAAACCACCCACGGGCGGATCAGTATCTAAATTGGTAGGGAAGGGATAGCCTTCCGCGCAGACGGAGATTGCAGCATTAATTTCAGCAGGTGATAAGTTCTCGCTGGCGATCACTTCTTTAAGCGCAGGATAAAGCAATTTGCACATGCCGATGCGGTCGATATTTTCCAACGTGCGTCCCATTGCGCTGCCGATTTGCATGAGATTAACCAAACGCTCGATGTCCTGGCTCGTATTCTCACCGGCTGCGTGATAAAGCGCGGGATTAAAGAAGAGTGCATCGCCTTTGCTTAAATCTAGCTGTACATAATTGTCTTCAAAATGTTGCTGGAAGTCCGCACGTCGATATGCAGCGTAACCAGCGGCATATTTTTGCGAAAACGGAAGCAATTTAGTCGGTCCGCTCTCAATAGGCATATCACAATGGGCAATACCGCCTTGTAACGTCATCAATGGTGATAACAAATGCACTTGGACAGGGTAACGTGCGCACATTTCTTCAGTTTGGAAACCTAAGTGATAATCTCTATGGCAGGTTTGCGCTTTGCCACCAGGGCGCACGAGATTAACCTGCGCTGTCATCTGATAATTTGGTCCAAGCCAAGCTTCACAAGCGGCATCAATGGCAGGATTTGCAAAATATCTGGCAAATACCGTTGGCGATTTTTCGCAAAGCTTTTGAAGCGAATTCCAAATCCGATCATTATTGCCGGCTGCTGCAAAGTGGTCTGCGCCTTCACCACTGCTTTCTTTTTCTTCAGCTATGATTTGCTTGAAGATTTCCGATGCCTCGTCAATTGCGCTTGTATCTTCATAGGCGTTTTTGAGCACAATCACACCGGCGCTATCTGAAAAGATATAAGCCCATTCCGCCATAAGAGCCCGGCGGGCTGACGGCATACGAAGACGATCTCGTAATGTGTTCATATCATAGATTGGAACGTTCTTTTGGACATCAGTTGCGAAATTAAGGTCACCGACGTCTAGCGTTAATTCGGTCAACGCCTCTAGATCCGCAATCTTACAATCGTTTGATAAAAAGTAGCCCGATGTTTGGGACAGTGCATAATTTGCCATGTTTGATTCCTCCGATTTATTTGAGACTATCAGAAACAAAGCTTGCCTAAAGATGTAAAATACATCAAAAACACATCAATGACACATCGATTTTCCATCAAAGAGCTGGCCCTGCAAGCTGGCTTAAGCACAGCAACCATTGATCGGGTGATCAATAATCGCGCCCATGTGAGCCCACAAACACGTCGGCGCGTTGATGCTGCATTTAAAGAATTGGAAGACCAGGAAGCGCAGCTGTCGTCCAAGGGTCGCAGATTATTTGTCGATTTCATCATTGAAGCTCCAGCGCGGTTCTCGCGCGAAGTTGAAAGCGCATGTAACGCCGTGATCACGGGTCTGAGCCCTGCTGTTTTTCGTCCGCGCTATCATATGAAGCCGAAGTTTGAAGAAACGGAAATCCTGCAATTGCTGAGCGGCATTAAAAAGCGTGGCTCGCAAGGGGTTATTATTGCGGCTGAAGCTCGGAACAGTGTGCGCCAACTGATTGATGAACTTGGCGAACAGAATATCCCTGTATTGGCATTTGTGACGGACCAACCCAACAGCCAGCGGCTTGCCTATGTCGGTATTGACAATCATCAAGCGGGTAAAGTCGCCGCATATTTGATGAACAAACTGCTTTTTAAGCACGATGCGACCATTCTGACGACCATTCGGCGGTCCAATTTCTCTGGTGAAGATGAGCGCCTATCAGGCTTTCAATCCGTTCTTAAAACGGCAAAACCTGATATAGATATGATTATTGCCCGAGGTGGTGATGGATTGTCGTCCAGCACCTCTGATGAAGTTAAAAATGCACTTCAAGGTATTAAGCATCTCGATGCTGTATATTGCATGGGTGGCGGCAATGAAGCGATCTTAAAAACTTTGGATGAGTTTGCTCTTACGCCAAATATTTATATTGCCCATGATTTGGATGAAG
>JAHDFS010000101.1:4280-11630 GCA_020628035.1 Rhizobiaceae bacterium
TTGGATGAGTTTGCTCTTACGCCAAATATTTATATTGCCCATGATTTGGATGAAGAAAATATCGATCTCTTACGCGCAGAGAAAATTACAGCCGTTATTCATCATGATGTTGCGCAGGATTTGCGAAATGCCTTCACGCAGATTGCAGCTTATCATAAGCTTATTCCGCCATATCAAAGCCAGCTGAATTCTGATATTCAGATCATCACACCGCTAAATTTGCCGAACAACCTTTCAAGCTGAGTCATTAAATCCGATGAAGATTATCGATAATATTGTCACGGATCGCGGTTCAAAATATGCGGTTTCTGGTGGCGTTTGCCAATCAGCGAATGAAGCCAAGGCATTTATTAAAGAACTCAAGCGCAACAAGAAATTCGCCAAAGCTACCCATAACACTTGGGGTGTCATTTGCGACGAGGGCGCGCTTAAAAATGATGATGGTGAAAGCGGCGCGGGGATGGTGATCTTGCGCATGCTTGAGCGCGAGGAGATCAAAAATCAGATCGTCGTCGTCACCCGATGGTATGGCGGTAAACATCTCGGTGGTGATCGCTTTCGGCATGTGCAAACTTGCGTACGCGCCTATTTAGATCAGCTATAACCAATAAAAAAACGGCGCCTCGATGTGAGACGCCGTCATTGTTTTATCGAAGTACGCTGAAATTAAGCGATATCAAAGCGATCCAAGTTCATCACTTTTGTCCAAGCTGCTACGAAGTTTTCAACAAAGGCAGCTTCTGCATCATCCTGCGCATAAGCTTCTGACAATGCACGAAGGATTGAGTTTGAACCAAATACAAGATCAACACGTGTACCTGTGCGTTTGATTTCACCGGTTTTGCGATCACGCGCTTCAAAGAGTTCAGTTGAACCTTCAACACCATTCCACTCAACGCTCATATCAACAATCGTTGTGAAGAAGTCGTTGGTTAGCTGACCTTCACGTGATGTGAACACGCCGTGTTTTGCATCACCAAAGTTTGCACCAAGAACACGCAAGCCACCAACAAGCACTGTCATTTCAGGTGCAGTGAGGGTGAGCAATTGTGCACGATCTACGAGCATTTCTTCAGCTGATACAGTGAAGTTTGCTTTTGCATAGTTACGGAAACCATCAGCTTCCGGCTCAAGCACTGCAAAACCTTCAACATCTGTTTGCTCTTGTGTGGCATCACCACGACCAGGCGTAAACGGAACGCTTACATCGTGACCCGCATCTTTTGCAGCTTTTTCAACCGCTGCAGAACCTGCTAAGACGATAAGGTCGGCCATGGAGACAGTTTTACCAGACTGGTTAAACTCAGACTGAATACCTTCCAATACACCCAAAACTTTCGCAAGTTGTGCAGGCTGGTTAACGTCCCAGTCTTTTTGAGGTGCCAAGCGAATGCGCGCACCATTGGCGCCACCACGGTTATCAGAACCACGGAATGTTGAAGCTGACGCCCATGCTGTAGAAACAAGTTCGGCTACAGACAGATCAGATGCGAGGACTTTTGCTTTTAAAGCTTCAATGTCATCTGCATTGATCAATTCATGCTCAACAGCTGGAATTGGATCTTGCCAGATCAAATCTTCAGATGGCACATCCGGACCGTGGTAACGGGTTTTCGGGCCCATATCACGGTGAAGAAGCTTAAACCAAGCGCGCGCAAATGCATCCAAGAACACATCAGGATTTGCATGGTAATGACGAGAGATCTTCTCGTAGATTGGATCCATACGCATTGCCATATCTGCTGTGGTCATCATTGGAGCATGTTTAACGTTTGGATCATGCGCATCAGGAACTGTGCCTTCACCGCCAATCGCTGTCCATTGCTGAGCACCAGCTGGTGATTTAGTGAGTTTCCACTCATAACCAAATAGCGCATCGAAATAAGCCATATCCCATTTCGTTGGTGTCGCATTCCACGCACCTTCGATACCTGATGATGTTGTGTGAACACCTGAACCTGAGCCTAGACCGTTTTTCCAACCAAAGCCCATTTGCTCGATTGGCGCTGCTTCTGGATCTGGACCGACAAGTCCAGCATCGCCCGCACCGTGAGCCTTACCAAAGGTGTGACCACCTGCAACAAGCGCAACGGTTTCTTCGTCATTCATACCCATGCGGGCAAATGTTTCGCGGATATCAATACCAGAAGCGACAGGATCTGGATTCCCGTCTGGACCTTCAGGATTCACATAGATAAGACCCATCTGCACAGCGGCGAGGGGATTTTCAAGATCACGAACACCAGAATAGCGCTCATTTGTCAGCCATTCAGTTTCTTTACCCCAATAGATATCTTCTTCTGGTTCCCACCAGTCTTCGCGACCATAAGCAAAGCCATAAGATTTAAAGCCCATTGTTTCCATGCCAATTGTACCGGCTAGAACCATCAAATCAGCCCAAGAGATTTTGTTGCCGTATTTTTGTTTGACCGGCCACAACAAACGACGCGCTTTATCTAGACTCACATTATCCGGCCAGCTGTTAAGCGGTGCAAAGCGCTGAGTGCCTGTGCCAGCGCCGCCACGGCCATCACCTGTTCTATAGGTACCGGCACTGTGCCACGACATACGCACGAAAAACGGACCATAATGACCATAATCTGCTGGCCACCAGTCTTGGCTGTCTGTCATTAGCGCAGCAACGTCTTTTTTCAAGGCATCAAAATCAAGCGTCTTGAGTTCTTCGATATAGTCAACCTTCTTACCGAATGGATCAACCTGCGCTGTGTTTTGGTTGAGGATTTTAAGGTTCAGTTGATTGGGCCACCAGTCAGCGTTTCGTGTGCCGCTCACACCGGCTGTGGTCATAGCACCGTGCATTACTGGGCACTTACCCGTGGACATATCATTCATATTTCTCTCCAGACTGCATAATTTATGAATTATTTTTGAATTCTCATCCAATATAAGATTCGAATTTGTCGTAATCGTAACAAATAATTTTAATAAGCTATAATACTATTATTTGATATTTATCATCAGATTTTCTTATTGATAATATCTGATGTCATATTGTGATTTATCATAGCATGAGTTTTGACTAATTGTTACGCTCAAGGCTACGTAGAACAAACACAATGCGCTGTTCAATGCTGATTTTTGGCAATAAACAGATATCATATTCCAGTTCCTCCAAGGCATCTTTGATGCGGTAATATTCTTCTTCCGCAGCACTAAAATCATGCTTTCGCTCGTCGTCTTGGTGAAATATTTCTGGCCATGGCGGTGCTAGAAACACGCTTTGCGCATAGTGTTTGTTATGTCCTAATGTCTGATAATAAGGATCCCCACCAGCAAATTGCAACGCAACCGCTGCATCTATCAATCCGCGATCAAAGAAAACCGGCTGATCACTGGATGACAACTGTTGCAGATCCTTACGTGCCATGTCGACGGCGCAAAGTGCAAAGGCACGTAAATTCACCCACGGCAGAGCTGCGCCATCGCCATTTAATTGTTCAGCCACAATCCGCCGTCCAGGTTCGGCTATCGTGAGATACCCCATAGCGCTAAGCGCATTGATTAAAGTTGTTTTGCCGCCGCCGGAACATCCAGTAACTAAAATGAGTTTCTGAGACAATTTGCATGTCCTTTATTGGAAAAAGTCATTAGGTTTCACACTGCAAAACCCTTCAAAAAATTCGTTTCTATACAAACGATATTTTCTCGATTAAGATCATATGAGAACCGGGATCAAATCCGCATGAATTACGACGATAAATAACAGAAATTCTGAGGTGAAGAAATGGGAATAGTTGATACGAAAATCGAAGCCGCCGAAGAGCTACGCCAGAATGTCAGCATGCCATTTAATCAGGCAAAAGCAATGCCTAAAAGCGTTTATACGTCACAGGAGTTTTTGGATCTTGAAATTGAGCACATTTTCAAAAAAGAATGGTTTTGTGCGGGTAGGGCCGAGACGCTGCAGAAGAAAGGCGATTACATCACCTTAGAGCTTGCCGGACAGCCTATCATGGTCATCCGCGATGGAGACGGTCAAATTCGC
The DNA here is from genome assembly GCA_020628035.1 of Rhizobiaceae bacterium. Lineage (GTDB taxonomy): Bacteria > Pseudomonadota > Alphaproteobacteria > Rhizobiales > Rhizobiaceae > Lentilitoribacter. The sequence continues at coordinate 8,287 of JAHDFS010000101.1, forward strand.
GCGCAATCCAATGTCTGTCTGCATCGCATGTCGACACTCCTCGAAGGGTCTGGCAACACCAAAACTATTGTGTGTCCTTATCACGCTTGGACTTATAATCTCGATGGTTCCATGCGTGGTGCGCCGGGCATGGACCGTAATGAAGCGTTTTGTAAAGACAAGCTCAAACTACCACAGGTCAAATGCGAAATTTGGCTTGGCTGGATCATGGTTTCACTTAATCCAGATGCAAAACCTGTTGCGTCCGAATTATCTGTGGCAGCCGCCATGATCGAAGATTATGATATGGCGAGCTACCAACAGACGTTCTCAGAAACTCACCTTTGGGACACGAATTGGAAGGTTTTGGCCGAAAACTTCATGGAAAGCTATCACCTACCGGTATGTCATTCAGGCACGATTGGATGGTCGGTTGATCTTAATAAAATGGATTGTCCAACCAGCCCGCCGAGTTTTAACTATCACACAATCCTAAAAGACCCTGAATTTAAGCTGTCTATTGCGCATCCAGATAATACGCGTTTAAAAGGCGAACGCCGGATCACGACTTATCTGATTTCAATATATCCAAGCCTGATGATCACGCTTACACCGGGATATTTTTGGTATTTGAGCCTGCATCCGAAAGGGCCTGGTCAGGTTCAAATCCTTTATGGCGGCGGCATGTCACCCGATTTTGCCAATGATCCTGATGGGGAAAATATGCTCGCCACGACCAAAGCATTGCTGGATGATGTGAATATGGAAGACAAAGGATGCACGGAAGCCGTTTATAAAGGGATTTGTTCAGGTCTTGCCAAACCCGGTCCATTATCTCACTTGGAGCGGCCAAATTTCGACTTTGCGAAATATATCGCATCCCGCGTTTGCAAGTAGCATCAACGTTTTAGGCGCCTATTCAAACAAGCAATAAACTGTGTAGCTTTCGCCGGTTAAAAAGGAGAGGGTGCCTTTATAGCCATCCTCGCCTTCGTCATCGCCTGAATAGTCAACAAAGAGCGAAATTATGATGTCAGACGCCTGTACATCGACGAAATCAACCGTGAGCGTGTCATTTTTGATCAAGCCTTGGCTAAGGCCAAGTTCAATTTCGTCCTCGCGCGGAACATCCATCCAAACTTTATCACCACGGCTGACCCAAGCATTGAGCGGTGCGTAAATGGGGACGCGACCCATACCAATGCTGATGGATGCATGCTGATCTTTGGTTTCGCAATGAACGCCACCAGTTGCGAATGCAAAAGTGGGCAGCAGTAACAGCAAGCATTTTGATAGAATGGCAATGATGATTGTTTTGAACATATGGACCGCTCCATTTTATGTTGGCAATTTCGCCAATACCCGGTCTATCTTAATAAGAAATCATAAAGTTGCAATGCAGTCGCATGGCACAATATCCGGAGTTTAACAGATGAAACTGGCTGTCATTGCCGACATTCATGGCAATTACCTTGCGCTTGAAGCGGTGCTTAAAGATATTGAAAAGCAGCAGGTTACAGATGTCGTTAATTTGGGTGATTGTTTTAGCGGTCCGCTGGACGCAGGAAAAACCGCTAACATATTGATGAAATATAATTTTCCAACCATACGCGGCAATCATGATCGCTATCTAATTGAACAAAAGCACGAAGATATGGGGCCCTCTGACGCTTGTTCTTATGGTCAGCTTTCACCGGCACATTTTGATTGGCTGCGTGCGCTACCTGAAACGCTTGTTTTCAGAGATGAAATCTTTCTGTGTCATGGCACACCGAGAAGCGATTCAACCTATTGGATGGAACGCGTCACGGATCAGGCTGAAATTGTCTCACGGACGCAAGAAGACATCGAGGAAGAGGCTAGGGGCATTGATTGCCCGCTGGTATTGTGTGGCCATACCCATATTCCGCGAATTTGCACATTTTCCAATGGCCAATTACTGGTCAATCCGGGCAGTATAGGGTGCCCGGGCTATGACGATGATCAACCGATATATCACAAGGTGGAAACTGGAAATCCCAATGCATGCTATGCCATTGTTGAAAAAACTGCGGCCGGCTGGGATGTGACTTTCAGGCAGATCGCGTATGATCATATGAAAATGTCTAAACTGGCCCAAGAAAATGGTAGGCCAGAATGGGCAAGCGCATTGGCAACAGGTTGGTTATAATTATGAAGCTCAAACTCCACCACATCAATTTATGCTCAACCAATGTTCCTGAAATGGACAAGTTTTATCGCAATATTTTGACCCTGGGGGACGAAGATCCTGCAGAATTACCGCCGCTTAATCAGGATAAAGGCCTGGTCGGGGATGTGTCCTTCGTTACCGATGGCGACATTCAAATGCATTTAACACCGAAGGACGTTTTAAACTCATTTCGTTCGGGACAAGTCGTCAATCCACTTGATCGCGGTCATATTGCGTATCGAACCGATGATATTGAGGCGTTTAAAGCCCATTTGGAAGCAAATGATGTGCCTTATTCAGACTGGGGCAGCAATGCTGTTAAAGGCTGGCATCAGGTGTTCTTCTATGATCCGGACGGCAATGTGATTGAAGTTCACCAAATCGTTGATCACGATTAGCACATCACACAATCCTTCCAAAGTAGCGCATAAATGCGCAGCCTGTGCGCTTTTGAGTAAGTTGTGCGCAAATTTATGAAGATCTAATATCTCCGAAATGAGTATTCAGATGATTGGAGATCGATATGAAATATCTCTCACTTGGCGCACGTGCGCTTCTCACATTGGTATTTGTCGGTGCAGGCGCATCCAAGCTTATCGGCGTATCTATGATGGTTGAAACCTTTGAAGCCATTGGATTTGGTCAGTGGTTACGATATTTTACGGGCTTGGTCGAAGTAGGGGGTGCTGCACTTCTCTGGTGGCCAAACAGACAAGTCATTGGCGCATCCATCCTTGGTGGCACAATGGTCGGCGCGGTTTTCACGCATCTGTTTATTCTTGGCCCATCAGCAGCACCAGCAGTTGGTCTTGGACTAATATGTACTGCAGTGCTTTATCTTCACCGCGACCAAATCTCTGAAATTCTTGGACAATCAAAGTCCAATAGCTAAATGAAAAAATGAACTTTGCAAAGTTAATCATTCTTACGCTTTGCCAAGTCATCTGCTTTTTTATGATACGCGTCAAAGCCGATTTGCTTGCGTAAGTCTGCGAAATCTAGCAGGTGTTCCTCTGACGATTGACCATTTGCCAAATTCTCCAAGACTGAGTTCATTGCTTTCATAGCCGCTGACATCAGCGTGAGCGGATAAGCGGCGATTGAATAGCCAATCTCAGAGAGCTGATCAGGCGGCAGGATAGGGGTCTGCCCACCTTCGAGCATATTGGCCATA
>JAHDFS010000102.1:0-2093 GCA_020628035.1 Rhizobiaceae bacterium
CTGGAAGAACGTCTGGAGATCGCCAAAACGATTCCGCGCACAGATGGAGTTGAGCCGGTCTATCCGCAGGATTTGGGGCGAGACGGTGCAAAGGTGAGCGCGGTTAAGGAAAGCGGTCTGGCGGTTTCTGCGGTCAATGTGAACATCAAAACAGAGCCCAAATTCAAGGACGGCTCCTTCACGCACAAAGACCCCGGTGTTCGAGCCGAAACCGCGCAATATATAAAAACAGCTATGGATCTTGCATCAGATCTTGGTGCAGACATGATTTCTGTATGTCCACTCATCGACGGATGGGATTACGCCTTCCAAGCGGATCACCAAAATCAATGGCGCTGGGCGATTGAAACCTTTGAAGAGGTTACTGCTTACCGAAGTGATGTGAAGGTGAGTATTGAGTATAAGGCCTATGAATCTCGAAATCACATCATCATGCCATCAATGGGTAAAACGCTCCATTTTTGTGATCGGGTGGGTGCAGAAAATCTTGGTGTGACCATGGATGTTGGCCATGCTTTGATTGCGGGCGAATGCCCGGCCGCGGAACTCGCCATGGCACACGATGCGGGACGTTTATATTACATTTTAACGACAATGATCGTGGGGCCGATTGGGACATGCTGCCGGCGTCAGTGCATTTGTGGCAAACGCTTGAAACCCTGCATTATATGCGCCGGATCGGGTTTGATGGTTGGATGGCTTATGACGTGTTCACTCGTACAGGTGATAATGTAGAAGCCGTTGCTTCGACCTTTGAAATAATGGAGGACCTTGAAAAACTCCTTGATAAAATTGGCTTTGAAAAAATTGAAGACATCATCTCCCAAGGCTTGCCGCAACGTGCTTATCTAGAGCTTATTAAGGGCCTTCTATAATGCTGGGTCTGGGCTCATATACTTTCAGATGGTCTATTGGGCATAAGGGCTTGGTACCCCAAAACCCAATGTCGGCATTCGATCTATTGGATGTTGCGATGAAGCACAATTTATCGGTTGTCCAATTTGCCGATAATCTACCGCTTCATACTTTGAAAAGTGATGAGCTCGACCTACTTTTTTACAAAGCACAACAAAACGGAATTTCGCTGGAAATCGGCACACAATCGTTCAATGTCGATCAAGTGCGCCAATATATTGAAATTGGTAGACGTGTTGGTGCCAAAATATTGCGCGTGGCGTTAGATGGTCCCGATGCGCAAAAACCAATAGCTGCTCTTGCCGCTGAATTCAGTTCAGTCATACCAAATGCTAAAGATGCGGGGCTGCGCATCGCGATTGAGAACCACTTCAATTATCCCTCACGTCAAATGCTCACCTTGTTAGAGGCCATCAATGATCCTCAGATTGGGGTTTGTCTTGATGTTGCCAATTCCATTTGCGCAGGTGAATGGCCGGAAGAAACCATCGGTATTCTCGCACCCTCAACGATCAATCTTCATTTGAAGGATTACGTCATTGTTCCCGATCCTTATGGCGTTGGTTTTGTTATTCACGGTGCGCCGCTCGGTCAGGGGCGTTCAGACTGCCACGCCGTTTTAGATGCGCTTCCCAGTTTCAGTGAAATGAGTGTGATTTTGGAGCATTGGCTTCCCCATGGTGGAGATTTGGTTGCGGCTTGTAAAAACGAACATGTCTGGCTCGAAAAGAGTGTTGCTTTCGCGACGTCCCAATTGGGTTTGAAATAGGTGAATCAGATGGAAAATTCATTCAATATCACAATTTTATGTTGGTCCGTTCATTCTGGTTCTTCCGGCGAATTCCTTTCTATGTATACTTTGCACACGAACAATTTTCCGAAAGGTAATAATGATGGTGCAAACTAGAAAAACAGACACATTAGAAGATCATGTTTATCAGCAAATGCGAGACATGATTTTAAACGGCGAACTGGTCTCAGGTGAGAAGCTCGTGCAGGAAGATCTTTCCGCAAGATTAGGGGTGAGCCGAACGCCATTAAGAAGCGCGATCGCGAAATTAAGCCGTGAGAACTTTGTTGTCATGACATCGCGAAGCGAAGCGTATGTGGCAGAGTTCGGTCCTGAGCAGATCATAGATCTGTTTGAAATCCGTGCGGTGCTTGAGGGTTTGATTTGT
>JAHDFS010000102.1:2193-11533 GCA_020628035.1 Rhizobiaceae bacterium
AGCAACAGGTTGCGATGTGTGGTTAAACTGGAGGAAAAAATGAACCTTACAAAAAAACTGGCTCTATTGGCGTTTTCGTCAACGATGGCCATCGCAAGTGTTGCAAAAGCAGAAACAACAATTGATTTTTGGTCCCAGCCTTATGGTGACCAAATTAAATGGCAAGAATCTTACGAAGCTTTGATTGAAAAATATGAAGCTTCACAAAGCGACGTCAAAGTGAATTTTGAGATTTTGCCATGGAGTGATTCTCGCACGAAATGGCTGGCCATCGCGCAGGGAGGTGCAGCGCCGGATTGTGCAGATATGTGGTGGCTACACTCATTCTCAGCCATTGGCGGAGATAAATATGGCCCAATGCCGCTCGGTGATTTGGCGTCCAAACTACCTATTGATGAGTTTTACCCAGGCGCCATGCAAGACGCATCATGGCGTGGTGATATCTATGGTGTGCCTTGGCGCGGTGATGTGCGCTTAATGCTATACAGATCTGACGCCATGAAAGAAGCGGGCATCGAAGACGCACCCGACACTTGGGACGAAGTGGTTGAAGTTGCTAAAAAACTGACCGTTCGTGACGGCAACAATGTCACTCGCTGGGGCTATGGATTTGGCACGTCTGCGAAAATTGTGGATTGGCTAATGCCACTTTACTGGCAAGCCGGTGGTGAGTTTATGACCGAGGATGGCAAGACAGCTACAATTGATAATGATGCGATGCGCACAGCGCTGAAATGGATGCATGACATGGTCAATGTTCATAAGGTGGCGGACCCGGATTCATTTGAAAAAGGGTATGTTGCGCGGCCCTTATTCGTTGCCAATCGTGTTGCCATGTTCGGAAGTGCAGAACAAGCTTGGGGTAAACGCATGGAAGCGGAAAACCCTGAGGTAAACGGTTTATGGAGCTTTGCGCGTAGTGCCAAAGGCCCAGAAGATCGTGATAGTTTCTCAGGAGCAGGTTATTTAGGTGTCTTACGCGGTACGGAAAAAGCTGAAGCATGTGTGAATTGGCTATCGTTCCTTGCCAAGGACGAAAACATGCAAGCCTTGTCAGAAGCGAGCGGTAACGTTGCAACAAAACCTGCTGTGATGGCTTCTGAGTTCTGGACAGATCGTCCTTATAAATTGGTGGTCGCCGAAGCGTTGCAAGACGCACATACGTCACAACATCCTGCACCGGCTTGGTCGGCGGTATCAACATCAGAACCAGGTGGTATTCTTTATGACATGATCTACTCAACAGTGATTGAGCAAAAGGACATGGATGAAGCTATCAAGAAAGCCCAAGGTTTGATGCAAGCTGAACTTGATCGCACAGAATAAGTTCTGACCGAAGGTTCTGAACCCGGCGAAAAAAGATCGGGCTCAGGCCATTTATTATTGAAACATGCTGTTCAGATGAGAACGAGACTTCGCTCATGAGTGAAAAAAATCTTTTTTGTTATTTAATGGTCGCTCCGGCCTTATTTCTAACCCTGATTTTGGGTGTTTATCCCATGATCGATACGATGATTATTTCGTTTCAGGACTATGATCTTTTAACGCTGCAGTCCGGGGGGGTGAATTGGGTCGGGATCGACAACTATTCCAAGATTTTAGCAGACGAGCGGTTTGTGCAAACGATCTGGCAAACTGTCTGGATGACTGTTCTCGCTATTTTGTTTTCTGTCAGCGCCGGATTGTTGCTGGCGCAAATAATCAATGTCAATTTCAAAGGGCGTGGGATTTTGCGCACAGTTGTATTGAGTCCCTGGTTTGTGCCACCCGTCACCGCTTCAGCCATTTGGATATGGTTGCTCAACACAAATGCAAGTCCAATTAATCAGGTTCTTATGGATTGGGGACTGATCGATTCCAATATTCGTTTTCTGGCGGATAGCACTACTTGGGGCCCATTTAATATTCCGATGTTATCTGTTGTCGCTGTGCGCAGTTGGAATGGTTTGCCGATCATCATCATTTTCTTGCTTGCGGGTCTGCAATCAATCCCAAAAAGCCTATATGAGGCTGCCGACATGGATGGAGCGGGTATGTTCCAAAAGTTTTACCATGTCACATTACCAATGTTACGCCCAGTGCTGATGATCCTTCTCGCGCTCTTGTTCCTCGGTGGTTTTGGCCATTTTGAAATGAACTATGTGATGACGGGTGGTGGACCGCGTAATCTCACCAATGTGCTGGCCGTTTGGACATATCAAGAAGGGTTCCAATTCCTGCGCTATGGCAAAGCTGCTGCTGCCAGCGGCATCATCCTTCTTATGACAATAACAATTTCGATCTTCTACCTCTGGGTGGAATCAAAGGATAATCGCAAATGAGTGACGCTATCATTCAATCCGCGCCTGTATGGGCAAAACCAACATCGCGCTACTCAGATTTATTCAATCGTGCGCTTATTCTCATTGCTCTGGGAGCATTGTTGATCTTTATCCTGCTTCCAATTTTCTGGATGTTGAAAAGTTCTTTTCAATCGACCTCAGAAGTTCATGCTATTCCACCGAGCTGGTGGGCGGCAAACCCATCGTTTGAGCCTTATGTGATTGCCAACAAAATCGTGCCATTGCTTAAATACATCTGGAACTCGATATTCGTCTCAGCTTCTGCGGCGATCCTTGCGGGCATTATCTCTTGTATGGCAGCATATGTCCTAGCGCGCTTTAGATTTCCAGGTGCGACGCTCATTCTGGTTACGATCCTGCTTACCCAGCTTATTCCGCCAATCACCCGCGTATTCCCAGTTTATTTTCTCATTCAAAACCTTGGATTGTTAGACAGTTATAGCGGCCTGATTTTGGCTTATACCGGCTTCGCCGTACCTTATGCGGTTTTGCTTCTGCGCGGTTACTTTCAATCATCCGTTCCTGCAGAATTGGAAGAAGCTGCGATGATGGACGGCTGCACATATTTCGGCGCGTTTGTTCGGGTCATACTTCCCATTTGCCTGCCCGGGATTGCTGCAGTGACGATCTTCACTTTTCTATTGGCATGGAACGATTTTTTGTGGGCCAGTCTGTTGCTGTCTTCAGGCGATGCGAAAACAATTCAAGTTGGTATCGGTGGTTTTGCAGGCGAGGGCGGCGGTGGCCGCTATCCAAATGCGTTCATGGCAGCATGTGTTGCCTCCACCATACCAGCGCTTATCATGTTTTTCTTTGTTCAAAAATGGCTGGTGGGTGGTCTCACTGCTGGTGCGGTTAAGTCTTAGATCAGGAGATAAAAATGACAAAAATTACGATTGAAGGCGAGAAATTCTTCATTGATGGAAAGCCAATCCATGAGGGGCGCATCTATAAAGGTCAACCGATTGAGGGCCTATTATATAATTGCCGCATGGTGCAAGCGATCTTTGATGATGAGAACCCTGATACCGTTCATCAATGGAAATATCCGGATACGGGGGTGTGGGATCCCGAGCGTAATCTGTCTGAGATTATTGCGGCACTGCCGGACTATTTAGCGCATGGCTGCACAGCAATTACTATCAACTTACAAGGTGGCATGCCGGTCTATAAAACTGAGACTGTTCAACCCTGGTTGAATTCTGCATTTGATCCTAGCGGCAATTTAAAGCCGAAATATATGGATCGTCTTCATCGACTCTTGAAAGCTGCTGATGAGATTGGGATGGTGGTGATTGTCAGTTACTACTATTTCGGTCAGGATAAATATATGGCCGATGAAAATGCCATCAAACTTGGTGTCGAAAATGCCTCAAAATGGCTTTTAGAAACGGGTTTTGAAAACATTTTAGTCGAGATCAATAATGAGGCTGATATTCCCCATTATGCCTATGATATTTTAATGCCGGGTCGGGTTCACGAACTTCTTGAAATCGCAAGAAATGTTTCAGTTAATGACCGTCGTCTCCTCGTTTCTACATCTTTTGCTGGCGGCGCATATCATATGCGTGGACCTGATGGGTTGGATCATTCGGATATGGATGGCATGGCGCAAGGATTACCGACCGAAGAAGCTCTAGCATTATGCGATTTCGCTCTTGTTCATACTAATGAACACAACACGATCAATACACGCAAAGTTGTTGAGCGCACGCGACAATTACAAGCTTTTAAAGACCGCCCCATGCCTGTTGTGATCAATGAAGATTCAATCGCGGTTGAAAACATGTACGCAGCAGCTGAAGTTTATGCATCCTGGGGATATTATGATCAAGGCGATAATAATTACCGCGATGGTTACCAATCTGTTCCCGTTAATTGGAGCATAAACACACCTCAGAAAAAACGTTTCTTTGATGGCGTCGGTGAAATTACCGGGCTGAAAACACCACGTGAAGCATAGAGTAAGAAAGACAATCAAATGGCATCAATTAGTATCAATGAAGCTTATAAATCCTATGGCCAATTGGAGGTACTTCACGGTGTGTCTTTAGACATTGAAGACGGTGAGTTCGTGATATTGGTCGGTCCGTCCGGCTGCGGAAAATCTACATTATTGCGCATGATAGCGGGGCTTGAAAATATCACAGGCGGTGAGATTGTTCTCGATGATCTTGTGATCAATAAATTGCCGCCGCGCCAGCGCGACATGGCAATGGTATTTCAATCCTATGCATTATATCCGCATATGACCGTTCGTAAAAATATGGCGTTTTCACTAAAGCTTGCGAAAGCTAGCAATGATGAAATTGATCAAAAAGTTTCCATGGCTGCAGATATTTTAGGTTTGGAACCGCTCTTGGAGCGTAAGCCTTCGCAATTGTCAGGGGGACAAAGGCAGCGGGTGGCCATGGGACGGGCGATTGTGCGCGATCCGAAGCTGTTTTTGTTTGATGAACCACTTTCCAATCTTGATGCAAAATTGCGGGTTCAAATGCGTTCGGAGATCAAAGAATTGCACCAACGCCTGCAAACAACAACTGTCTATGTGACCCATGATCAGGTTGAAGCTATGACGATGGCAGATCGGATTGTCGTCATGAACGGTGGTCACATTGAGCAAATTGGTACGCCGATGAATCTCTACAATAAACCTGACACCAAATTTGTGGCGTCATTTATCGGTTCACCTTCAATGAATCTCATAGACGGGCATTTAGACGATGACGGCAGATTTACGTCACAAGAGGGATTGAGCTGGGACTTAAAAGACTTTGCGCCCAAATCGGCATTTGGCGAAAAAATATGTTTAGGCATCCGACCAGAAAACATTTTCGTGGATGGTGAAGGGGTAGCGCTGGGTGAGGCGATCATAAATGTGGTCGAGCCCACTGGTTCTGAAACTTTATTGTCGCTTCGCGCAGAGAAAGCCAATTTGCATATTCTTGATCGTAGCCGTCGAGAGTTCAAAAAAGATGAAAATGTCACTTTGACTGCTGACAAACATGATTTTCATTTTTTCCAAGCTTCGTCTGGTCAAAGGTTGAGTTAACGTGCAAATCAAAAATGGGATTTTATATATCAGCAATGAAAATCTGATTGCCGGTCTCACTCCTTACGGAGCAAGTTTAACCGATCTTCGTTTGAAAGCATTCAACCGCCCATTGGTGCTTGGCTACGACAATATCGACGCCTACAAAAATGAGTGTCAATTTATGGGTGCTGTTATAGGTCGATATGCCAATCGGATCTCTGATGCGCGTTTTAAGCTACACGATAGAGAAATTATACTAGAAGAAAACGAAAAAGGCGTCGGTCATCTGCATGGGGGTAGCGCTGGATATGGTGTGAGTGAATGGCAAACAAAAAGTCATAGCCATAACCGTTGTTGCTTCGAGCTGACTGAAGCGGACGGTCATGCTGGATATCATGGAAATCTAACGGTTGAAGCGTGCTATGAGCTCATCGAGCCCGCAACGCTTAGGCTGACATTTTATGCCACTTGCGATCAAGACACGATCATTAATATTTGCCATCACCCTTATTTTAATTTTTCAGGTGGTCAAAGCATAACATCCCACAGGCTTTGGTTGGCTGCAAATCATTATCTTCCAGCGACCAATGATTTAATTCCGACTGGAAATATATTGGAAACAAATGGCTCAGATTTTGATTTCAAAACATCCAAACAGCTGAAAGATCGAGATTACAACAATACCACGTGTCTGCATATGGTCAGTAATGGTGCGCTCGCGCACGCCGCAACGCTCAGCTGTGATGAGATTGAGATGGATTTGTGGACAACGCAGCCAGGCATCCATTTATATAATGGTTATAAGCTTGGGTCAGATAACATTGGCCATTTAGGCGTTCCGTATCCCGCTTATTCCGGCATTTGTCTAGAGCCGCAGGCATGGCCTAACAGTCCAAACGAAGCTCATTTTCCGCTTGCAGTTTTGCGCGTTGGGGAAAGGTATGAGCAGATCAATGAGTATCGGTTTTAAACACATGTCCTGATAATTCGAATTGGCACAATTGAAACACTATCCGAATATATTGATGTCTCCTTCTGGCACGAGATTGAAGAAATCGTCCGAAGTTCGCAGTTCTGAATTATATTGCAAAGCAGTCCTGATATGAGTCCCGTATTTATACCGGGGATGACCCATACCGGACCTCCCCGATTAAACAGCGATCAGCATGCATAATCGCGAATTCATAAGATCCTGCAAAGACCATCAAGCAGATAGCAAGTATCCTTATGATAGTCGGAAAACTCCAAAGTTAGTCGCTCGTTCGCTCTAGAAACTCAAGTGTTTCTCTGATCCATTCAGATCATGCGGGTTCATCAGGCAACAGAATGTGGTTGGCGCTTTCCAAGACAACAAGCTCGGCACCGTGGATGTTCGACGCAAGCTTGTGCCCTTCTGACAATGGGTGCACAGAGTCGTTTCTGCTATGTATGACTAAAGTTGGAACTTTCACATTCTCCAGCTGATTTGTGACGGTAAATCTATCAATTGCCATTCTGATCTGGGCTGCATTTTCGGGTGAAGTTGACGCCAATTGCATATCCACGAGGCCTGCGAGTTGCTCTTGCGATGCCCCGGGACAAAACAGTGATGTAAATGCCTTCATAAACGCACTTTCAGGCTTTCCCCATCCTTCACGCATTAAGATCATCATTGCATCTGCTGTTTCGCTCGCCTCGCCACCACCTCTGAGTGCACGACCTTCAGTGTAACCGCCATAGAGCACAAGACAACTTACTCGTTCGGGGTGATTTACTGCAAACTGGATTGCAACTGGCACCCCTTGAGAAAGTGCAATCAGTGGAAACCTGTCAAGTTCGGCGGCATCGGCAACGGCTTTAAGATCTGCTACGTTATTTTCTAAATTAATACAGGATAAGGTTGGATCAGATAGTCCTGTTCCGCGTTGATCGTAACGAATGAGTGTATGATCTTGCCCAAGGGCATCTAGGTAAGGCCGCCATATTTGACTTTTCCAGTCCATTTCCAAATGAGTGAGGAAATGCCCTGCACGCATAATCTTTGGACCCGCACCGGACGTCGCATAAGCAATCTTTGTACCGTCTTCTGATGTCGCAAATCGCACCCTTTGGCGGTCATTAAAAACAGATCCGTGCTCACCTTCGACGTCACTTTGGATGGAAACAAGCGTACAAAGTTGCAGCCCTCGGCGCGGTATCGTTTTGACGATGTCTTGTTCTTTACCACTATCGCCAACTGCTTTGCGGACGGCGTTGGTTCGGGCGCTGATCGAACTCTCGGAGACAATCCGTCCACCCCAAATCTCGTCTATGATTTGATCCCGCGTTACCAAAGCTCCTGCATTTCTGACAAGGAGATGCAATAGATCAAATACTTGCGGCTCAATTTTTACGTGCTCACCATCCCTGATCAAGTGGTGACGATCAATATCGAGAATGCAGTTCGAAAAACTGTAGCGCATTTGCCCACACAATACCATTTCCTGAGTAATCTCAAGGAAATTAACCGGATTGGTGCAAATATTAAGAAGATCACAAGGGTTTCATAAGGTTATCTTCAAGCGGGAACTGATGAACAGTGGCACATTGGGTGAAGAAGCCGACTAGAGGAACCCACATAATGACACAGCAACCAGAGATCAAAACCCTAAATGGCGGTTCGATTGACTATTCTCATTACATCGCAATGAGCCACACTATTCGAAGCAACGATGCTCATCGTGCAATGGCAATATTCTGGCGTTCGCTGATGGCCGCATGGAAATCAACAAAGTCTTCAATAGTAGTTTTTCGCCGTTCAGATAAATCATACACGGCAACCCAAAAACTTATTGTGTAAAGAGAGCAAAACTTCTTATCGCACCATCTATATTTAAGCTAACGGGAGTATTTGATTTTGCATGCAGGTTCTTACGTCGTTCCTTGTATGTGGATAACACGCGTAAATCATATAGATTTACGCGTGTTATATGCCCTTTTAGATTTTAAAGCAGTAAAGTTTGGTGCATACCAGCTATTTACTTTTTGTGCGTTTCAACAGAAGTAAATGACCGCAAATGTTACGATAATCGAGTTTCAAATATATGGTTGATTTCCGCAAAGCAGTTGGAAACAGAACCTAATTTACTCATCTAACTTAGTAGAAATTGGCCCGAAGGAGACATGTCAACTGAAAGTGCTTTTAAGTTACAATCGGTGAAAACCAATCTGCTTGGGTGGTAGCGCAGTCAAATTAGTGGAATTTGCTGCCTTGTTGCCAGGAATGCCCAGATCCGTCTGGTAACGGTATTGGTGTGAGATTTATCTCGCAGCAACATAATATCAAGATCAATTTTCCATTCTTCATTGCCAGTTCTCACCAACAGTCCAGCCTCTAAATCTGGTGCAATTAAGCTGTAAGGCAACCAGGCTACACCGGTTCCTTCGCGTGCTCTGATCCGCAAAGCGCCAGACATTGAATTCTCATAGGCAACAGATAGCTTTTCTTGAAGCCCTGCGGATTCGATAAGTGGATTAATGTGTTTTGTGATCGGAGCGCTTTCGCCAAATCGCAACCAAGGGACCTTGCTGCCATTTGATGAACTGAACACATAAAGCGGAGTTCCATCCAAATTTGGCTTACAAACTGGGATTAGAAAATCAGTACCAATGCGAATGGCTTCTCTTGCCAAACCCTCTCCACGATTGCGGCTATAAGCACTTTCATACGCGAAGACGAAATCAATTTCGTGCTTGTGCATTGCTTCCATACAATTGGCTAAATCATCTGCGCGCAATGTGGAAATAATTGCTCCATAAACATCTTCAAATGCTTGCAACCAAGCAGGAAAAAACCGCCATCCGATTGAGTGCTGGGCGCCGAAAGTGACTATGTATTTGTCGGGCAGGGATTGTGCTTCAATGATTTGCTTTTTTTCAAATTCAATACGTTCAAATGCCTGCTTACTTGCCTCTAACATTTGTTCACCCGCAGGGGTTAGTTTTA
>JAHDFS010000103.1 GCA_020628035.1 Rhizobiaceae bacterium
AGTTATATGATTATGACATCATCTTACTTGATCTGAATTTGCCAGATATGTCTGGTTATGAAGTCTTAAGAACACTTCGTCTTTCTAAAGTTCAAACTCCAATCCTTATTCTGTCCGGCATGGCTGGTATTGAAGACAAGGTTCGCGGCCTAGGATTTGGTGCTGATGATTATATGACAAAGCCATTCCATAAGGATGAGCTTGTTGCCCGTATCCAAGCCATTGTTCGTCGTTCGAAAGGCCATGCGCAATCAGTCATCACAACAGGTGATTTGATCGTTAACTTGGACGCAAAAACAGTTGAAGTTGGTGGCCAGCGTGTTCACCTAACTGGTAAAGAATACCAAATGCTCGAGCTTCTCTCGCTCCGTAAAGGCACAACCTTAACAAAAGAGATGTTCCTCAACCATCTGTATGGTGGAATGGATGAGCCAGAGCTTAAAATCATTGACGTATTTATCTGTAAGCTACGCAAGAAACTTGCGACAGCAGCCGGTGGAACAAACTATATCGAAACCGTTTGGGGTCGAGGTTATGTTCTGCGCGAGCCAGATGAAAATGAGTTACGCGACATCGCTTAATTTTAGTCACATACAAACCAAAAAAACCCGTCTTTTAGGCGGGTTTTTTGTTATCACGTCTCAAATTTAATTAAGCAGCTGCTTTCATTGCACCAAAAACAGTAAACAGCGATGTGCGATCAAATGGTTTCAGCAAGAAATCACTTGCACCAGAGCGGCGCCCTGCCATCATCCGTTTCAAATCAGCCTCAACCAAGCTGTATACAACGCGGATGTCCTTGCCGCCTTCCATAGCTCTGATATCTGCGATCAAATCAAGTGCACCATCCAAATCAGAATCGACAACAATAATGTCTGGTAGTTCCGCCTCACAATAATTGCGTGCCTGACTCAATGAATTAGATTCTACGACTGTAAAGCCAAATCCGGTTAAAATTCGCTTTGCGACTTTGCAAATCACCGGAGATTCATCAACAATGATAATTCTTTGCATTTCATTCCCCTAACTTATGCGTTCTTGGGGTCTACAATAACAAAGGCAAACAAATATTCAGTTAGCAATCAAACTTAATAATGTATTACGCGTAGAGCGATAAAACTTGCAACCGCTCACCAGACTAAACGTAATTTTATTTATTAATTTCAATAAGTTAAGGAAAATTCGATGTATCTTCTATTTGCTCAATATTTGTGCAACGCAAAAAAGATATTGATACAAAAACAAAAAAAGCGCGGATCTTTCGGCAAAATCCGCGCATAGAAATCATGTCAATAATTTAGGCTGATTTAGCTGTAAACACCACATCGTCTGAATTGACCACGCAGCCCAATTCAAGCCCAGCCTCTTCAGCCAGAAGGATCGTGTAATATGGTTGCACAGCATGCGCATCAATCGCATCATCGGATTGGCCAGCATGCAATTCGAGGAATTTTGGTGGAACGCGGATCATCTTACCGCGAGAAACCAATCTGAAATGCGGCGCAGTCTCAAGATCTTCCAAGAAGATATCAATCTCACCGCCACGCGGAATTGCGCTAAAGGCAATCAAAAACAAGTTCATCAAGAGCTTAACTTTGTTTTTTGGGACAATTGCGCGTGAACCATGCCAGTTGATGACAGTTTTGCCATCTGTTTCCACAAAATCTTTGATCGCTTGCTCAGCTTCACCTGTATCAATTGATGCGCCAATGGAACCTGATGCACCAAATGCGAGCCTGGCAAATTTGAGCCGAACAGATGCGTTAAGTGCACTGGATCGGATAAGATCCATCGCATCTTCATCCGCACCACCTTCATCCAAAAGTTCTAGTCCATTATTAATGGCACCAACAGGTGATATAATATCATGACATACGCGGGAACATAAAAGGGCAGCCAGGTCATGCCCAGCGAGCGTTAGAACAGGATTTTTCGACATTAATTAGCTCCAATGGCAAAATGCGCTTCGATTCAAACGTATCTTTAGATCAATTTTATTGATCACAATACAATGATTCACAACTTAGCCATAATGAAACCTTAATTGGTAAACTGCTTATTAACATGATTGCGCGAATATAGCTTTAAGCCAAAAAAATGTGCTCATAAGTGTATTTAGTGACGATTTTCAAGTGGAGAACCCGATGAAACAGTATTTAGCCCCCCTAAATGTAATTGGCAGATATCTGTGTGCAATCTTCTTACTATTTTCCATCATGGCGAGTAGCGCGAAAGCGCAAAGCGGTAGTGAAACATATTATACTGCGCAGGAAATCGTTGATGCGGGGCATAGTTTCTTTGGATCAACCTCCGGCGCATTGGCAAAACTCGTTGAAAAAGCATTCTCAAGCTATGGACAGCCAAATGGGTATGTTCTTGGCCAAGAAGCATCAGGTGCAGTGGTCGGTGGCTTAACTTATGGCGAAGGCGTGCTTTATACCAAAAACGCTGGCCAGCATTCAACATTCTGGCAAGGGCCATCCATCGGGTTTGATTATGGTGGCGAAGGTTCACGGACAATGATGCTTGTTTATAACCTTCCAAGCGTTGAAGGCATCTATGGTCGTTTTGGCGGTGTGAGCGGATCAGCCTACGTTGTTGCAGGACTTGGAATGACTGTTATGCGCAGACAAAACGTGCTGCTTGTTCCAATTCGCACAGGTGTTGGCGCGCGCTTGGGTATCAATGTTGGTTATCTTAAAGTGACACGCAAACCAACCTGGAACCCGTTCTAAGCGATCTGGACCCCAATTCCACGCTGCAAACATATTTCCAACAGCTTTCAGAGATCGTTCTTAACGATATTTTAAGTCTAAGCTTGCTCACGCCTACAAGCTATGTTTAATGGCCAAGACGCACAATTTATTGTGTCATTTTGAGACTTAAGCTGGGAAACGAGCGCTTTGATCGAGCTCATATTATTTGTTGCACTCGGATTTTTGATGGCCGCATTGCTTGGCCTTGTGGTTGCGCCTGCAATTTATCGACGCGTGGTTAAGCTGACCGAGCGCCGTATGCGCGCAACAGTGCCACTAAATGCAGCCGAGATCAAAGCGGCAAAAGACATGGACCGCGCCGTGTTCGCAGCTGAAAATGCGCGCATGTCGGTGGAGCTCAAAAAAGAGCGCGAAATGCTCACTGAGGAAAAGGCTGGCAACTCTCGTCTTTCGGATAGAATTGTCAAAATGCGCAGCGAGAACCAAGAGCTGCAAGCAAATGTCGACAGCCTGAAAGAGGACGCTGGCAAATTGCGCTCTAACTTGCGCACCGAGGAAAGTAAGCTCGAAAAATCGCGCCAAAGCTTGAAAGAAGCACAAAAGGCCAATCAAGAAAAAGAAGAGCAAATTTTGGCGCTTATTGAAAAGGCCAATCGCTTATCAACTGATGTTGGCTCCTTGAAAATTGACCTTGCCAGCAAAGATACTGAATCTGAAAATCTCCGCTCAACCATTGATGCCCTGCGCAATGAGCACACCAAATTGCGCAACAATCAATCTGAGTTGGAAAATCGCGCCCAGAAAATTGAGCGCGAGCTAGAGCAGGAAAAAGCCAGAGCTGATGGGTTAAACAAACGCCTCACATCCGCCACTTCAAAATTGGCAAATCGCGATCAGACAATTGAGAACAAAAACAGTGAGATCAAGCGTCTGAAAGAGCGCGTGAATTCTGTCCGCTCCGAAACCTCAGAGCTCAAGAAAACGCTTAAATCGAGCGAGACCGAAAGACGTGCGCTCGAACGTCAGCTCACAAAAGTTGAGAAGCAGCTTTCTAAATATACCGGTAAACCTGCACCAGAGCGCAAACCAAGCGACATCGCATCCAAAGCGACCATGCTCATCAAAAAAGCCACAAAGGTTGAAGAGCTTGAGCAGATTGAAAAAGAGGATATCCCTCTGGAGACAATCGCCAATAAGGTCGAAAAATTAAGAACACGTCACAACGACTTGGTTGACCAACTCAAAAAAGAAAGCGCGCCGACGGATGATCCGGAGCTGCGCCGTGAGCTTGCAGAAATTGCTGCAATGATGATTGACCTAACCGCAGCGCGTGAAGGCCAATCCTCACCTATTCACGAGATTTTGGCAGAACATACGCCTGTTAAACCCAAGCGTGGATTGAAAATCAAACCAAGCCTTGCAGATCGGGCTATCAGACGTGTCGACAAAACAACAAGCAGTTCTACTGCTAATTAATTTGTTGTGTTAGCTGCCGCGCTCGGACCAACCAGCGAATATTTTCTCAAGCACCACCACGATATAAAAGAGCACAATACCCAAAAACGCGAGCGCTATGAGCACGGCAAACATCAATGGGTAGTCCGCACTAATCTTGCCGCTATCAAATAAGAAACCTAAGCCTTTTCCGTGAGGTTGGATGATCTCCACTAGATTGGTGCCGATAAAGGCCAGTGTTACAGAAACTTTTAAGGCTCCGAAAAATTCCGGTAAGGTTTTCGGCAAAGCGATCTTCCAGAAAATCGTAAATCTGCTCGCGCCAAGTGAGCGCAAGATATCGCTATATTCGGGCTCCAGCGTCGACAACCCAATGGAAACCGAAACGGCTATTGGGAAGAACGAAATCATAAAGGCCATGAGCACAGTATTAAAGTTATCCTGACCAACGAAAATCAAAGCAATAACAGGCACCACTGTTGCTTTTGGAATGGCATTGAACCCAACAAGAAGTGGATAAAGCCCTTCGCGCATGATGCGTGAGAAACCCATGATCATCCCAATGAGAACACCAAAAACAACGGCTAGCATGAGCCCGGCAATTGTGCGCCACAAAGTCTGCCAACCATATTCTAAAAAGAGGCCCTTAAACTTCCAGAAGGCAGGCCCCAGATCGGTAGGAGACGCCATCTTATAGTTTGGCCATTCATTAAACCAAACCAACCACTCCCAAAGAAGCAGAAAGACCATTATCGCAGCAACAGGTATCCAAAACTGACGAGATAAAAGCGTATTCATTATGCCGCCTCCCCTTCATCATTACGACCTTGCGCAATCTGAATTTGCCGACGCAATTCTGCCAATAGTTTTGTCGCTTCTGGTGTATAGAGGTCTTCTAATGTGCGATCCATCGGCAATGGACCATCGGCAACATATTGCGCAGTCGCAGGACGGCCCGACAAGACAACAATCTGATCAGCCAAAAACACACATTCGCGCAAATCATGGGTGATCAGCAATGTGGTGATATTTTCCTTCACGCGGATCGAATGCATGATCTGCCATAGATCTTCGCGCGTAAATGCATCAAGCGCACCAAATGGTTCATCCAAAATCAAAACTTCGGGGCGATGCACGATGGAGCGGCAAAGCGATGCCCGTTGGCGCATACCGCCTGATAGTTCAGATGGCTTTTTATTTTCAAAACCTTCCAGACCAACCATTGTAAGCAATTCACGTCCACGCGCTTCCTTTTCGGCCTTAGTGAGCTTATTGGGCACAATCTCGAGCGGTAAAAGCACATTTTCCAAGATCGTGCGCCACTCCAAGAGCACCGGATTTTGAAACGCCATACCCACCGTGGAACGCGGTGACTTTACCTTTTCACCATGTAAGTAAACCTCACCTTCATCAGGGATTAACAGCCCAGCGATCAGGCGGGTTAAAGTGGATTTTCCGCAGCCAGAAGGACCAACAACGGCGGTGAATGTCCCCTTATCCATTTGCAAAGACAGCGCATCCAATACAGGGAGCGGGCCATCCTTGGTCTTATAGGCATGGGTGACTTGCGATAACTCGATTTGAAATTCTGAAGAACTCATATTTTATGCTTTGTAAAAATAATGACCCTCCCCCCGCATAGTATATGCGAAGGGAGGTTTATCTAACGAAAGGATGCTTATTTGAGCATCAAGCTGCCATCGTCTGGCAGATAAGACGCATCAAAATAAAGCGATGCATCGCCAACATTTGAAAGGCCCATTGTGCTTTTCAGCTGTTCAAGCGCTTCAGCAAAACGTGCAGCATCAATGCTACCCATACCATTTGCAGCCACGTAATCTGTCATCACATTGGCATCAATTGCCAATTGCAAACGACGTGTTTCAAGCGCAACGTCAGCAGCTGGGTTGCGTGTTACCATCATTTTCACAGCGCCTTCCGGATCTGCAATTGATGCTTTCCAGCCTTTTGCAACAGCACGCAAGAAACCAGTAACTTTGTCTGGGTTCGCTTTTGCAAATTCTGTGTTGACGATAATCGCATTGCCATACAATTTAAGGCCATTATCGGCCATCAAAATGGTTGAGATATCATCTTCCGGCACGCCCAAACGCACAAGATTTAAATAGCTTGAAAATGAGAAACCAGTAACAGCATCAACTTTGCCTTCAGCCAACATTGGCTCACGTGTTGGGAAACCAACAGGTTCAACTTTGATCTTGTCGACATCCAATGAGTTTGCAGCAGCAAATGCTGGGAACTGCGCCCAAGCGCCATCTGGTGGCGGCGCACCAAGCGTTTTACCCTCAAGATCTTTCGGGCTGGAAATGCCAAGTGATTTACGGCCAACAACAGCAAATGGTGGCTTGTCATAAACCATCATGACAGCAGTAACTGGTGCACCAGCATTTTCATCTAAAAATTTTGCAAGTGAGTTGATATCTGCAAATCCAATTGGGAAGGCACCAGTAGCAACTTTTGGGATCGCATCAAGTGAACCCTGACCAGCAGTCACGGTCACATCAAGCTCTTCTTCACCAAAATAGCCTTTATCAATCGCAACAAAATAAGGTGAACTTGGACCTTCAAATTTCCAGTCCAGCGCAAATGGGATTTTTGTTTCTGCAAATGCAGGCGTGGATAGGGTTGTGCCAATAGCGGCAAGGGTTAGGGCAGCGCCTAACGCAAATTTTTTGAACATTCATCTCTCCATCGAGCTTTTATAATTTTTTATCGCTGCGCTCATCAGCGAAACCATGGCATCATGAGATATGGTCATTTATTAGTCAAGAGAGCCAGCTGCTTATTAAATGATCAAGTGTTTCAAGAAAAAAGTTGTAATCAGCAAAAAAATTTTGAAGATGGGGTCTAAATCCGATGATCAACTCAAGGCATCTTTTCTCGATAAGATATCAGGCACGATTTCTTCACATAGTTTTATCACAACGTCAATGCGGGCCACGCGTCTTGCACCGGGGCGAAATGTCAGAAAAACCGGAACGGGAGGCGCTCTATATCCCGGTAAACACCGAACAATTTCACCCGTTTCCAATTTCTCGTGCGCCACAAACTCTGGAATGAGGCCAAAACCCATGCCAGCCTCGACCAGATTCAAAAGAATATGGAAATTGTGAACAGCAAGATGTCCTGACACAGATACGGCGACCTCCTCTGAAGCAGATTCAAACTTCCAAATCGCGCCAGGCCGGTCACCGCGAAACGTTAAACATGGCGCATCCGCAAGATCGGATGGATGCTTCAACTGATGGGCTTTACACAATTCAGGTGAAGCAACGAGAACACGGCGAAAGGTGCCCATTTCTTTTGCGACCAGACGATCATCATGCACTCGAACAATCCGTAGCGCGATGTCTATGCCCGGATCTTGCATATCTGCAAAACTATATTCCGGCTGCATGACGAGTGTCAGATCCGGATAAAGCTCCCGCGCCATTGGAAAGAGTTTAGCCGCAACCAAACCGCCAAAATCAGGTGTCGCTGCAATATTCACCTGGCCTGAAACACCGCCAAGCTCTTCTCTTGCGATATCCTCCATGAGATCAATTTCAGCCAATACGGAGGCGATCTTTTGGTCAAGCACCTCACCAATGGGTGTGAGCTTAACCGACCGCGCACCTCGCTCAAGCAATTTAACACCCAAATGCTCCTCCAGCAGCGCCACATGACGGCTCACACCAGATTTTGCCATGCCCAATTCTTTGGCTGCCGCACTGATACCGCCGGTCTTCGCAACTGTGTGAAAGCCGATCAGTGTTGGCAATCCCAAAGTTCTAATATTTTGAACCATAAGTTCGATATTATCCTACTGTTCTAATATTTTGCAACAGTTATCTTAGCTCTCGAAACAACCACAAACTCATTATGGAGATGTACACATGAAAATTCTTGTAACAGGTGCAAGCAGCGGCTTTGGCAAACTCATCGTTTCTGAACTGCTCAAAGCTGGCCACACAGTTGTCGGTACAGTCCGAGACCCACAAGGCCGCAATAAAAACGCCGCGGACTTGCTGCGCGATTGGGGTGCAGATATTGCCGATATCGACGTCACCGATGATGCCTCTGTTGAAAAAGGCGTTGCAGCAGTAAGCGAAAAGCTCGGCGGTATTGATGTCCTCGTTAATAATGCCGGCGTTGGCGTTCACGGCCTTCAAGAAAACTTCTCAGCGGGTGACTTCCAACGCGTATTTGATGTCAATGTCTTTGGCCCACAACGTTTAATGCGAGCAGTTCTGCCTGAAATGCGGGCACGCGGTGAAGGTCTGATCCTCAATGTTACCAGCTTACTTGGTCGTGTGACCTTGCCATTTTACGGCCCTTACAATGCAACCAAATGGGCATTGGAAGCAATCAGCGAAAATTACCGCGCAGAACTTAGCCAGTTTGGTGTTGATGTCGCAGTTGTCGAACCAGGCGGTTTCCCAACTGAGTTCCACGGCAATTTGATCCTGCCATCATCACCCGACAGAAACGAAAGCTATGGCGAAATGGCAGCAGTGCCAGAAGCAGCACGTGCACAGTTCAATGAGTTCCTGGCAGCAAACCCACAGCAAGATCCGTCCCTTGTTGCTGATGCCATTGTCTCACTCGTCGCAAGCGCTCCAGGCACCCGTCCATTCCGCACAGAAGTCGATAAAGTTGGGATGGGTGATGCAGTTGTTCCGATGAACGAGCTTGCAGAAACAACAACCCATGCACTCTTTACAAACTTTGGCATGGGCGACATGCTGACACTTAAGACAAAGTCAGATTTAGCTGCCTAAAGTAATGGTGGTCGGGATAGCGCTAATTTATCCCGACCAACCACTCTAACAAGACTGATTATTGATCAAAGGATTTGCCAATGTCACAAACCAATTTGACACACCCCGCTTTTCAATCTCAATCAGTTGCTCTCATCACCGGAAGTGCCTCTGGCATTGGTCTAGCTGCTGCCACCAAATTTGCCAGTATGGGCATGCGCATTGTTGCCGTTGATCAAGACAAGGATAAACTTACATCGGTTGAAAACACATTGCGCGAAGCAGGTGCCGAAGATGTCATAACATCTGTCACCGATGTGTCTGATCGCGCGCAATTGGAAGCATTGGAAAAGATCGTGTCGCAACAATTTGGCGGCGTTGACATCTTAATGAACAATGCCGGTGTGGGTGGCCGCTCATCAACGATCAATAGCTCACCCGACTGGGAGAAAATCCTCAACGTCAATTTATGGGGCGCCATCCATGGTACGCAAGTTTTTGCCCCTTCAATGATCGCAAGAGGACGCCCAGGCGCCATTATCAATACAGGCTCCAAGCAAGGCATCACCACACCGCCCGGAAATCCCGCCTACAATGTGTCAAAAGCCGCACTTAAAGCTTTCACTGAAGCACTCGAACACGAATTGCGCAATTCAGATAATACCAGCATATCAGCGCATTTGCTGGTGCCCGGCTTTGTCCATACGGGGATGATCGGCACGCCTGAGAAACCACCATCGGCTTGGACCGCTGAACAGACCGTCGATTTCTTTATCGATAGTGTGAATAAAAGCGATTTTTACATTATCTGCCCGGACAATGATGTCACCCGTGATCTCGATGAAAAACGGATGGCATGGTCCATTGGCGATATTATCGAAAACCGTCCACCGCTCAGCCGCTGGCATCCAGACTATAAAGATGCGTTTAACGCGTTCATGGGGAAGTAGTAATCTCATCAAAATAGATCATTGATGATGTTAAGGAAATTGCAAAGGCAGATTTACATCATTGTAACATAATTTTAAGTTGAGTAATAAAAATATAACAACTAATATAAGAGTATGTTAGAATCGTTTCCGATTGTGCTTTCGATTGCTGCACTTTTGATATCAGTATTAACTGCGTGGTTGACGTTTTTTCGGCGTGGGTCTCTACACGCTACACAACCTACCACAGTTTTCTTTGGGCCAGATGGTCCAAATTACGAAAAATTAGATAACCCAAAATTGTTTCTCCGAACCCTAATATTTTCTACGGGTAAAAGAGGACTGATGATCGAAAGTCTCCATGTTAAGCTAACACGGAATGAAACTGTACAAAACTTTAATATCTGGGTTTATGGAGACACAAGTCTGAAACGCGGCAGTGGCCTGTTTGTGGGAGAAAGCGGTATTGTTACAAATCATCATTTTTTAACACCTAGAGACGGTACAGCGTTCTCATTTGTCGAGGGGAACTATCAAATAAAACTATATGCCAAAATTCTTTCCTCCAAAACCCAAAAACTACTTTGGTCAGAGACACTAAGTATCTCTAAAGAACAGGCTGAATTCCTAGCTAAGGGCAATTACGGTGTTTACTTCGATTGGGGTCCAGATTCAAAAAACTATAGCTCTCATTTGGAGCGCAAACCGATAAACAGAACCTAACACGGCTATTCAAATGGCTGAGTAAATACATCCCTAAACCAATTTCATCTGCCGGGCGATCTGCCATAAGGCAATTCCAGACGCGGTTGCGACATTTAAACTATCAAGCCCGTCGCTTTGAGATATTTTTGCCGTTTTAATCTGCGCCATGATCTCGTCGGGCAATCCCTCGCCTTCAGTTCCCAGCAATAAAAGCGTTTTCTGCGAAGGTTCTAATGCGTCAATCATCTGCACGCCCCTGGGTGACAGGCCATAAATTGAATATCCCTGTTTGGTATAGTCTTCGATCATGGTCATGATATCGACATCAAGCTCGAACGGCACAGTAAGCGCCGATCCAACGGATACGCGAATGGCTTTGCGATAAAGCGGATGACAAGATGTGGGATCTAACAGGATTTTCTCAACACCAAATGCTGCGGCATTTCTAAAAATCGATCCCAGATTATCATGATTGGAAATCCCACATGCCGCCAGCACTAAACTTGGTGCATCTGCGTCTATTTCTTTCGCCGCTCGGTCTGCATTATCCCCATCACGATTATATTGACCAAGCGCCAAAATACCGCGATGCATTTCAAATCCGGCAATATCGTTCATCACACTTTTCTCGGCGATGTATATCGGCACAGTGTCTGGCACGGTATTTAAAAGCTCTTCGACACCTTCAAAACGGTTTTTCAAAATGAGTATTTTTACAATCTCAAATCGACGATCTGTGATCTGTGAATTTACAAGATGCTGGAGGACCACTTTCCCCTCAGCAATAAACTGCCCATCGCGACGGGTCAGGTCACGCTCTTTGATATTACAAAACTCAATTATTCGCTGAT
>JAHDFS010000104.1:0-2736 GCA_020628035.1 Rhizobiaceae bacterium
AGGGTAACGGAGGACATATGGCACAGATAAATTTAAAAGGTTTGCGAAAATCCTTTGGATCCGTGGAAGTTATCCATGGCATTGATCTTGAAATTCGCAAAGGTGAGTTCATGGTCTTTGTCGGCCCTTCAGGCTGCGGGAAATCAACGCTTTTACGCCTCATTGCTGGACTTGAAGAAATCTCCGAGGGTGATCTCGAATTTGACGAAAAACGTGTCAATAACGATGTTCCCGCAAAGCGCGGCATTGCAATGGTGTTTCAGTCCTATGCGCTTTATCCGCATATGTCGGTATATGACAATATGGCCTTTGGCATGAAGCTGGCAAAATCAAACCCAGGCGAGATCAAAGAACGCGTACATAATGCTGCAAAAATGCTGCAGATTGATCACCTTATGGACCGAAAGCCAAAACAGCTTTCAGGTGGCCAGCGTCAACGCGTTGCCATTGGGCGTGCTATTGTCAGAGATCCGCGTGTGTTCTTGTTTGATGAGCCATTATCCAATTTGGACGCAGCCCTGCGTGTGGCCACACGGTTGGAAATCGCCAAGCTGCACCAAAATATGAAAAACGTAACGATGATTTATGTCACGCATGACCAAGTTGAAGCCATGACCTTGGCGGATCGGATATGCGTGCTGCGTGATGGCTTGGTGGAACAGGTTGGAACGCCGGATGAGCTTTATGAGAAACCGGCATCGGTTTTTGTCGCCGGGTTTATCGGATCGCCAAAAATGAACCTGTTACAAGGTGCATTCTCTCATGATTTTGACTGCACAACGGTTGGTATTCGTCCGGAGCATATTGAAATTCAGACCGATGGCGCTGCGAAATGGCGCGGAAAAGTCGTTCACACAGAAAATCTGGGTTCAGATAGTTTCATATTCGTCGATATCGGTCACTCAGAACCCGTGATTGTCAGACAAATCGGCAGCCATCGCATTCCAGTGGGCACCGAAATTGGGATTAGCCCCATTGATCAACATATTCACCGATTTGATGAAAATGATCAGATAATCGGTTAAACATCATTCTAACACTTATAATTATAGGAATCATAAGATGACGAAAATTGTACTCGTCGGGGCAGGTAGCCTCCAATTTGGCATTGGCATGCTGGGAGATTTATTTCAAAGCCCGCATATGTCTGGCTCAGAGGTCATATTGCATGACATTAACTTAGAAGCTGCCAAGCGCACGTTGAAAGTGGCACAAGACTATGTCGCATCCAATAATTTGGATTTCTCGCTTTCTGCAACGGTTGATCTAAAGCCTGCGCTTAAAGATGCGCAATTTGTCGTTATTTCTATTGAAGTAGGTGACAGATTTGCCCTTTGGGATCAGGATTGGAAAATCCCGCATCAATATGGGTTCAAACAGATTTATGGCGAAAATGGTGGCCCGGGCGGTTTGTTTCATTCATTGCGCATTATCCCGCCAATCTTGGATATCTGCCAGCAGGTGATGGATATCTGCCCAGATGCGACGGTGTTTAATTATTCAAACCCAATGAGCCGTATCTGCACGACCGTTCACCGCAAATTCCCTGAGCTAAAATTCGTTGGCATGTGCCACGAAATCGTATCGCTCGAACGGCACCTTGCCCCATTATTGGGTGTTGAACGCTCCGATATTCGCTATCGCGCGGGCGGGTTGAACCACTTCTCCGTCATGACAGATGTGTCCTACACCAAGGATGGTTCAGACGCTTATCCTGACGTTTTGGAAAAGGCCGAGGCCTATTTCTCGCAAAAGCCTGGTTATTCAGAAGTTCTAAATGCGTCTCGAAAATCTGGTAAATCCATTGAGACTGAAGGCTGGATGGATGTTGATCTCAGCCATATTGATGCCATTCGTCCTTGGTCGGATCGCTGGTTATTTGCAAAGATTTTGGAAAAATTCAAAGCACTGCCAATTACCTATGACAGCCATTTTGGTGAATATATCCAATGGGCGCATGATTGCGCTGATCATCAGGGCATTTTGGACTTTTACACCTATTACCGCAACTTCTTGGGGCTAACCGAACCGGCCATTGAACCGGTATTAAAAGAACGCGTTGTGCCCATCATGGAAGCATTGCTAGGCGCGCCAACATATGAAGAAGGTGCTGTAAATATTCCAAATAACGGCTTCATTCCAAATCTGCCGGATTGGATTTGTGTCGAGGTGCCGGCCAATATTGATGAAAATGGTATTCACGGCATTGCAGTCGATATTCCTGTTGGGATCCGCGGATTGTTGAGCAACCAGATTGGTATTCATGAGCTAACAGCTGAGGCGATCTTGCAAGAAAGCCGAGATCTCGTCATCCAAGCCATGCTGGTTGATCCAACAGTGACGCAGTCCAAAGGGGTCACAGCGCTGGTCGATCACATGATTGCCGAGCAATCACCGTGGCTTGATTATTTAAAATAACAAGCTGTGAAATAACGAAGTCGGCAATTTGCCGGCTTCACTTCTGATGATCTAACATGTTACAAATGGCTTTTGATAATTCCCACGACCCAGCGATTACTGAAGCAATCGGGCATAGTAGCTTTGTGTGTTTGCAACGTGAATACGCAGCAATTGTGTGAGTTCATGAACATCTGCAATACGGATTGCTTCCACCAATTTACGATGTTCGCGAATAGAGTTTTCCTGGTGATCATCTTGCCGCCCAAACCGTGTGCGAAGCGCTTCAAATTTCGAACTCACGCGTTCGAGATAAATTTCCAAAAGTAAATCACTGTC
>JAHDFS010000104.1:2836-11308 GCA_020628035.1 Rhizobiaceae bacterium
ACAGCTTGGGCTGAGTTTGTTGATAACAACTCAGATGGGGCATAAGGATCGTAGACCAAAGTTTGCTTAAATCCTAAAGCGCGAAATTTTTTATCCACTTGTTGGGCAATACGGCCATAGCCGATAAGGCCGAGCGTTGCATTCCGGCGACCAGGAATAAGGTCAGCTTGTCCGCCGCCCCATCTTCCGTTTCGCACATCGCGATCGCGGGAGGAGACCTTTCGGTTAAAAGCAAGATAAAAAGCAAGCGCCTGATCGCTGACTTCGTGTTCTGCGCCATAATCAGTAACATTTAGCACAGCGATTTTGCGTTTCGTTGCGGCTTCAATGTCGATATTATCATAACCAATGCCATATCGAACAATGGTCTTAAGGTTGGGGGCGGCATCCATAACTTGCGATGTCACATCGGCTTGCCGCACAAAAATGCCAAGGGGGTTCACATCCTCAAGGGCTTTGTTGGTTGCATCACCGCTCTGAACAGGAACAACCCTGACGCCTAAATCGGCCAGCACCTGATTTTCAATTTCGTAACTGGAATATCCAGGTTCAAGCACAGCTACATTTCCAAGCATAATTCGTCTTCCTCCAAACTAACATGTTAGTTATAGGAAGTGTCTGAAAATGTAAATGCTATTTTATGCGTCGAGTGAAAGTGGCAATGCGTTGGTCTTTTTCGCCACATCAATGACCACCGAGCTTTCAATTTCTTTCACCGCAGGTAGCGTGACCAAGCGTTTATGCAAAAGATGATGATAATGATCGATATCGCGCACAACAATGTGTAAGTCGTAATCGAACGCACCCATCAGCAGCACAGCATATTGAATTTCAGGGATTGCCAATATCTCGCGGCGAAAATCTTCAAGCGCAGAACCATCATGTTTATCAAGCTTTACCCGCGCCACGATAATGGCATTAAATCCAAGCTTTCTGCGATCTAAATCCACCATCTTACCCCGGATAATACCCGCTTTTTGCAATTGGATAATGCGGCGTGAGCAGGGCGATTGTGAAATGCCAGCTTGCTCAGCAATTTGCGAAACCGACAGATTCCCATCGTTTTGCATGGCTCTGAGGATTCTTAGATCAGCTTCATCAAGTTTGTGCATGAATTATCCCTTATTTATGTGTTTATTGGCTCATTTATGCAAACTAATTGAATAATGGCCATAAATCAAATCAAAATCCCGCCTAAGCCATGGCACAATTCAATATGTGAAATTTCGACCAGGAAGGAGATTGAATTTGGTTGATATCGTCACTTGCGGAGCAAAACGGATACCAATCGGTGTTTTCGACGTAACTTGTGCTGCCGAAAATTCAATCTCGCGCGATCATCACAACAATCGCAAAATTCTCACACACCTGACCTTCTCCAACACCAATCTAAACGGAGAAATTCTCCGTTTGGAACCTGCCACAAGGATGCAAGCCAAATGACCCAAACGCCCAAGCTTACATTTCCAGAACCACCAGCCAGGCCTGATGAAGTGCCTGATTTTTCCAATATAAAAATCAGCGAACCCGGTGCAGTTGGCATTCCTGATTTTGGATTTGAAGCAAAGGACGGGCGAGAATATGCCAATGGTCTCATCCGTGTGATGGATAAAGATGGTAACGCTGTCGGCCCTTGGGCGGAACTAATTAAAGACGTTTCAGTTGATGATCTTCGTCAGGGCATGCGCGATATGCTCAAAATGCGTGCCATTGATCGACGGATGATTACCGCTCAACGCCAAGGTAAAACCTCGTTCTACATGCAATGCACCGGCGAAGAAGCGATTGGGTGCGGATTTCAGCGTCAGCTTGACAAAGGGGACATGAATTTCCCAACCTATCGACAGCAAACGCTATTAATTGGTGCCGATTATCCATTGCGCGATCTCTTTGGTCAGCTTTATTCCAATGAATTGGACCCGATGGAAGGACGCCAGCTGCCGGTTCTTCATTCAGCGCGCGATTATGGTTTTTTCACAATTTCCGGCAATTTGGGCACGCAATATATTCAGGCTGTGGGTTGGAGCATGGCCAATGCTTTAACTGGTGACGGTAAAATAGCCGCCGCATGGATTGGCGATGGTGCAACAGCATCCAATGATTTTCATTCAGCCTTGTTATGCGCGTCCGTTTATCAACCACCAGTCATCTTAAACATCGTCAATAACCAATGGGCGATCTCGACTTATACCGGCGTAGCGGCAGGTAAATCACGCACTTATGCATCTCGCGCACGTGGCTATGGTATACCGGCTTTGCGCGTTGATGGCAATGATTATTTAGCTGTTGTAGCCGTTTCAAAATGGGCAGTTGAACGCACGCGAAAAGGTTATGGACCCTTAGCGATTGAATGGTTCACCTATCGCGCCGCCGCACATTCAACCTCTGATGATCCCGGCGCTTATCGCCCGAAAGATGAAGCGCTATCCTGGCCATTGGGCGATCCGGTCGAGCGCTTAAAAAAACATCTCATTTCATTGGGTGAATGGTCTGAAGAACGTCACATTCAGCTTGAAGCCGAATTATTGGATGAAGTCACTAGTGTTCAAAAAGAAGTTGAAGCCCATGGCACGCTGGTCAACGAGCAACGCCTGTCTCCAACAGTAATGTTCAAAGGCGTTTACGCTGATATGCCTGAACATCTTAAACGGCAACGCCAGGAAATGGGAGCGTAATCATGGCTAATATGACAATGATTGAAGCTCTGCGCGATGCAATGGATGTAAAACTCGCCGATGATCCATCGGTGGTCGTTTTTGGTCAGGATGTTGGTTATTTCGGCGGTGTGTTCCGCTGCACCAGCGGATTACAGGCTAAATATGGCAATGAGCGCGTGTTTGACACGCCTATCAATGAAAGCGCGATTGCCGGTATGGCGATTGGTATGGCAGCACACGGCATGCGGCCATGTGTGGAAGTGCAATTTGCCGATTATATGTTCCCCGCATACGATCAGATCACACAGGAAGCCGCGCGTATAAGGTTCCGCTCGAATGAACAATTCACCTGCCCAATGGTGATCAGAATGCCAACAGGTGGTGGTATCTTTGGCGGCCAAACCCACAGCCAAAGCCCTGAAGCTTTGTTCACACATGTGGCTGGTTTAAAAACGGTGATCCCATCTAATCCTTATGATGCAAAAGGCATGCTAATTGCCGCTATCGAAGATCCCGATCCGGTGATCTTTCTCGAACCCAAACGCTTATATAATGGACCATTCTACGGCGATCACAGCGGTAAATCGCTTGGTTGGGGTCAGCACCCTGATGGTGAAGTGCCCGAAGGTCATTACACAGTTCCCATCGGCAAGGCCAAAGTTTGTCGCGAAGGTAATGATGTGACAATTCTAAGCTATGGCACGATGGTCTACATTGCGGAAGCTGCAGTCAAACAAGCCAATATCGATGCTGAGATTATTGATTTAAGAAGCTTATTGCCGCTTGATTTGGAGACCATCAAACAATCCGTTGAGAAAACCGGACGATGCGTTGTTGTTCATGAAGCAACACGCACCAGCGGCTTTGGTGCAGAACTCATCGCTGAAGTTCAAGAGGCATGTTTCTGGCATCTAAAATCACCGCTTGAACGTGTGACCGGTTGGGACGCACCTTATCCGCATGCCGCTGAATGGGATTATTTCCCCGGACCCGACAGAGTGGAACGTGCGCTCGTTAAAGCAATGGAGGCTTAAGTGAATATTCTAGCTATTAAATTGCCAGATGTTGGCGAAGGTATCACCCAAGCTGAACTCGTTGAATGGAATGTGAAGGTCGGCGATTTTGTCCGCGAGGACGATATCATCGCGGCCGTGATGACGGATAAGGCGACCGTTGAAATTCCATGTCTTTATGATGGTACGATCGTGCAAACCAATGGGGAAATTGGCGACAGCTTAGCCATTGGTTCCGACCTTGTGCTGATTGAAACAGAGGCTGAAGGGGCGAGCGTCGAACCCGATGAAGTAGAGCAATCTGCACCTGAGCCTGCGATTGTGGAGGAGGTCAAAACACCTGCGCCAGCCGCCGAAAAAGTTATGCCGGTGGTTGAAAAACAAGCCTCTATACCATCTACTCCAGCATCTGCTGTGCCGCGAGCGGAAGGTGCACCGGTTTTAGCTTCACCTGCCGTACGAGCCAGAGCACGCAATAGCGGGATTGATTTACGCCTTGTGCATGGAACCGGCCCCGCAGGTCGCATCACCGATGCTGATCTTGATCAATATGCGCAAAGCCCATCGCAACAAAATGGCAGCGCGAACGGATCGGGCAGGGCAAAACGCGAAGGCACGGAAGAGATTAAAGTCATCGGTATGCGGCGCAAGATTGCCGAACGCATGTCCAAAGCTAATGCCAATGTACCGCATATCACAGTGGTCGAAGAGGTAGATGTCACAGCGCTTGAGGATCTCCGCGCCAAGCTCAATTCAGAACGCGGTGATAAACCCAAGCTTACGATTTTGCCGATCCTTTCGGCAGCCTTAAGCAGAGCGGTTTATGATCATCCTGAAATGAATGCGCATTATGATGATGAAAACGGCGTGGTGATCCGCCATGCCCCAGTTCACATCGGAATTGCGACCATGACTGATGCTGGGTTGATGGTGCCCGTTTTACGCCATGCGGAGGCAAAAGGTCTGTTTGAAGCGGCGCAAGATATTCAAGATATTGCTGATGCGGCACGCACAGGATCAGCAAATCGAGAGCAACTATCTGGTTCCACCATCACAATTTCATCGCTTGGCCCATTGGGCGCGATTGTCACAACACCGATTATTAATTTGCCGGAAGTTGCGATTGTTGGGGTCAATAAGATCGCCATTCGCCCTGTATGGGAGGGCGATCAGTTTGTTCCGCGTAAGATGATGAACATCTCCGCCAGTTTTGATCACCGTATCATCGATGGCTGGGATGCAGCGGTCTTTGTGCAAAAGATCAAATCGCTCCTTGAAACCCCAGCACTAATTTTTGTCGAGGCTTAATCATGAAACGAGAAAAATGCAAAGTTTTGATTGTTGGCGCAGGACCGGGCGGATATGTGTGCGGTATACGCGCTGGTCAATTGGGATTAGATACGATTGTTGTTGAAGGCGAAAAACCCGGTGGCACATGCTTAAATGTCGGATGTATCCCATCAAAAGCGCTTATTCATGCCGCTGACGAGTTTCATAAAGCGAAAACATTTCAAGGGGATAACAAGCTTGGCATCTCACTGCAAAACGCTGAAATCGATTTTGCTAAAACGCAAAAGTGGAAAGATGGGATTGTCACAAAACTAAATACCGGCGTGACGGGGCTTTTAAAGAAAGCCAAAACGCGCCTGATCCAAGGCAAAGCCTCCATCATTGATGGCAAGACGGTAAAAGTTGCGAAGAGCGAGCGTGAACAAATCATCGAATGCGAACATCTTGTGCTCGCAACAGGATCTTCTCCCATGGAACTGCCGTCTTTGCCTTTTAGTGATCACGTCATCTCGTCCACCGAAGCTCTCTCTCTTAAAGATGTTCCAAAAGATCTCGCAATTGTTGGCGGCGGCTATATTGGTCTTGAAATTGGTACTGCCATGGCAAAGCTTGGCGCAAATGTCACTATTGTGGAAATGGATCAGCAGATCCTCCCGCAATATGATGCCGATCTCGTCAAACCCGTTGCAGATCGCCTGAAGAAACTTGGTGTTACATTGCATTTGGGAGCAAAGGCTGAAGGTGTTACCCCAGATGGTGCGCTTAAGATCACGACGAAAGAGGCTGCGCAAGAAATCCCAGCGGATAAGATCCTGGTTGCAATTGGGCGTGCACCAAATATCACAGGATTTGGTGTTGAAGATTTAGATCTTAAAATGGATGGTCGTCACATTGCGATTAACGATGTATGCGCGACCTCTATGCGCAATGTCTTTGCGATTGGTGATATTACTGGCGATCCGATGTTAGCGCATCGCGCCATGGCCCAAGGTGTCATCGTTGCAGAACATATTGCTGGTAAACAAAGCGTTTGGGATAAACGCGCAGTTCCGGCGGTGTGTTTTACCGACCCTGAGATTGTCACCGTTGGCCAATTGCCAAGCGCGGATGCTAAAACCGCAACATTCCCGTTTGCCGCCAATGGTCGCGCTATGACCATGGAACGCGAAGATGGTTTTGTGCGCGTGGTTTATGATGCTGAGAGCGAATTGGTTTTGGGTCTGCAGGCGGTTGGAAATGGTGTGTCCGAACTTGCCGGTGAGTTCGCACTTGCAATGGAAATGTGTGCGACACTCACCGATATTGCTGACACGATCCATGCGCATCCCACACTGGGAGAGACAGTGCAGGAAACTGCGCATTTAGCCTTGGGACATGCTTTACATATTTAAGCTGCGAGTTCCGCTGGCGGTTCTTTCGCACCGGTCATAAAGGCAACCGCGTCAGACATTGTGTAATCCTTTGGGTCAATCACACAAATGCGTTTGCCCAAGCGATGGATGTGAATGCGGTCGGCCACCTCAAATACATGAGGCATATTATGGCTGATCAAAATGATCGGAATACCACGTGATTTCACATCTTGAATGAGTTCAAGCACACGGCGGGATTCTTTCACGCCCAAAGCAGCCGTGGGCTCATCCAATATGATCACTTTCGATCCAAAGGCAGCTGCACGGGCAACTGCAACACCTTGCCTTTGGCCACCAGACAATGTTTCCACGGCCTGATTAATGTTCTGAATGGTCATGAGGCCGAGCTCAGACAATTTATCGCGCGCCAACTGTTCCATTTTTGCGCGATCCAGCTTGCGAAACACAGTACCAAGGATACCGGGTTTGCGGATCTCGCGCCCCATAAACATATTATCGGCAATCGAAAGAGCAGGGGACATGGCAAGCGTTTGATATACGGTTTCAATACCGCGATCTCGCGCTTGTAAAGGAGAGGCGAAGGAGACTTTTTCGCCTTCTAAAAAGATATCCCCTTCATCGGGTTGAACTGCGCCAGATACCGCTTTGATCAAGGTTGATTTACCCGCACCGTTGTCGCCGATGACAGCCAAAATTTCGCCTGGCATTAATTCGAAGTCGCAATGATCAAGCGCCGTCACACGCCCATATTTTTTAACAAGATTATGTGCTTTCAGAATAGGTTCCATTATGCTGCGACCTTTCTAATCCATTGATCAATTGCAACCGCACCAATAATCAGCGCGCCGATGAGTAAATAAGTCCATTGTGCATCTGCGCCCAACAGTCTGAGCCCGAGTGTGAACACACCCACGATCAGGGCGCCAAATAGCATGCCAAGGATCGAGCCACGGCCGCCAAAGAGCGATATCCCGCCGATCACCACGGCTGTGATGGATTCAATATTGGCGAGCTGACCCGATGTTGGAGAGACCGAACCAATGCGACCAATCAATGCCCAGCCGGCAAAGGCGCAAATGAGGCCAGCAAGCGTGTAAACCGAGATCAGCGTGCGCTTCACCTGAACGCCGGATAATTCGGCCGCTTCTGGATCATCTCCAACTGCATAGACATGCCGTCCCCATGCGGTGTGCCTGAGTGCATAGGCGAGCGCCAATACCAGCGCGACAAGGAATATGACGCCAATGGTGAAGGTTGCGCCACCTCGACCAGCCTCATCAGCGCCAATTTTAAACTTCCAGCCAAACATTTGTAAAAGAGAGGCATTTTGCTCAATCTCTTTGCTTCGAATGGTTTCATTGGCTGAATAAAGGAAATTTGTTGCGAGAATAATTTGCCACATGCCAAGTGTGACAATGAAAGGCGGCAATTTGAGAACGGCGACAAAAACGCCGTTGATATAGCCGCAGATTGTCCCGCATAGCAGTCCGCAGATAATCGAGAATTCAACCGGAAGACCATAGCGGAATGTAAATTGTCCCATCACAACCGAGGATAAAACCATGATCGCACCGACGGATAGATCAATGCCAGCTGTTAAAATAACGATTGATTGCGCAGCGCCCACAATGCCGACAATTGCCACCTGTTGAAGGATCAGCGTCAAAGCAAAGGCCGAGAAAAACTTTGTCCCTAATAAAATGCCGAAAATGGCGATGGAAATAACCAGAACAATCAGCGGCACCAGTGCCGGGTTTTCATGAAGCCGATGCTGAAAAGTCGCTACGAATCCGCGATGCTGTTGTGAAAAGTCAGCTACCTGATCCGAACTATCAGCTAACACTTCCTCAAATTTCTGAGCAGCCATGAAGACCTCCCCGATCTCAATTTAAGTCTCAAAATAAGGGCGACCGATAAGGTCGCCCCGTAAGGTTTGCGATTTACGTGTTGAAGGTCAACCCCAGCAGAGGTTTTTACCTTCAGCAACGGAAATGGAGTCAACACCATCCGCAGGCTGATCCGTCACAAGCGCAACGCCTGTGTCAAAGAAGTCTTTGCCTGGGGTAGGGGCTGGTTTAGTTCCATCTTTTGCCCATGCAGCAATTGCTTCAATACCAAGTGACGCCATCAATAGTGGAT
>JAHDFS010000105.1 GCA_020628035.1 Rhizobiaceae bacterium
GAGCTGCGTCGTGCCGGTGCCGAGCTGGAAGACACTTGGCGCAAATTCACCGGTTTGTGGGTTGTCGCGTGGTTCACCGGTAGGGAGGATGAATCCAGCGGTGAAGCTGAAGTTTTTCCATGCAGTGTCGAGATCGACCCAGGGCGAATAGATTACGGCGATGCTGATATCACCGAGATCGGACATTATATGGCAGGACACGGCTAATGAGATTGATAACAGCGCAGCCATTTGACTTTGAATTTAAGACATCTGAAATCGCACTTATTGTGATCGATATGCAAAGGGACTTTGTCGAGCCAGGTGGTTTTGGCGAAACACTGGGGAATGATGTGTCCTTGCTGCGCAGTATTATCCCAAAAACCAAAGAATTGCTCGAAGGTTTCAGGGAGCTGGGACTACCTATCATTCACACACGTGAATGCCATAAGCCAGATCTGTCCGATCTCCCAGACGCAAAACGAGATCGCGGCAATCCAAGCTTGCGAATTGGCGATGAAGGACCAATGGGACGGATATTAGTTTCAGGAGAACCCGGCGCTGATATTATTCCCGAGCTATATCCAATCGAAAACGAAATCGTCATCGACAAACCGGGAAAAGGCGCTTTTTACCAAACAGATTTACCTCAGATACTGACAAAGATCGGGATAAGACAATTGGTGTTTGCGGGTGTAACCACCGAAGTTTGCGTTCAAACCACCATGCGCGAAGCAAATGACCGT
The DNA here is from genome assembly GCA_020628035.1 of Rhizobiaceae bacterium. Classification (GTDB taxonomy): domain Bacteria; phylum Pseudomonadota; class Alphaproteobacteria; order Rhizobiales; family Rhizobiaceae; genus Lentilitoribacter. Next base: position 726 of record JAHDFS010000105.1, read on the forward strand.
GGTTTTGACTGCATCCTAGCAAAAGATGCAACTGAAAGCTATTTCCCAGAATTTAAAAAATCTGCGATCGATATGATCAAAGCGCAAGGTGCAATTGTTGGATGGGTGAGTTCTGTCGATGAAATTTTAGATGGGTTGAAATCATGAACCAACTCATTTTCAGAAATTTAGTTTCAGACGGCTGGAATGATCTTGAATTTGAACCCTTTCGAGAAGGTGTTGAGATTTACTGGATTAATCATGCCAGCCCACAAGTAGCGCTGTTAAAATATGAACCCGGCGCGTCTGTTCCGCGTCATCGACATATGGGATTGGAAACCATCATTATTTTGGAAGGCGATCAAATCGACGAAAATGGAAAAGCAGAAGTTGGCGATGTCATTCTCAACGAAGTCGGATCTGAACATTCCGTACGATCAGAAGCTGGTTGTGTGGTTCTCATCCAATGGGAACTACCGGTGCAATTCTTATAAGCTTGACGCTTTGTTAGAGCTACACCAAGTTACTCTGGCCTAAATATCCAGCCATAATACCACGAAGTTCTGCAAGCCCGCGAAGGCGCCCAATTAACGGATAGCCCGGCATTACAGCTCTATCTAAATCGCTGGCAATGGAATGTCCATGATCCGGACGCATGCAGATTTCATGGTCTTCACGACCTTCTGCTTTTCGCCTTTGTTCTTCGGCCAAAAGTGCATGCACGGTGGCAACCATATCGGTGTCACCAGCTAAATGTTCTGATTCATAAAATCCATGCCGTTCGCCATCTGAAATGCCATGACGCTGGGTATTTCTTAAATGTGCAAAGTGAATCTTAGGGCCAAGTTTTTCAATAAATGAAACTGGATCAAAATCCTTTGCCACGCCCATGGAGCCGGTGCAAAATGTCGCCCCGCTTGCAGGACTATCAACAGCTGAGAGAACATATTCATAATCACTTTGCTTGGACATCACGCGCGGCAAGCCCAAAAGCGGAAATGGTGGATCATCAGGATGGCAACACAGCTTAATACCCAGCTCTTCGGCTGTTGGAACAACTTCACTAAGAAAATCAACTAAATTCTGACGCAGAGAATCCGCTGAAATATTCTCATAATTCGACAATTGCGTCTTCACATCTTCAAGGCTCCAATTGTCATTGGCGCCCGGCAATCCTGCGACAATATTTTTAGTCAATTGATCCTTTGCAGCCCCATTCATTGCTTCAAATCGCTCTTTGGCTGAATGCAAAATATCATCAGAATAATCATCTTCTGAACCGTGTCTTGCCAAGATAAAGCGATCAAAAACAATGAAATCGAGAAGATCAAACAGCATTGCAGTGCCGCCATGAGGCAAACGATAAGCAAGATCGGTTCGTGTCCAATCCAAAATCGGCATGAAATTGTAGCACACTGTCGTCACGCCACATGCAGCCAAATTCTTAAGGCTTGTGCGATACGCATCAAAATGGGTTTTAAAATCTCCTGATTGAGATTTAATCGCCTCCGAGACTGGCAGACTTTCGGTAACATCCCATTTTAATCCCGACGCAACGCTGTTTGTGAATTCGATCTCGTTTTGTCGGCGTTTAATCTCATCTATGGACCAAACATCACCGGGAGCAATATGGTGCAAAGCTGTGACAATGCCTTGCGCACCTGTGAACTTGATCTCGTCAATTGATATTTCGTCTGCTGGTCCAAACCAACGCCAAGTCTGCTTCATTTAATTTATCCTTGTTGCAATTCAATCGCGATTGGGGACCAGCCCTCGTAAAGTTTTTCATCCTTGGTTATGGGTAACTTGACGATGCGCTCCTCCTGCGCAGACAAATAAACCGCCGTAACAAATTCAATAGAACGGCGCCCATCACCAAATGTGACTTCCCGTCCCTCATCACCTTCAAGTGCATTTGCTATAGCTTTTAAAAATCCTGAAAAGCCAGCCAATGGCGTTGCGATGCCAGCAATAAGCGCATCAATATCTTCTTGCTTGGTCTCTCCACGCGCGGTGAATGTCCAAGTGTCCTCCGCGGGTTTATAAGGTGAAAGCCCGCTTTCAATTGTTAGATTTTCAAAACAAAATCTAAAGCGTGACATATCTTCAGCTGATCCGAGCGTCACCGAACTGGTCACCAAAGCGCCATTTTTCATTTTCATCGAAATAGACGCGCAATCTTCCGTTTCAATCTCATTAACGCGCGTATCCGTAAAGGCATGAAGCGAAGCCACAGGCCCCATAACAAAGCTGATGAGATCATGGGCGTGAATTGCATGACTTAATATTGCGCCGCCGGCTTCACCGGCCCATGTGCCGCGCCAGGCAATGTCGTAGTAATTTGGCAATCGGTTCCAATGCGTTTCAGCGGTTGCAACCAATGGCTTTCCAGCCAAACCTGAGCCTAGTACGGCCTGAACTTGCTCAAATCCCAACCCAAAGCGATATTGGAATACTGGGAACATGCGAGCATTAGTTTTAGAAAGCGCTTCTTCTAAAAGATCAATCTCTGCTAAAGAACGCGCAATTGGTTTTTCACAAATCACATGTTTGTTGGCAGCGAGCGCTTTAAGCGCAACCGGAACATGAAGATGTGGCGGCAAACAAATGTCAATTAAGCCAATATCGGGATCGGCCATGACCGCATCGATATCGCTCACAATTTTAATTGACGGGTCGCCCCCTGTTGCCGCCACACCTCTGGAGGGGTCCAGATCACACATAGCAACCACTTGAAAGTATTCGGGGAGATGACGATATCCCTCCAAATGCTGCGCCCCTATTCCGGCCCCTAGAATAGCTACATTAATCATGACGAATGCCCCTCTGCGATCAATTGCGCACGTAGCGACAATTCACTCACTTTAAAGGCATGTTGTTGCGGCATCGCCGTTTCTGTTCTGTTGCGAATATCATTGGAGAACCGTTCGAAATACGGCATGCCTGCATCACACGCAGATATCTTTTCGCAACGTGTGCCATTGACCAAAAAGACATGATCAGTGCCATCATCAACAGCAACATCGACATATTTGCGTAATTCGATATAGCCCTCAGTACCCAAGATCGTCAGGCGCCCATCACCCCATGTCGGCAATGCATCAGGCGTATACCAATCAAGGCGAATATAGCCGTGACCATGTTCACTTTTAAGCGCAACTTCGCCGAAATCCTGCAACCCTTGATCATTTGGATTGGCATAATTGGCAACATTTGCCATGGTCACTTCCGCATCATCAGAACCTGTAAAAAACAGGAATTGGTCAATCTGATGGCTGCCAATATCGGTGATGATACCGCCATAGGATTGACGATCAAAAAACCAGTCCGGCCGCGTTGCACGATTTAACCTGTGCGGTCCCAATCCAATTGTTTGAACCACTTTACCAATGGCACCTTCAGCAACAAGTTCAGCTGCTTTTGTGACAGCCGGCACTTCAAATCGCTCAGAAAAGTCGACAGACCAGATCTGTTTAGTTTGCGCGCAACATTCTTTGATAGCTTCAAGCTGCGCAAGCGTTGTGCAACCTGGCTTATCGCTCATCACATCCTTGCCGGCGTTCATCGCTTTAATGGCCCAGCCTGCACGATCTTTGGGAATGCCAGAAAGCATGATCAAGTCGATCTCAGGATCATTGAGCAGCTGATCCGCGTCTGCAACACGAGGAACATCAGGAAAGCGCTTAATAAAACCTGCTGTTGGTTCAGGTTCACCTTCTGTGAACCAGCCGACAAATTCTGCACCAACATCCATCATATTCTGCGCCATGCCAAAAATATGACGGTGGTCTATGCCAATTGCTCCAAACTTAATGGGTTTAACCATGATTTAAAAACTCAGTCCTTTTTTCTTGAGAAGATTTGACGATGGCATCAATCAGATGATGAGATTTCAAGGCAGCTTCACCTGATGCGGTTATCTCGGCCTTGCCATCAATCGCTTCAACAAAATTTTCGATAATTTTCTGGTGCCATCCATGGGTAAACGCCATGGGATCCGCACCACCACCAGTGCCCGTCTCAGCACCGTGTTTTGTGGTTTTACCATTGCGTTCGGTGACAGTAAGCGTACCAGCTTCGAGCTTCAAAACAGCGTCTTGAAAGTAAAGTGTGATAGTTTCGGCGTGCCCGGGAAAACTCGCAACACTTGCGGTTAATCGACCAACTGCACCATTTTCAAATTCAAGACCAGCAACCACATAATCTTCTGATTCCATCGTGTGGTATGCGGTTGTTGCCGCCATGGCATTTACCGCTCGAACAGGACCTGTCAAACTCAATCCAAGATCAATCGTGTGGATGGCTTGACTAATAAGGACCCCACCGCCATCACGGTCATATGTGCCCCTGCCCGGTTCGTCATAATAACTTTGTTCTCGCCACCAAGGCACATCAAATTCAGCAACACAAAGCTTCCCAAAGTTTCCTTCATTGATCAACTCGGCAGCTTTCATAGAGGCTTCCCGCACACGATGCTGAAAAAAGATACCTAGTTTTACACCGGCATCATCACACATTTGCACAACGGCTTCAGCTTCTTCAGAATTCCGGCCAACAGGCTTTTCAAGCAAAATGTGTTTGCCCGCTTTCACAAGCGGTTCAATGATAGAAAGACGGGCATTGGGAGGGGTTGCAACAATCACAAATTCAACATCAGGATCCAATGCAATATCAGAAACGTCTTTATAAACGCCGACCTCAGCACCCAATTCTGACTTGGCAAAATCAGCCAATTTCTGTGCGCTTTTATCTGATCGTGCTGCGATGCCTTTAAGCTGCACATGCATGCTATCAACACAGGCCGCAACATGTGTTTTTGCAACCATGCCTGCGCCTATGAGCGCCGTAATCTTTGGCTTCAATTGATCCTCCCTCAATTGTTAATAAATCAATCATACCGGTATACCGGTTGTCAAGTATGATATTTTGGGTATATTAAATTATGCAAAACCATAAGCGTTCTACGAGAGGGAATTTTGTGAACAAACGAGCAAAAGTCATTGAGTTGCCAACAAGATACGCAACAAAGCTGGACCCTTCCCGCCCTGCGGCGCAGCAGATTTCCGATAATTTAAAAAAGGCGATTATGGAGATGAGTCTCATTCCAGGCCAGATCATTTCAGAGGCAGAAGTGGGACATTTATTTGGCGCATCCAGAACGCCTGTGCGCGAATCTTTTTCCTGGCTGCGGGATCAAGGTTTAATTGTAACCTATCCCAGCCGCGGCAGTTTTGTTTCCAAACTGTCAATTTCCCACATTAAAAGCGCTCAGTTCATCCGTGAATCTTTAGAAATTTCCGTCGCAGAATATCATTGCGAAAATGGATTATCCGCCGACACAATTGACGAGATCGCAGACAATCTCGCCATGCAAAAAAAGATGACCAGTGACGGGTTTACAGGTTCATTTCACGAGTTGGATGATAATTTTCACGGCGCATTGGCAGATTCCGTTGCGCATAGCGGGATATCGCGCATCGTGCAGCGCGAGAAAGCGGTGCTCGACCGATTAAGAATGCTGTCACTTCACAGCCCTGAACATATTGAAACATTGATCGCAGACCACTGCGAAATTTTTGAAACAATTCGAAAAAGAGATGCAGCATCCGCACGAAATGCTGTGCGAACTCATATTCGCCGCGTATTGGGCACATTGGCTGATATGGTCGAACGGCATGATGAGTATTTTGAGGATTGAGTTAGTAATTTTGTTTCAGTGTCAGAGATAGCAGATCAATCACCGTTTTTTGATACGACCACATCCGCAATGATATCACCCAATATCTCATAACCATCTTTGGTCAAATGCAAGAGGTCTCGCTTGTAGGAAGCGCAAGGACTTGGCACTTTTTTATATATTTTGGCGCGGATATGATATTCTTCTGTGAACTGCCGCATGCCCCCACAGGTCAATTCATTATCGACATTTAAAAATGAAACATTTTGATCTTTAAATTTCGCCTTCGCAGCGTCATAAATTTCAAGTCGCTGGGGCATATATGCTGAAAAATCTAGTCCGCGTGGTGGGGTTTCAAGAACGATAATTTCGCTGTCTTGCCATGACGTGGTTATGATATCCAAGATCGCGACAATGCCCTTCGATATGGCGCAGGCCGGATCAGTCCGCAAATTATTCGTGCCGATCCAGAGCAAGACATATTTTGGATTATAGTGTGTTGCGTTCATCTGATTTAAGCGCCAAATAACTTGTTGCGTACGATCCGAGCCTAGCCCAAGATTTAGAACCTTAAATCCTTCAAGTTTTTCTTCTAACTCTTTGGCTTCCCAAGCACTTGTTAAAGAATCTCCAAGCAAAATAATGTCCGCATCTTTCGGCTGCGCATCTTTTAGCTTTTCTGCTTGAAGATATTTATCGCTCGTGGCGGGTCTTTGTGGTGTGGTCGTGTGATAAATCGCATATTCCTCACAAGTATCTTCTTGCGCACGGGCAGAACTGGCTGACGAAATTATCAGCAATGCACATGCAAATGTCGCAACGAACAAAGATCTGTTTCTTTCAAAAATCAGCATTCCAGTCCAATCCCCATTCACACCCTAGATTTTACATCAAAACATCAACAATATTTAAAATATATACACACCACTTTCGCGCGAAAACATGATGAATTAGTTAAGCCCGAGCGCCATTTTCCGTTCGTAATAAGCGGCCTTTATCAAGTCGAAAAGAGCTTGATTATCGCATTGCTCGCGTAAATGGATTTTCACATGCCGAAGTTTAGCCCCTGATCCTTCCAATAAGTGTTCAGGATCTGCAAGATCAGCACCTTTGTAAAACCCCAAATTAACCCACTTTGCGTGGGGCATGATATAGCAATATCCCTCACTCATCTTCTTTGGCCCAACCCCAAACGTGGCAGCACGATCCCCCAGCCGCACAACTTCGCACGTATTTGGATCAATTTTGAGTATGGTTTCTTTCAAACGAATTGGAATGGCGCGAAGGTGTTCAGGTGTCATCTCAACCAAGTCTTCAAATGTGCCAAATTTTGTGTTCGACATGAGCACCTCAATTTACAGGATACACATATCTTAATAGCAAAAATGGGCAAAAATGTCAGCCGGGTAGTCAAATCACCCGGCTGCATATTTGATTGTATTAAAACTGCTTCTTTAAGCTCACACTTGCGCCATAAGCATAATAATCACCCGCGCCAATCCCGTCATAAAAACCAGATAGACTTGCGCCAAAACCATTATCATCTTTAAAATTCATTCCAAGATGAAGTTTAGCGCGGCCACCATCATAATCAGGCACTATATCGCCCGCCGAACCGCCCTCGCCGCTGCTGCCACTCCAGATGCCTGAAATACCGCCGACCAAAGCTATTTGCCCGCCATCAATGGCAATGGGTCGATTAAAATCAATGCCCGCAGAAATCTCGGTCAAAGATATGCTTTGTTCTGAAATCTCGTTAGACAAGCTATCTGTATTGGCGCGCTGGCGATCAGTTGTGTGGGTGAGTTTTAAATTTGGAAATAAGGATAGATCCTCAAACACCACCTCGCCAGTTACAGCACCGCGAAACAGCCAACGATCGGTTTTAAACGTATCCTCATAAGTGTTGAATGGTTTGATACGGTTTTGGGTTTGCCCATATAAGATTGCGGCCTCAAAATACAAATCCTGGCTTGGATGTCGTGCCGCTGCGTAAGGTCCCACAAGCCAACCCTCGCTTTTAAGGCTCGAACTGGCATCTGTGTTTTCTGCAACATCAAATTGAACCATCGCACCCAATAAAACATTCGGATTAATCTCAAAATGGCTTCCAAAGGTTCCGTGGCCATATTTCGTCTTAGAACTTGCTTCACGCGACCATGAGCCTTTGACATCAAACCAGAAGAAACCTTTATGTTTGGAACTTAGATTAAAATAACCCGCAGCTTCTGAACCTTCAGCATTAAAGAAACCGCCGCGGCCACCTTGTAAGAACTCAAACAGAGTTGTCTGGTTGGAAATCAATTGATTTGCACGCGACTGCATGCCTTTAACAATGCGTTCCTGAGTTTGTTTAACAACAGCGCTTCGAATGACCAATTGTTCTGCGGCGATGTTCCCATTGCCTGATCCATCGGTCACTGCATCCGCAGCAACATCAATAGTCACATTACCGGTATCCGAAGGCGTGATGGTCGCGGTATAAGTATCACCTGTTCCTGTCAAAGCAGAAGCAATACCGTTAGCGACTGTGATATCGGAGAGTTCAAATCCGGTGATACCTTCAGAGAATAAAAATGTCGCGGTAAAAGGCGTAGTTCCGGAAAAACTATCAACGTCAGCTGAGATAGATACGGTCGGTGCGGTTGTGTCTGTTGTTGTGTTCAATAACGCAGTATACGTTGTGCTGTCTCTGGTCGTTACAAATCCATCAAGATTTTCAACTGCACCTGCTTTTAAGACAAGAGATACATCGCCATTGCCATCTGGAGTGATGAGAACAGAATATTCTAATCCCTGCTTCGTCATCACAAAATCCGAAGCCGTCGCATTGGTTAAACCGTCTGTAATATCCGATAGATAGAAGCTAAATTCAACATCTTTATCAAATACATATTGGACAGTGAAAGCAGTTGAGCCGTCAGTTGTCGATGGTACGCCGGAGATAGCGACTGTTGGCGCCACATTATCAATATAGTTGGAATTTAAAGCTGCTGGTGCGTCATTTGGATTGCCTGCGAGATCATGAACGCTTCCCACTGGAAGACCGATATTTAGTATTGAGTCTCCATCTGAATTTGGACTTATTTTAAAAGTATAAACAAGGCCTGTCGTCACTTCGGTAAATTCTGTGATCGTACCATTTGCCATAGAAGAACCTACATCGGCAGCATTAAAGCCAACAATTTGTTCGCTAAATGTGTAGGTGACTGTAAATGGAACTCCACCAAAATTTGGGTCAGGAACACCCGTAATTGTAACCGTTGGGTTGGTCGTATCCAACGTCGCAGTTTCGCCCGCATCAGGTAAACTGCTATTGCCTGCACTATCTGTCACAGCAGAAGCTGCTAAACCAACAGTTACGTCACCTGAACCATCAGGCGTGATAACTGCGGAATAAGCAGTTCCGCTGCTCACCGTGGTGAATGAACTTGCCGTCGCGTTGGAAAGACCAGCAGTGACATCAGAGACGGTGAAAGTGGATCCGATATCTTCGGAAAATGAGTATAGTACCGTAAATGGCGTTGAACCATCTGTGGCAACCGGTACACCTGAAATATCCACCGTTGGCGCTGTAATATCTGGTATAAAGGTAACAGTGATATTTGCTGTATCTCCGCCGGATCTGGTAACAAAACAAACATTATCGCTGGTTGAATCGCAACCGCTCCAACTTGAAAAGGACGATGTACTCGTCGGTGTCGCGGTTATGATCGCAGTCAAACCTTCTGGGTAATTTTCCCCTGAATTACAGGTTCCAGACGCCGTTCCTCCGGTGGATGTACAACTAAGATAGCCTAGATTATCGGTGACCACGCCGGATCCAGAACCACTAGCTGATACATCAACTGTGTATTCCGAGGCTGCAACACTCACGTTTACCGAACCAACAACCATCAACCCCGCAAAAACGAAGGAGTTCAACCACTTCCACATATCTCAAAAACCTAATTAGAATTGCCACCGCATATTGAAAACAAACAGAACAAATGATCCGTTCGTAAAGTTGGCTGAGGATTCGCATAAACCGTAATTTTGCGCTTACCCCATTTGGTGTATGTGCTTTGAATTTTGGGCCACTAAAGGTGCGGGCTTTCCATCTCCAGCAACATTCGTTTACTGGACTCTCAGACCCGAAAATGTATTAAGACGCATATGAAACAACGCAACGATCTCATCGCAAAGGCTTATGACGCTGCTATTTCGCCAGATGAATATGATAATCTGGTAACAAAATGGAGCGAATATCTAACGGCATTAGATCAAGAATTTCCATCCGAAATCTCAAAGGAACCATCCGTATCCGACTTCGTTGCCGATGAAGAAATATTTGATCACTTTGCGCGTGCAGCCATCATTTTTCAACGGCTTTCAGGAGAATCAAGATCACAAGACCCAAAAGATTTCATCGAGGGAGATGATCGCGCAGCTTTAGTGATTAGCGCGAGCGGAACTATTAATGCTTCAAATTCAAAACCTGGAGATATTTTCTATAATCTGAAACATATCAGAGATTTAGAACCTAAGCTTCGTGCCGGCGATTATGCGCGACTTCAAGAAACTATCTCTCAACAAAATCGAGCAAATGACACCCATTCGCCAACGGTCATTTTATGTGAAGACAATCAAGGTGTCTTATCTCATTTTGTAGTTGTGCCTGCCAATATTTCAAAAAACGGACGCCCCTATTTCATTTTGCGCTCGCTTCACCCTCGCTGGTCAAAAGAACTGCAAAGCGTTCTCATGAAGGTGTTTGAACTTACAAATAGAGAATGTGAAATTGTTGAAGGATGGTGCAACAGTTTAAGTATTTCTGATCTTGCAAAACAACATAATCGCTCAGTCGAAACATTACGCACCCAGGTCAAAACGATCCTGTCGAAAACCGGTACCGGCTCTCAAGCCGCATTAATGCGCCT
>JAHDFS010000106.1 GCA_020628035.1 Rhizobiaceae bacterium
AGGTCATCATCACCAACCAGCAAGGCGCGGATAAGCTATCTGAGATGAAAGATGAAGCGCGCGAGGGGCTTAAAATTCTCACCATTGATGGCGTTCATAATGCTCTCAAGAGTTTGGATTTTCACACCATGCTGGGTGCGCAATCGAATGAATTTAAATGCGTGCAAACAGGCCCTGATGATCCGGCCATGATTATCTATACATCCGGCACAACAGGCTCGCCAAAAGGCGCTTTGCACGGTCATCGCATGCTTGCAGGTCATATGACCGGATTTGAAACATTTAATGATTTTAAAACAGCTCCAGGTCGGGTGATATGGACACCAGCCGATTGGGCTTGGATCGGCGGTTTGTTCGACGTTTTAATTCCAGCGCTTGCCTGCGGAATGTCGGTCGTATCCAAAAGATTTGAAAAGTTCACGGCTGATGCTGCCTTTGACCTTTTGGCGGATTACAAAGTTCAACATGCATTTTTACCGCCAACGGCGCTCAAACTCATGCGTTCGACTTACCCAGATCATTCGCCCCGTGATTTGCATCTTGTATCTGTCGGCAGCGGGGGTGAAAGCCTAGGCGCGCCATTGCTCGATTGGGGAAAATCGGTTTTAGGGGTGACTATCAATGAGTTTTACGGTCAAACCGAAGGAAATTTATTGATTTCATCATGTGCAGCTCTCGAACAACCCCGACCCGGCATTATTGGCAAGGCAGTTGCGGGTCATGAAATGGCAGCCATTGATATGAACGGTAATGCTGTGCCAGATGGCGAAATAGGCGTTATAGCCGCCAAAGCACCCGATGCAGTCATGATGCTCAATTATTGGAACAACCCGCAAGCGACCAAAGACAAGTTTATCGGTGATTGGATGCTGACTGGTGATATGGGTATTGTTGAGAGCGATGGTTGGATCCGCTTTGTCGGACGTGATGATGATGTGATCACCTCGGCCGGATATCGTATAGGTCCCGGCAGCATTGAAGATTGTTTGATGCGCCATCCATCGGTCAAAATTGCAGGTGTTGTGGGTAAACCCGATGAAACACGCACAGAGATTGTCGTTGCCTTTGTGGTTTTAGCAGACGGTGTGGCATCCTCGGATGAATTGATCTCAGAATTACAAACACATGTGAAAACGCGGCTTGCCGCACATGAATATCCGCGCGAAATCTATGTACTCGATGAATTGCCTGTCACAACGACCGGTAAGGTGATGCGGCGGAAATTACGGGATAGGTTGGTATGAGTGACAAATTCGTCAAAATCTTTGAGGTTGGACCCAGAGACGGTCTTCAAAACGAAGAGGAGATTATCCCCACAGATGAGAAGATCGAACTCATAGATGCGCTTTCTGATCTGGGGTTTAAAAACATTGAAGCAACCGCTTTTGTGTCGCCCAAATGGGTGCCGCAAATGGCCGATTCATCCGATGTTATGGCCGGAATTAATCGCAATCCCAATGTGCGTTATTCTGCTTTGACACCAAATTTACAAGGCTTTGAAAAAGCTTTGGACGCAAAAGTCGATGAAGTTGCAGTCTTCGCCAGTGCGTCTGAAACCTTCAGTCAGAAAAACATCAATTGTTCAATTGCGGAAAGCATTGAACGTTTTGTGCCGCTCATGGAGCGTGCGCGTCATCATAATATTCCCGTCCGCGGTTATGTGTCTTGTGTTGTGGGATGCCCGTATGAAGGCGAGATTGAACCTCAGGCCGTCGCTGACGTTGCGAACGCGCTGATGGAGCTTGGCTGCTATGAAGTGTCTTTGGGTGATACAATCGGTGTTGGTACGCCACAAACCATCAATCAAATGCTCAAAGCGGTGCAAGTGGATATTGATCCCTCAAAGCTCGCCGGACATTATCATGACACCAAAGGTGTTGCGCTTGATAATGTCAAAGCCAGCTTAGATATGGGGCTTCGTGTTTTTGATAGCGCAATTGGTGGATTAGGCGGCTGCCCTTATGCACCCGGAGCCAAAGGCAATGTATCGACATTAGCTTTGGCGCAAATGCTGGAGGCCAGCGGCTGGTCAACAGGACTTGATTTAGATGGCCTTGTGAAAGTTGAGACGATCATGGCAAAATTGGCGAGGCAGAACCATGCATGAATTTCAAACCATCATTTTGGACATTGACGAATTCGGGATAGCCAATCTAACGCTTAATCGACCAGATAAACATAACGCCATGAATGCTGAAATGATTGCAGAGCTTTCACAAGCAGCACAACTCTGCGAATTTGATCCCACTATTCGAGCGGTGGTTTTACGCGCCAATGGCAAAAGCTTTTGCGCCGGTGGCGATTTGGCTTGGATGCGTGCGCAAGCCAATGCTGATCGTTCTGGTAAGGTCAAAGAAGCAAGCGCGCTATCGTCCATGTTGCTTGACCTTTATAAATTGCCTAAGCCTTTAATTGCAGTTGTTCAAGGCGCAGCTTATGGCGGCGGGATCGGTTTGATGTCTGTCTGTGACATCGTGCTTGCAGATCCAAAATGTAAGTTTTCACTGACGGAGACAAAGCTCGGCTTGATCCCTGCAACGATCGGACCATTTGTGGTTAAACGTCTGGGCGAGGGCGCCGCGCGTCAGATATTCTTCACAGGCAAATTGTTTGATGGATTAGAAGCACAACAATTTGGATTGGTCTCATCCGTCACAGATAATCTGGAACAGGCCGCCGCGACGGAAATCAAATCTATTTTAAAAACAGCACCACAAGCATCAGCGCGCGCAAAAGCTTTATGTTTGAAATTAAGTGGCGGTATCTCACAAGATGATATTGATCATTCGATTGAAGCTTTGGCAGATGCGTGGGAGAGCGATGAAGCGCAACATGGCATTTCATCTTTCTTTGCTCAGTCCAAGCCTGATTGGGCAAAGTAAACCTAGTTTACCAAAGCATTGTTGAAAAACTCAATGGCGCGCTCTTCGCTACCAATTCTTGAAAATCCGCCATGCCCTAGGCCTTCAATAATGACAAACTCTGTACCCTCAGGTGCGTTGGCATAAAGCCTTTGACCATATTCGAGCGGAACAGTTGTATCATTATCTCCATGCAGAATGAGAATGGGTGCGGTAACTTTCTTTATGTGTTCATCAGACTGAAAATCATGCTTGATCAATGACAAAACCGGAACCCATGGATATCGATCTGCGGCGACAGCCGCGACGGAATTAAACGGTGCTTCGAGCATCATTGCAAACACATCGCGTTGCGTTGCTAGATAGGTCGCAACACCCGTGCCCAGTGAATGTCCGTAAAGTGCGATCTGCTGCTCACGCTGTGTTTGGATAAAGTCGTATGCGGCAATGGCATCGATAAAGAGGCCGGTTTCGCTTGGCTGACCAGAGCTCCCTGGATAGCCTCGATAACCTGCGAGCAACACGCCATAGCCAGCCTTCATCAGCCGCTCACCGCGGTTCTTTTGACGAACCGCTGAACTTGAATTGCCATGGAACACAATAATCGTTGCCTCGCCTTCTTCAGAAGGGTGATGAAGTGCAAAGATTTGTTCGCCATCTGGCGTTTCGATCAATACCTTTTGAAAGTTTTCATCAGCGGCATTTTCAGTATCTGCAGCGCGCACTGGGAAAATCAGCCTGTCTTGCGAGAAATATAAATATGCCACGGCGCCGAGATAAGCGGTCGCACCTGCAACGATGACGAAAGTGATGAGCTTTTTAAGGAGCGACAATCGCAATGGACACCTGTTGTTTTAGAGCCGAGGATAATCTCAGCACTCAATCAAGATCTAATATGTTTTATACGCGTGCGCAAAAGGAGCGGTTTAGCTCAAATCAGAAATTGCGCTGCGAATATGCTCAATAATGTAGTCCTGCGTGTCATCCGACAAGTAAGGATGCATCGGCAGGCTCAAAACGTCGAGCGATAATGCATCTGTCACAGGAAGAACGCCATCTTTTGCCTGACCAGCGATCAGGTTGTGGCTATAAGCATCCTGCCTGTGTAGAGGCTTTGCGTAATAAACAGCGGTCGGGATGCCTTTGTCTTTGAGTTGCGCTTGCAGTGCATCTCTGTCCAAACCTTGTGGCAGACGCGTTGTATATTGAGCCCAAACAGATTGGCAACCTTCAGGGATATGTGGGCAAGTCACCAAATCGCCAAGACCGGATGTATATCGATCAGCAACCTTTTGCCGCTCAATGATTTCGCTATCAAAAATCTTTAGTTTTTCCAGCAACACGGCAGCTTGCATTGTGTCGAGACGACCGGTCATTCCAATACGGACATTGTCATATTGGCTGGTGCCTTTACCGTGAAACAAGATAGAGCGTAAATCTTCTGCCAAGTCATCATCATCGGTGAACATCGCACCACCATCACCATAAGCCCCCAAAGGCTTGGCAGGGAAGAAACTTGTCGCTGTTGCAATGCCGTTCGTACCGATTGGTGCGTTGTGATAACGCGCGCCGAAGCTTTGCGCTGCGTCCGACATAAGCCAAAGATCATTTTCCTCAGCAATTTTCAAAATGGACACATAATCAGCTGGCAGACCAAACAGATCAACCACAATTATACCGGCTAAGTCTTCACCATTGGCTTTTGCAGTTTCAATTGCAGCCTTTAAAGCGTTCGGGTCCATATTGAATGTATCAGGTTCCACATCGACAAAACACACTTTCGCGCCAAGCCAAGCCACAACTTCTGCAGTGGCAACAAATGTGAAAGACGGACAGAAGATGACTTGCCCAGCACGCAGATTTTTTGCCATCAACACCATGGCAAGTGCATCCGTACCTGATGAGCAGCCGATCGAGTGTTTTGCACCGCAGAATTTCGACAATTCAGCTTCAAGTTCACCCACCTCTGGGCCCATCACATAACGACCATGATCAAGCACGCGTGCCATTGCTTTATCAACGTCAGCACGAATACGGGCTTGCTGGCTTGCCAGATCAACAAACGGAATATTTGGGGTGTTAGTCATTTAGATACTCATATGAACAAAACAGGCTGTATTTACAGGCTTCGTTACGCTGAGTTTCCCTTATCGTCTAGGGCTTTGTGACAATTATTTGAATTTGACGTTAATTTGACGCACACAATAGGTATCTTACGGTGATATTTCGTGAGCTACGCAACTTTTGATCATCAATTCGGGTGATTCTATGTGATAACTGAGCGATCTTCGCTCCGGCGCCAATTTGTACCATCTGAAAATGCCATGCATGAGCCAAAGCTAGAATCAGAAACAAAAATGACTTGTCCTGGTGTTGTGGCGTCCGGGAGTGCAAGGGCAGAATAGTCATTAAGTTGAACCGGCATTCGAGCCGTAATCGCACCGTCTTGCAGACGCAATATCTCCTTATCATTTGCGCTAAAGATAATGGTACCGTCTCCCGATTGACCAATCACAAGATTACTATCATTTTCTAAAGATATAATATCTGTTTGTGACGATGATACGGTCGTATGAAGTGACGCGTTTGAGGATGGGTCTTCCAATTTCAAATCGCCGTTGATTGTGAGCGCAGCTGTGGGTGCAATTTCACCAATGGAGATAAATCCGGTCGCCGCATCAGCCATCATTGCAGTATGAAAATTAGCTCCATCCGCGCTGGTTTTGATCCGAAACTGATCATCACCGGTTAGTCCAAATTCAGCGCGACCTGAAAATCCAGTTTGAAATAAAAGGCTAGCTGTATCAGTAACTTGCGCTTTGTTGATTTTAAGCTGATGGCCGCTGCCATCATTGTTAAACAAACTTGCTTCTGAGGAGAGGGAAAAGCGGTTGGTTAAATTTGCGGATGCGTTCACACCGAGGGTTAAAAATGCAGCTTCGGTGCCTAATCCAGGTAGATCCTGCCATGTTAAACCATCAAAAAATTGGTAATTGCCAATGTCAGTTATATAGGCAAGCCAACCAATTTGAGGTGTGTAAAATTGATAAACACCGTCCTGAAACGCTGCAATCTTACCGGACTGATTGGCAAAATTTCCTGACGCATTTTCTGGCACAATATAACGTGTACCTTCAGCCGCATCCAATGCGCCTTCATTTTCCGTTTTGCTGATCACACTTAGCTGCACAACCGCATCCAATGCCAGAAGAGCCTCATTATGTGTGATATGTTTTTGCGCCTGTGATGAGAGAATAAAAGGCAGTGCCAAATTAGTCGAATTGGTCAATCCAAAAACCCCATTTGTCTAAATCAATCGTCCCTGACAAACTTCATTGGGACAATATTAAAAATAGCCGAGAAATTCAGGGTGGAGGAAAACTTGCAGATGCTAATTTCTGCTTCAAGTTTTAAAGCGTTTAAAATCAATGCGTTACCGAACTCGAGCTGAGGTTAGTACAAAAATCAGTCTTTATTTTTCACCCTGTTGAGAGATGCGATATGGCTCTTTTGTAACACGGGTCAGAATAAGTTCTTCAAAAGACTATTTTTTGGCGGGAATGGTTTTACACCTTTCGACTTGCTGGTTAGATTAACCAATTGACGCGTTGTTGACGCAGGTGGGGAGAAAAATGTTGCATTGCAACATAAAACCTGTGTAACTGTAGTTCAAAACGAGAAAACAAGCGTTTGAACGTACAGGTTTGACAGGTGTTGTGGTTAAATGCGGGGTCGTGCAAGGAGGGCGGATCCGGTGTCAATTTGGATTAATCAGCTGGGCGAGTGCCAAAAGGCAGCCTCAGATCGGGATCACTATGGTGATTTGCATCTGGGCTATGCTGGCGCGCGTCTATTTGCATTATCCTGTTTTGATATTCCGGTTCAGCCAGGTTTCATTATCCGCGCAGAAACATGCAATTATTACCATAATCATGGCACTTTGCCTGATGAATTTGAAGCCGAATTAAAAAATGCGCTTCATGCACTGGAAGCGGTGTATTCAAAAACAAAGATTGCAGAAAAATTACCGCTGTTTTTGACAGCTCGCGCCTCATCGCGATCCAGAGTTGCCGGAGTTGTCAGCCCGATCTATCACTTGGGCATGAATGCTCAAAACACGCGTAAAATTGCAAGTTTAATGCAGCCAAGTACGCGTTCCGGTCACGAAGCTTCGAGCGACCAAAAAGCTGGGCAACAGCTGATGCGTTTTTTATACCAGTTCACCGAAAATGCGCTGAATATCACACCTGATATTTTAGAAGACTTGTTCGATGAAAAGCGTTCAGAACTTGGATATGAAAGTGACAATGATTTTTCGATGGAAGAAGTCATTGCCATTTCGGAAGTTTATAAACAGCAGCTTAAATCAGAACTTGATTTCGATTTACCTGATGATCTGTATGGCCAATTGCGTATGGCCGTCATCAACGCGATAAAAAGTTGGATGTCTCGCCGTGCCGTTATGCAGCGCCAAATCCATGAAATTAGCGATGATGAAGGTTTAGCTGTTATCATCCGTGCAGCAGCTTTTGCTGATTTTGATGATTTAAGTGGTCAGGCATATTTAGACACGAGAAATAGCGTAACGGGTGAAAATAAAGTTCAAGGTGGCTTGGGCTGGAACCTTGTGGGCGAACAGAGCGCTCGAACGTCCAGATTTTCAACCTCATTGGATGAAGACGCGGATGAAGGTGTTGAAAAGCTTGTCGACGTTGAGCCACAATTGCATGCACGCCTCACCGAGATTGGTAAAAAGGCAGAACGTTATTATGGACGTTGCCAACGACTAGGTTTTATCGTTCAGTCAGGTGAAGCTTGGGTGGGAGACAGCGTTGATTTACAATTATCCGCTGCTGCCGAACTCAAAACCAGTGTTGATTTCGTCCGTGAAGGAATTTTGACCAAAGAGCAGGCGCTTTGCCGCATTGATCCATTGTCTCTTGAGCAAATTATGCACCCATCTATTCGTCAAGAGACGGAGCGTGAAGTCATTGCTTCTGGCGTGCCAGCTTCCCCAGGCGCTGCATCCGGCGAGATTGTTTTCTCATCGGAAGATGCAATCGATGCCGCTCGCGAAGGGCGTAAGACCATTCTCGTTCGGATGGAAACCAGCCCGGAAGATGTACATGGAATGCAACGTACGGAAGGTGTTCTGACCATTCGTGGTGGGATGACAAGTCATGCTGCTGTGATCGCTCGCGGTATGGGCCGACCATGTGTGTGCGGCGCAGGAAATATGCGTATTGATTTGGCCAACGAAACGCTTTTTGCCTCCGGTCAATATCTTAAAAAAGGCGATATCATCACACTTGATGGTGCAAAAGGTGAGGTGCTCCTTGGTGAAGTAGCGATGGAAAAGGCGACTTTATCCAACGAGTTCCAACAGCTTATGTCTTGGGCCGATGAAGCGCGTCGCATGGAAGTTCGCACCAATGCGGAAATGCCAAGTGATACTCTGGCAGCACGGCAGTTTGGCGCAGAAGGTATTGGTCTTTGCCGCACCGAGCACATGTTTTTTGATGAATCGCGCATTTTGACGATGCGCGAAATGATTTTGTCTGAAACGGAGGCGGGTCGCAGGGCAGCGCTGGATAAGCTACTCCCCATGCAACGTTCTGATTTTATCGAACTCTTTGAAGCTGCCAATGGTCAGCCAGTGACTGTTCGCTTGCTGGATCCACCATTGCACGAATTTTTGCCCAAAGCGGATGAAGAAATAGCCCATACAGCCAAAGCCATGGGTGTGGATGATATCATTGTTCGTCGACGCATTGATGAACTCAGCGAGTTTAACCCAATGTTGGGTCACAGAGGTTGCCGTTTGGCGATCTCCTATCCTGAAATCACGGAAATGCAGGCGCGTGCCATTCTTCAGGCAGCTATCATTGCAGCCAAAAACACCGGTGCACCTGTGATGCCAGAGATCATGGTGCCTTTGGTTGCGCTTAAAAAAGAGCTCGATTTTGTGAAAGAACGCATCAATTCGGTTGCCGAAGATGTTATGCAAGAAATGGATGCCAGCGTTCAATACCTGGTTGGCACGATGATTGAATTGCCGCGCGCTGTGATCCGCGCCGATGCGATTGCTGATTCGGCTGATTTCTTCTCCTTCGGCACCAATGATATGACACAGATGATGTATGGTATCTCCCGCGATGATGCCTCACCATTTTTGAAAACCTATCGTCAAAAAACCATTATCGATGAAGACCCCTTTGTCACGCTTGATATTGAGGGTGTTGGCGAACTTGTTAAAATGGCTGCCGAACTTGGTCGAGAAAACCACCCAGATTTAAAACTGGGCGTATGCGGTGAACATGGTGGTGATCCAGTTTCTGTAAAATTCTTTGACCGTATTGGGCTCGATTACGTGTCGTGTTCTCCTTTCCGGGTACCGATTGCAAAACTTGCTGCAGCGCAGGCAAGCATCGAGGCTAAATCCCAAACTGGGAGCATGTAAACGCCATGCCAGTCGTCTATCGTCGTCCTTCATCCATCTCAGCCGTTTGGTCACGAAAGATAGGCTATTTCGTTATCATTTTGTTGCTAACGGCGTGGATTGGTCATCGATTTTTTGATCTGGAAACATCAAATGCAATCGTTGTTGGAATGCTTGCAAGTGCGATCGCCGCATTAGGCCTTTGTCTGGCAGTTATCGGCTTTTCAATGCTATGGCTTGTCGGTGCACGCGGGGGGCGGGCATCATTTGTTGGTCTGTGTCTTAACCTTGTGGCGCTGCTACCATTTGGGTTTAGCCTTTATCGTTATGTATCACTTCCAGAACAATTTGATGTCGTTACATCGAGCGATATTCCCATTGAATGGCTGCGCAATCCCTCCCGTCCCAAGACTTGGCTATCCAACGACAGTTCTGGCGATATCATGCTGAATTTAAACAATTCGCGCATCTATGGCCAATTAACCGAACGCCGATATGAAGGCGCGATTGACCGCGTGTATCGTGCCATTCGAGCTGTGGCGTCTGAGGAAAAACTAACCGTCATTGCGCGCGAAGGTGATGATTTCTTATCACCGGACGAACCTCAGATAGATGAGGCGACAGCAAATGATGCCACGAGCATTCCAGTTCCTGCTCCCACACCGAGAGATCGCATAAATGCACCAGTTCAGGGACAATTGGCTGAAGGTGAAAATTCATTTGAGGGGTCAACGATCCGACTGCAATTTGCCAAAAATTCACTTATTTTAGGTGTGCAGCATGATATATTGGTTTTGCTGACAGAAGATGAAACGGCGACCTTCGTTAATATGCGGGCAGCGACAAAACAAGGCCCGCATGATCTTGGCCTAAATGCCGAATTGATCAATAGCTTTCTAAGCAAGGTCGATAACCGGTTATTGGGTATCGTCGGTGCGGGCTAATTCTATTTGAGCCAATAGGTCCCATCAAGCTGAGCAGCCCCTTCAGTTTCAACAACCCCTTGCTCAATCAAATCTTCCAAATGGGCAAGAACTGAGAGAGCTGCAGCACGCTGCAAATTATCCGCTAAGCCGAGATAGATTTGTGCCACCATGTCGTCAATGGTCAGTCTTTGATGTCGTGCCAAACTTTTGACAATTGATTTTTCTCGGAACAAACGATGCTCTTTGAGTTTTTGCAAAAATTGTGGTGGATCAATGACTTCACCCCCGTGACCGGGAAATATTTCTCTATCTTCTCGTTCGATCAGTCTATCAAGGGATTTCATGAAGTCGCGCATGGAACCATCCGGTGGCGCGATGATCGAAGATGACCATGCCATAACGTGATCCGCTGAAAACAATATACCATCATTTACCTGCGCAAATGCACAATGATTGGCGGTATGCCCAGGTGTATGAATGGCCTCGATCTGCCAATCTCCACCATCAATGATTTCGCCATCTTTTAGTTCGATATCAGGCCTGAACTCCAAATCAGAGCTTTCGTGTAATGGATTGACCTCGCCAATGTTTAATTCGCGAGATGGACGATGCGGGCCTTCTGCATATATTTTCGCGCCTGTTTTTTCTTGCAACACTTTTGCCAGCGGCGAATGATCTTTATGTGTATGGCTGACAAATATATGTGTGAGCGGCTTATCGCCAATCGCTGTTAACAATGCCTCCAAATGCGCATCGATAAGAGGGCCTGGGTCAATGAGCGCCAAATTATCTCTGCCGATCAAATAGCTGTTTGTTCCGTGAAATGTCATGGGACTCGGATTTGGCGCAGTAATGCGTTTAACGTCTTTTGCGATCTTCACAGCTTCGCCATGGTCTGGAATGAAGTTTTGATTGTAATTTATTGCAGCCAATCTGATGCCTCTATCTGGGACAAACCCTAATTTTACGGTGTTCATAGATACCAGATGAATTTTTTTGTCAATTTATCAAACTAAGTCCTTGTAGGATTGAAATACATTTGCTATCTGCCAGTCGCGGTAACG
>JAHDFS010000107.1 GCA_020628035.1 Rhizobiaceae bacterium
AGCGTCGCCATGGCGTAAATGCCAGCATCTCCTGAGCAAACGAGCGCAACATCGCGCCCCTCACCGGCAAGCTCCATAGCATGGCGTACGCGCGCTTCTTCCTTACCAAGATCAAAATCGTGACGTTTCTTGCCATTGGCAAGTGGTCCCAGCAAATCAAGATAAAGCGAATAGCCTACCAGATCGGTGGATTGCGCCACCATTTTAGAAACTTCCGGCGAGCGCCAATCATCCATGCCAGGACCAATACCAACCACAAACAATTTGCCACGTTGATCGCCCGGCAATGATGCGCTCACAATTGGGTCAGGTGTTATTGCAATTGCCAGCGTTGATCGCTTGCTTTTTTGCTTCTCGACCAACAAATCACCATTATCACCAGATGCAGCAAGCGCCGATCCTTCTGCGACCCCATAAACACCGACCTCACCAAAAACCACATCAGATGGATTTTTCAGGCGCTCGGTTTGAGCAAGCAATTGATCGGCGGTTAAAAAGCGCGCGGGGCAAGAAAAATGCTTTGCCAATTGGTGGATCGCATGTTCATCAGCCTTCAAATCAATCGATACGACAAGCCCAACCGCCTCTTTCGCAAAACCATTATCGGCAAGCGTTTTTGTCGCCAGATCGATGACTTCTTCGGGCGAACAACCGCGTTCACATCCTACGCCAAGCACCAGACTCTTTTTATAATAAACCAGCTCTAACGCTTTGGCTTCCCTCACCTTTTCGGTAAACGTCAATTGCACATTGCCGCCAGCTTCAAGTTCAAGATTGCTTTGAGATATCCAAGTTGCGTTGCCGACCATGTCAACGCTTTCGCCATTAACGAGCGCAGCCATGACGTCTTTTGCAGCTTCCGGATTGGATAAAACATAGCCCTCTGGCGGAGCATCAAGCGCGATCCCAAACTTTAAATCTCCAGCTGTTGTGACAGCTGCAATACCGCTGGTAATTTGTGCTATTTCTCGCGCAAGATCATTCGCGCCATGATGTCCCCCTAATAGCGGCACGACTGATTTTCCGTCATCTGATAACGCTATGACAGCTGGTTCTGACATCTTATCGTGAAGGTAAGGCGATAAAATTCGGATCACCGCACCAGTTGCCATGATCGCGACAATCGGGGTTTGCGCGGTGAAAAGATTTGCCAGATGCAGCTTCACATCATCAAACATGACATCTGCATTTTCGACACGTTTTGAAAAGCCGTGCACCTCGCCGCCAATCTCTTTCGCAACATTTTGCGCAAGTTGCTGGGCGGAGTTTGTGAGAATAATAATCGCAGGTTTCATCATGAAATACCTATACTTGCGGATTGGGAAGCGGAAGCGTCTCCACCCAATCCTCAGCGCCTTTATAAATTAAAATCAAAGAAAAATATGGAGCTTTTTTTGCCGGCATATCCGCAAGCGGATAGACCTTTTGTTCAGGCAAACTAATGCGCTCAAGATATCCCGCTTGGTCAGTTAACCCCATTTCATCAATCAGCTTCGCAACACGCTCAAAATGGCGACCAACTTTGATGATCGCAATGGCATCACTTTTTTCAATCTGGGCTTTGATATCTTCGTCCGGTAGAGGTGCAGGAATGACGGTGAGCACATCATTGCGCGCCGCAAGCGGACGTCCAAGCACAGCCGCACCCGCCATCATCGAGGATACGCCGGGAACGATTTCACAATCAAATTCATCTGCCAACCGCTCATAAAGATACATAAAGGACCCATAGAAAAACGGATCACCCTCGCACAGAACGACAACATCGCGATCATGCTTGAGATGCTCGGAGATTGCATGTGCCGCCTGATCATAGATCTTCTGCGCTGGAAAGCGTTCCACCCGCATTGGCACAATGATCGGGATTTCCTTCTGCTCATCCGACAAAAACGGTGCTGCGATCTGTCGTGCAAAACTCTCACCTGTATCCGGCGCTGGATAAGCCACAACAGGTGCCGCACGCAAAATTCGCAAGGCTTTCAGAGTGATAAGTTCACTGTCACCAGGGCCTAAACCAATGCCGTAAAGTTTTCCGGCCATATCAGGCACCCCCATTTGCTTGTTTTGTCACAGACCAGAGCGTCACAGGCATGCTGGATTTCCAACCGTTAAATTTGCCGACTGGAACGGCCCTGGATACCTGAAGACGGGTGAGCTCTCCGCCATGCTGTTCAAAAAGCTCGGTGAAATAAGCTTCGCTTTGTACGGTCACCGCATTTGCGACCAATTTTTTGCCAATCGGTAAGGCATCCCACAAGGCATCAAACAAACCATCTGAGGTCAACCCGCCACCGACAAAGATAGCATCTGGTGTTGGCAGCTCAGATAGCTGCTCAAGGGCAGCACCCTGATGTATCTTCAGTTGTGGCGTTCCCAAAATATTGGCGTTTTGCGCAATCATCTCGCAACGCGCTTCATCTCGTTCAACCGCAAATGCTTTCGCACCCTGGCAGGCGCGCATCCATTCAATTCCGATGGATCCACATCCCGCGCCGATATCCCACAATGTTGCGAACGGATAAGGCGCAAGTAGCGACAATGTAAGCGCACGGACTTCGCGCTTTGTCAGTTGTCCATCATGGATAAATGCATCATCATCCAAACCGGGTACAGTGGCAAAAAAATTTGCCCCTTCATCGGCGACGCATTCGATCGCCAGCATGTTAAAATCAGCGAATGTTTGCTCCTGTTCAACGATCTGCTGTGCCGTAAATGTTAATATTTTCTCTGCCGCACCACCAATATGCTCAAGCACGGTCAATTTTGACTGAGAAAATTGTCGTTCAACCAAGCTCTGCGCCGCAGAATAAATGGTTTTCGCATTTGATGTGAGCGAGATAATCCGTCGATTAGGCTGAATATGCGGCACCAATCCCGCAACGGCTCGACCATGCAAGGAAATCATCGCAGTTTCCTGAAGGCGCCAACCCAATTTGGCCGCAGCCAAAGAAAACCCAGATGGCGATGGAATGACCAGCATCTCATCTTCTTCAAAAAATTTGCGCAAGGTCGCACCAATGCCAAAATGCATTGGATCACCCGTCGCTAGGATCGTGGTTGGTTCTCCGCGACGTTCTTTGATGAAGGCAATTGTTTCTGACACGCCAAATGTCCAAGGTATCGTATTTTTATCGCCTGCATCGATAACTTCTAACACGCGCGCCGGTGCAACAACCGTTTGCGCTTGCTCAAACAGCAATTGAGCCGATGAATTGAGGCTCGCAAGCCCATCATCGCCAATTCCTAAAATTGTCAACCAAGGTGATTCAGCCATGATTTTCCAACTTTCCGGCAAGTGCATTCACGGCAGCTGAAGCCATGGCAGACCCGCCACGTCGACCGCGCACTGAAATAAACGGGATATCAAGTTCATTTGCAATGAGCGCATCTTTTGATTCAACCGCGCCCACAAAGCCAACCGGGATCCCAATAATTAAGGCAGGTCTTACCGCACCCTCCCCGATCACTTCAAGCAATCTAAACAAAGCGGTTGGCGCATTGCCAATTGCAACAACGCTGCCATCCAAATTATCACGCCACAATTCAACTTGCGCCGCAGACCGCGTTGTTTGTTGTTCCTTAGCGATCTGGCGAACACTTGGATCATTCAAACAGCAGATGATATCATTATCAGATGGCAGGAGCCGCTTGATAATGCCATGGCGCACCATTTCAACATCACAGATCACCGAACCACCTGCAAAAAGCGCTTCTCGACCCAAATCAAAGGCATTGGGTGAGAAGGCAATATCATCGACCACATCCACCATCCCACAGGAATGGATCAAGCGGATGGCAAGTTTCTGCATGCCTTGATCAAAACGTGACAGATCAACCTCTTTGCGAATGGTCGCAAAGGATTGACGGTATATTTCATCCGGATCCCGTTCGTAGTCCAAATGCGCCATCGGACTTAAGACTTCTTTTCCATCGAAACAGGTCCGAGCGGATGATCCGCATGCGGATATGGATGATGGTGATGATCATGGTCATGATCGTGACTGTGTCCATGGCTATGATCATGCGAATGAACCGGTGTGTAAGGCAAGCCATGCTTTTCGCAAAATTCAGGATCACGGCAGGACGCATCGCAATCCCCCTTACACGGGCAATTTTCCAATCCACCGCCAATACCTTCTACATGGTGGTGATGGCTTTCTTGTGGCAGACCCACTTGATCTTCAAACCCCAAAACCTGCTCACGATATTTACAAAGCTGGCAATTCATCAGAGCCTGGCCGGCTTTAATCTCTTCAACGCGATCTTTGAAAGTTTCAATGACCAAAGGATGGTCGTTAAGATAGCTGGCTTTGACAAATTGAATGTCAGGATGTTCTGCGGCTACTTCATCTGTGTAGCTGAAAATACGCTTAACCAAGACCCCGGTGAACAGAAAATACGGAAAGACGATTATGCGTTTGTAACCTAATTTCGCAGCATGCTGCAGACCCGGTGCCACAAGCGGAAAGGTAACACCTGAATAACAGGTTTCAGCCCAACCAAAACCCATGCCTTCCCACAACATGCGGGTTACTTTTGTGACATTAGAATTAGCATCTGGATCAGACGCACCGCGGCCGACAACCATCAAAAGCGTTTCGTGTTTTTCCACCACGCCATGCTCTTCGTTTGCTGCATCAACCGCTTCTTGAATGCGTGCACCCGCGGCTCGCGTCATTTTCAAATCAACGCCGAGCTCGCGACCATAATTGATCACCATACCAGGATTTTGCGCTTGATAGGTATTGAGTACTGATGGGATATCGTTCTTCGCGTGACCTGCAGCAAACAACATGCCGGGAACCGCCAAAACTCGTGTCACGCCCTGCGCGCGCAATTTGTCCAAACCATCAGAGATCACCGGATTACAAAATTCCAAATAGCCATATTCAACTGGCACATCCGGATAATGTTCTTTCAAACCTCTCGCAACGGATGAAAACTGTGTTGCGGCGTTTTGGTTGCGGCTGCCATGGCCACACACCATAATACCGATCTTTTCTTGTTCGCTCACGCGCCTTCTCCCACTTCTTGCTCCACCTCAACAGCATCCTCCTCAGATGCCTCTGTGTCGTCGGACTTTTTGCCTTTAGCCAAAACCGCAGCAATGGCTGCCGCGCCAAATACGGCTGCAACACCAACCCAATGGGCATGGCCAGCTAGTTCACCAACATGCCCACCGTGAGCAAAAGCCGAATTGGATCCGGCAAGTATAATAGAAGTCTTTAGAATAAGGAATTTTCGCATTTTAGCGTCTCCATTAGTTTCATCATCAAGGATGCACGAGACGCCAGAGAAATCATTCAAATTTGCTCTGATGATCGATAGTTCCGGAATTGGCCCTTGAGTTAAGTCAGCCGCACCAAAGTCTCTTTCAGCCTTTTAAAAGGCACCATCGTACATTCGGGTGAAAAATAGTGTTTTACATCTGCTAGGTCAAACACAATCACGACAAATTAACATGCGATTGCGACCTAAATTTCGCGGTTTAATCTCTAAGTGCTGCCACCCCTATTCCTGCGGCTTCAAACCCGCCATCAACACCTAATATCTGGCCGGTTATAAAGCTTGCTTTTTCGCTGGTTAGAAACACAATCGCGTTGGCGATTTCATCTTCGGTGCCATAGCGATTAAGCGCCAAAGTATCGTGATAGGCCTGCCGGATTTCAGGCGTGTGTACAGCAAGCGCAAGTTTGGTATTCACCGGACCCGGCGCCACACCATTCACCCGAATACCAAGTTCGCCCAGTTCCACCGCCTGCTGCAAAGTCAAATGAGCTAAGGCTGCTTTAGACGTACCATAGGCCACACGAAGCGTACTTGCGCGAAAGCCTGAAATTGATGTGATATTGACGATTGAACCTTTGGCTTCTGAGAGCAAATCAGTAAACGCCTGAACCATTAAAAATGGCGCATCAAGATTATTGCTCATCACGCGACGCCAGCGTTTAAAATCCGTTTCTTGAATAGGTCCAAAATCAGCAACGCCCGCATTGTTGACCAATGCATCAAGACGACCATATTCGCTTTCCACCTGCGCGCGCAGCTTTTCAACATTGTCAGGATCAGCAACATCAAGATCAATCGCGGTGACCGACGTCAGATCAGCCGAAGCCTTCGTCAACTCTTCACCATCATAATCAACCATATAGACATGCCAGCCATCGCCAACCAATTGCTTGGTCGTTGCCAAACCAATGCCGCGCGCTGCACCGGTTACAAGCGCTATTTTTAAATCAGACATTTAAAACTCAACTCCAACCTGCGCCTTCACACCAGAGCGGAATGGATGCTTGATCATGGTCATTTCAGTCACCAGATCTGCAAACTCCATCAACTCTTCCTTGGCATTACGACCCGTTATAATGACATGTTTCATCTCAGGTTTGGTTTTAAGAAATTCAACAACTTCGTTGATATCAAGATAGTCATAACGCAACACAATATTGAGCTCATCAAGCAAAACCATATGGATATTTTCGTCCATAATCATCGCTTTTGCGCGCTCCCAAGCTTGTTTGGCAGCTTCAATATCACGCTGGCGATCTTGCGTTTCCCAGGTAAAACCATCGCCCATAGCGGTGATCGTTACTTGATCGGGAAAAGCTTCTAAAACTTTGCGCTCACCCGTACCCCATTTGCCTTTTACAAATTGTACAACGCCGACATTCATGTCATTGCCAAGCGCACGGAAGATCATCCCAAAGGCAGCTGTCGACTTACCTTTACCTTTACCGGTATGAACCATCACCAAACCTTTTTCGATGGTTTTTGTGGCAATGATTTTGTCACGAGCAGCCTTTTTCTTCTTCATTTTCTCCGCGTGACGCGCATTTAGCTGCTCTTCGGTCATATTATCGGTGATTTTGCCTGCCATTTAATGTGTTCCTTCTACCATTTTGGCTAAATTAAATTTGGCCGAATTGCTGCGCGGTGTCCATAACCCGCGATCAACCGCTTCCATAAATCTAGCCGCCATCTCCCTCAACGCTGCGGGATTTGCATCTTCGATGAAATCTCGCACTTCGTCATCTCCCAGATAAGCCTGATACACCAATTCAAAATGATGATCATGAACCGATCCCGTTGTGGCGGAAAAGGCGAACATATAATCAACCGTTGCCGCCATCTCAAACGCGCCTTTATAGCCATGGCGCATCACGCCATTAATCCATTTCGGATTGACAACCCGAGCCCGAACCACGCGAGAGATTTCTTCATCAAGCGAACGAATAACCGGTTTTTCCGGTCTTGAATGATCATTGTGATAAATCGCCGGTTTCTGACCAGACGCTTGAGCGACAGCCGCCGTCATCCCGCCTTCAAACTGATAATAATCATCACTATCAAGCAAATCATGCTCTCGATTGTCTTGGTTTTGCACCACCGCCTCTATCGAGCCTAAACGCTTTTTGAATAAGACTTGCTCGTCCTTGCCATCTTCATTCGCGCCATAAGCATAGCCGCCCCAAACAGTATAGGCTTTGGCTAAATCTTCCTGATCATCCCAGCCTTTTTCATCAATCAGAGCCTGCAATCCGGCACCATAGGCACCAGGTTTTGATCCAAAGACACGATAACCTGCGCGTTTTTTTGCAATACCCTCTTCAACACCTTGGCTAATGAGATGCATAAATTCATTTCTCATGCGATGAGCGATGGGATTATCGAACTTGTCTTCATCAAGCGCACCGACGGCTCTAATCGCGCGATCAATCAGCGAAATTTGATCTGGAAATGCATCTCTGAAAAAGCCTGAAATGCGCAACGTCACATCAACACGGGGACGGCCAAGTTTGGCCTGAGGAATGATTTCATATCCAGTCATGCGGCGTGAGGCCATATCCCAAGTTGGTTTGACACCAATCAGCGCCAGCACTTGCGCTAAATCATCACCACCGGTGCGCATATTGGACGTGCCCCATGCGGTCACGCCAAAACTCGTTGGCCAATTGCCATGATCTTGCACATAACGCGCGATCAATAATTCAGCGGACTTTTTCCCAAGTTCCCACGCGGCAGGTGTTGGCAATGCACGGCTGTCAACGGAATAGAAATTTCGCCCTGTTGGCAGCACATCGGGTCGTCCACGCGTTGGTGCGCCGGATGGACCGGGGGCGATAAACTGACCATTGAGCCCATCAATGATCGCATTAAGTTCGGCTTTACCGGATGACGTCACACTTGGTCTAATGTCAGCATCGACTTGTGCCATTACCGAGAGTGTTTCATGCCAATCATTCGGCACTGCGAAATTGCCGGCAACGATTTCAGACGCCAATAATTCTATCCGCTCAACAGTATCACCATGAGATCGCCAATTATCTTGCGAGACATTTTTCAGAACATCTGGTCGATCACCCGACCAAACTTTCGCCATGTCGCAATCAAGTGGATCGAATTCCTGTCCCAGATTTAGATCTTTCGCAATAGCACGGTGAAGGCTTTGCTCATTCTGCTCAGTCCCGCGCGGCAAACGCGCCAATGCGACAGTTAAGTCTTCCAGCAATCGACCTTCCGGCGCGACCCCAAAGATGTGAAGACCATCGCGGATTTGCATCTCTTTGAGTTCGCAAAGCCATGCATCAAGTTTTTCCAATGCTAGATCATCATCGTCGATTTTGCTCACACCCGCATCATGCCCAATGCCAGTATCGCGGACCAATTCCAAGATCTGCTTTTTAAGCAATTTCAAACGGCGCGGATCATGACCAGAGGCGAGATAATATTCATCAACCAATGCTTCGAGATCTTTGAGCGGACCATAACTTTCAGCGCGCGTTAATGGCGGCGTTAAATGATCAATGATCACAGCAGAGGTCCGGCGTTTAGCTTGTGTGCCCTCGCCGGGATCATTGACAATAAAAGGATATATATGCGGGACGGCACCCAATATCGCTGATGGGAAACACTCCTTGGATAAGGCTAAGGCCTTGCCCGGCAACCATTCGAGATTACCATGTTTACCCATGTGAATAATCGCATGCGCACCAAAATTTTTGCGCAAATAAAAGTAAAACGCAAAATAACCATGCGGCGGTACAAGGTCAGGTGAATGATAGGTTTCGGTCGGATCAATATTATATCCACGTGCCGGCTGCACGCCCACCACGACATTGCCAAATCGCGTCAGCGGAAGTTCAAATCGCCCATTATGGATGAACGGATCCTGATCGATTGCACCCCAACGCGATTGAATCTGATCCTGAACGGATTGCGGCAAATCTTTGAAATGACTCTCATATTCATCAAGTTCAAGTATTTCTCGAACTTCTTGAATCTGTATTTGATCATCCCCCTCACGGCTTGCATTGGTTGGACCACGTTGAATGATGTCCATTAATTCATCAGACGTGGTCGGCGCATTCTCAACACCATATCCTTCGTTGGCTAATGCGCTTAAAACCTCAACCGTACTCGCAGGCGTATCCAGTCCTACGCCATTGGCAAGGCGCCCATCCTGATTGGGATAATTAGCCAGGATCAACGCAACCTTTTTATCCGCGTTCTTCGCAGCTTTGATCTGACACCAATTGCTTGCAAGCTCGGCAACATATTTGACACCGTCCAAATGCGGTTCATGGCGAATGATATTGGTCTCAACGCGCTCGTCAAAAAAGCCCGCTGATTTAAACGAAATCGCACGGGTCATCACACGCCCGTCGATCTCAGGCAAAGCCACATTCATCGCCAAATCGCGTGAGGTTAAACCTTGGGATGATGATTGCCACGCATCAAAATCATTGCCCGCGAGCACAGCCTGCAGCACGACCGCACCATTTTGTTCAAGCACAGTTTTTTCGTGAACAGTACCGGGCTTTGAGACAGCAAACCCTGTCGCATTGATCACCACACCCGGAGCAGTGTCATCAAACAATTTGGTGACCGTCGCCTGAGAAACCGGATCCTTTAAACTCGCGACAAACATCGGAAGTGGATTAACACCGATCTCCAATAGTTCCGTAATCAGCGCATCAATAGGCGCGGTCTGCCCACTTTGCACAAGCGCGCGATAAAAGGATATCGCAACAACCGGCGCATCTTCCAACCAATAGGGCTTGATGTCTGACAAGGATTGCGGCGAAATCTGTGGCCAATAAAGCCCTGCCTTAAGCAAGGGCTTTGCAGATGCTGGCATATCTGAATTGGTGATCGTAGCTTCGCAAGCCGATACAAAATCATTCGAGTTTTGTTGCCCCCCTTGAATAAGATAGTTCCACACATAATCCCGCAAGGAAGGATCGAGATTATTAAAGCGATCAAGCTCGGGGTCCGGCTTATCATCGCCCGGCAACACAATGATTTTGGTATGATTGGCAAGAGCCGCCGCATGTAAGGCTTCAATGGCATAAGAGAAATAGCTGGCACCGCCAAGCGCTCTGATCACGATAAGCTTGGCCGATTTAGCCATGCGATCGACATAAGTATCCACCGACATCGGGTGCTTGAGCTGCGATAAGCTTGCTAAGCGCCAATTCATGCTGGCAACGTTTTCAACCGCTGCAGCTACACTCGCAATTTCCGTATCAGCTGCTGTTAAAAACAGGACATCGCCGGCTGACTGGCCTAAATCTACGGCCTCATCACCATCGTTTATCTCGCCTTTTTGAGCTAATAGGAGATGCATGATTAAATCCTAAACCAGCGCCTGGATCTCTGACGTGATGGCAGATTGATCAATGTCATGTAAACCGATCACCACCAAACGCGACGAACGCGCTTCTTCGCCAACCCATGGACGGTCATAATGCTGATCTACGCGCGATCCGACGGCCTGAATGTTTAAACGCATGGCTTTATCAGGCACATTCATGAAGCCTTTAAGGCGCAGGACATCATGTTTGGCAATTACGCCAGCGAGTGACGCGCAAAATTCATCTGGAGACGAAATCGCGCCGCATTCGACAACAAAGCTCTCAAACTCATCATGGTCGTGATGGTGGTGGTGATGATGATCGTGATCATCGTCATGGTGATGGTCATGATGATGCTGTTCGTGATGTGATTTACGATTTTGGATATCATCTTCTGATCCCACGCCTAGCCCAAGCAAAACATCTGATGGCACAACGCCATTTTTGGCTGTGATTATTGCGGGTTTACGCTTGATGGCATTTGTTACAGTTTCGCGCACAGAACCGAGCGTTTCTTCTGAAATTAAATCTGCTTTATTAAGGATAATCATATCGGCCGCAGTCAGTTGATCTTCAAACAGCTCCTCAAGCGGCGTTTCATGATCCAGCATCTCATCTTCTTGGCGCTGAGCATCCACTTTGCT
>JAHDFS010000005.1:0-33062 GCA_020628035.1 Rhizobiaceae bacterium
GCTTGATAGAGCTTTAAACCACCAAAATAACGATCAGGATCAAGCCATTCGGTTTGCAATCCACCCTCGCCTTCAACCGTTGTTAAAATACCGCTGAGCACAACAATTGCATCAGCGTTTGGCATGTTATCTGCTTGTTTGAGCACCATGCCTCTTTCCAGCTGCGCCATCAGATAAGCACCGGTGATTGGCATGCTCGATACCCAAAGTACAGAAATTGCTAAAAGCACCAAGCGACGCCGCTTCCACCACACAGCCAAGAGCAAGACCACAATAATTACAAAAAGCGGTGAGACAAGGATGGGCAGGATTTTGTGTAAGTAGATAGCCATGGGTGTTTAACTATCCCCATGCCGCACAAAGGCTGAATGACACTTTGCATCGGGTTTGAGGCTGCCATTGTCATCAAAATCACCATCAGAGTTGAATTGGATGATGCCGCGGGTGTCGAAGTCACGGATGACATTGATCTGATCGTCTAAGATGCCTTTGAGATATCGTTCAAGCTCAATCTTGGCGTCTCCCTCGTGATAGGAGTGCACGCCATGGGCGCAGACGGGTTTCATTGTGGTCATACCCAGATAGCGCAATGTGTGCGCCATGGGCCATAACAACATTTCAAGATCACCTTCTTTGCCATTGGGCGCGCATTCATATGCGCTGGCGCCTGTATTGACGCAAAACAAGGCGCGTGTGTTCTTAAACCGTCCATTATCATAGCGCTCATCCACTGTGTGCATGGCGCTGCTGGCGAGCACGCGATCGCACCAGCCTTTTAAGATGGCAGGCTCTTTGAACCACCATATTGGATAGTGAAATATGATGCGGTCAGCCTGGCATACTTTGTCTTGCTCGACGGTAATATCGCTTGCAAAAGTGCCCTTCTCTGCCGCCTCATCTTGCTCTTTGAGCATGTCGAAATGCGCGCCTTCAACGTGGT
Source organism: Rhizobiaceae bacterium (assembly GCA_020628035.1). GTDB lineage: Bacteria > Pseudomonadota > Alphaproteobacteria > Rhizobiales > Rhizobiaceae > Lentilitoribacter. The sequence goes on from JAHDFS010000005.1 coordinate 941, forward strand.
TTTTAAAATTCGACGCGCGTTCAACAGGATCAAACCCCATATCATAGAGATCTGACCACAAAACCTTGTGACCCAGTGCTTTGCAAGCCTGAGCGCTTTTGCGCGCCCAGGCATTGGTGAAGGATTTCGGCTCAGGATGGGCGGTAACAATGAGCGTGGTGGGCATTTCAATTCCTAGGAAGGTTTCTGGAAAGAGCAATTTGATTTGCCGCACACTAGCATCATTCAAACCACAAAACACCCGCTTAAAACAAGCAGGTGTTCATGATCTTAATTGAAGTTTTGTTAGTTCGCGTTCGCCCGCAATCTGGCAAAATGTTCGTCCCAACCTTTGTCCAGCGCCATGAGAAGCCCGACAGCGCCCTCGCCGACAGCTTCGGCGATGCCTTCATGTTTCAGTGATAAACGCGTCCCATCGGCGAAAGCTTCAAGCACCCATGTGAGTGTGGTCGAATTACCACCAAATGGGCCGACAATAAATGTGGTCACTAATTTATGTGGCGATGACATTTCAATAACCTTGCCGGTTACGATTGGTTTTTGGGTGCCATCGTCAGATGTCTCAAACAGCTCGTAATCCTCGCCTTCGCACAAATCTGCGCGCGCCGGATGATACCAAGTCCCCAGCTTGTCCTTATCGGTTAAGAAGCTCCAGACCACGTCAGGCGTAGCATTGAAGAATACCGTTTTGTTAATAGTTGTTGATGTCATGTTACTTTCCTTCCTTTTGGTTTTTCTGCTCATTTTCAACAGCTTGCAGCATAGCTGAAAGTTTTTCGTCCCAGAACTGGTTGAAGTAGTTGAGCCAGTCGACCGCTGATTTCAGCCCCAATGGCTCAAGCTTGTTGATGCGCTCGCGCCCGCTTGTATGAACGGAAATCAAAGCGCCCTCTTCAAGAATATTGAGATGTTTTTTCACCGCCGCGCGTGTGATGTCGAAATGCTCGGACACATCGCCAATGGTCATATCCTGCTCAGATAACAGCATTAAAATGCCCCGCCGCGTTGGATCAGATAGAGCGCGAAATGCACCCTGACTTTGCATTAAGTTTGAATTTGAAAATCTGTCGGTTGAGATGTCATTGATCATGTTGCACGTCCAAATCTATATAATACCTTTTGGTTTCATTTCATATATGATACCTTTTGGTATTATGTCAAGCAGGGCCGGCAATTTTTCTGATATTTCGTGAAAAACCGAACAATCAGCGCCTTCAAAGCAATGAAATGACAATTTTTTGTAGTTTTTGACCCAGATCAACGTGATTGGCGCTGGATATTGGTAATTTTGGCCATAACAGCAAAGGAGACAATATGTTCAAAAACATCTTGATACCCGTGGACCTTGGCGACATTTCTCGCGCAACGGACAATTTTAAACGAGCCGCAGAATTAATTGATGATGGGGGCAAAATTACCTTGATCAATGTGGTGGAAGACATTCCAACTTATGTAGAGTTTGAAATGCCGGAAAATTATGCCGCCAAACATATGGTCACTGCGCAAGATCATCTTGAAAATATCGTCAAAAATGAAGGCATTAAGGCCGGATTTGACGTGCTACGAGGTCGACCAGGGCCAGCGATTTTAGACTATGCAGAAGAAAATGATATCGATCTGATCATTATGGCATCTCATAAGCCTGAATTGATGGATTACTTAATTGGATCTACCGCAGCGCGCGTTGTACGGCATGCAAAATGTTCTGTGATGGTCATTCGATAGGCCGAGATCAAGCGAGCCTCACAAAACTTTCATTTCCAATTGATCTCCCAATGCCTGACACATAAGCTTAGAAAAGCCGTTGAGTCTTAATTGGGAGGTCAAACTATGGACATCATGATGGAAAGCCCGTTTGCGCTGTTTATTATCAGCGTATTGGACCTGTTATCGACATTATTCGTGGTGTCGCTGGGCGTTGTTTTTGCCATTATCGTGATCATGTTCATTATCGACGTCACCCAATCATCAGATGCAGTGCGGCGCAACTATCCGGTTCTTGGTCGCTTTCGTTATCTCTTCTCTGAGCTTGGTGAGTTTTTTCGGCAATATTTCTTTGCCATGGACCGCGAAGAAATGCCGTTCAACCGTGCTGAACGCGACTGGGTAGACCGTGCAGCAAAGGGTAAGAGCAATACGATTGCCTTTGGTTCCACCAAAAACCTCACCCCTCCCGGCACATCCATTTTTGTCAATTCACCCTTCCCTGCGCTGGACGAAGAAGCGGATATGATCCAACCGCTTGAGATCGGGCCCTATGCCAAGCACCCATATAATGCGCCTAGCTTCTTCAATATTTCCGGCATGAGTTATGGCGCATTGTCTGGCCCTGCAGTTCGAGCCCTTTCGCATGGGGCTAAAATGGCCAATTGCTGGCTCAATACAGGTGAAGGCGGTGTTGCGCCCCATCATCTTGAAAGCGGCGCGGATATTGTTTTCCAGATCGGCACAGCAAAATATGGTGTTCGAGACAAAGAAGGCAATCTAAGTGACGAGAAATTGCGCGAAGTTGCCGCGCACCCGCAGATCAAGATGTTTGAACTTAAGATGAGCCAAGGGGCTAAACCCGGTAAAGGCGGTATTTTGCCCGCTGTGAAAGTCACCGAACAAATTGCAAAAATCCGCGGTATTGAGGAAGGCCAAGCTTCGATCTCACCCAATCGCCATCCCGATATCAGCTCGGCCACGGATATGTTGGATGTGATCAACCGTATTCAACGCGTCACCGGCAAACCAGTTGGTTTTAAGGCGGTCATTGGTGAGTTCTCCTGGATAGAAGATATGTGTGTTGAAATCCATAAGCGCGGGATTGAACATGCGCCTGACTTTTTCACGATTGATTCAGGTGATGGTGGCACGGGCGCGGCCCCTATGCCGCTGATGGACAATGTCGGACTTACAATTCGCGAATCTTTGCCGGCAGCGGTTGATATTTTATGTAAATATGGACTTCGAGATCGTATCCGGGTGATTGTTGGTGGTAAATTGATCAATCCATCGGAAGTTGCTTGGGCGATAGCGACAGGCGCTGATTTTGTCACCTCAGCGCGCGGGTTTATGTTCTCATTGGGATGCATTCAAGCGCTTAAATGCAACAAGAACACCTGCCCTACGGGTATTACAACGCATAATAGACGTTTGCAGCGCGGGCTTGATCCGGAAGATAAAGCTGTTCGCGTTGCCAATTATCACAAGAACCTGGTGCATGAAGTTGAGATTATCTCTCATTCTTGCGGTGTGGGTCGGCCCCGCTTACTAACGCGCAAACATGTGCGCGTGATGCAAGATAACGGCAAGTCGCTGCCGATGAATGAGCTTTATCCAGAGCCTGAAACTAAATCAGAATATATAAGCTGATCTTGCCAGAGGTGTGGCCCAGAGGCGCCAGATTTGTCTTTTTCAAGCCAGATCTGCGCTACAACCGTTAACAATTCCAGGTAGCTTTCCTAGGATATATAACACTTGGCAATGGATACAAATGACTTCACGTTTAAAAAAACTTCGTATTTTCAATCAATTGTGAGCTTATTAATTTGCCATTAATCCTGTTGGCATTCGAGCACCCCAAATTAACGTAACTTTTGATCATCTTTGACATACTGATCCCAATCGACCCGAAAAAATAACGGGCATTCACAGGGAAGTAAAAAATGATCTATCACAAGTCGACAATTGAGCGCATCGCCGATTTCTTCGGACGAATTGGGTCTGGTGAAGACGCAGAAGCAAAGCGCATTGCAAAATTTAATTTGGATCGCCAATTTTACCAAAATGGCCATTCCTCAGCACCACGCAACGCAGTTGCTGCACAACAACAGCAGCTTGAAACAGCGTTTCGCAAGCCATCTCGCGAGCATTTTGAAACATATCTTGCGAACAGAGAAGAGCACGCACCACGCAAAACCAAAACGGTTTTTGTCTCCGGTAGCTCACTCAATGTGGCAGCTTAATTAAAAACATTCTCGCTCCAACTTTATGTTGGTCAAAAAAAGCGCAAAAGGCCTGCTGAGCAACCCCGCAGGCCTTTTTGCTATTTAGATAGACACTAATATCAGTTGATAATTTCGCGAATTCCCAATGCTTTTATTGAGACGCTAAGCAATGCCTCTGCATTTTCGACGGTCATTTCACATGCTAATTATTAGTCTCGTGAAATGAAAACTGCATGGAAATGGCGCGATGGCGGAAACGGAAAACACCAATCAATTGGGGCAAAGGCTTTATCGATCATTTGAACCGGCTGCTCTTAGATTTAAGATCATCGCTCAAATGTTGATTGGATTGGCGGTTTTTATCGCCATCATCCTCAAAGTTATCTTCTTTGTGTTTGAAGCTGAGCCAACAAGTTGGCAGGTATTTGCACAAATCCACGCGCTCAACCCACTTGAAATCGCAAGTTATGGACTTGGTTTATCCGCTGCACTGGAATTTGGTTATTTGCTGTTCACACCAAGCATAGGCGTTGCCTTTCGGCCCTTGGTTTTGGGTATTGCGAGCGTCTTATTATTGATTTTTTCATCCCTTGGCGCGCAACCTTATCAGGGCGGAACGGCAGCTACATGGGGTTTGGCGCTCATTATTGCCGCCTTGATCATTGCCATGGCCGCTCTTTTGTGGATGCGGAGCTATTTCTTTTCAAATGCCGCACAGGCGCAAACTGAAAATCAAAGCGAAGCGCAATTGCCTTCCACGCCATCCATGGTTCAACCAACACAGACGAGTTCTTCTAGTTCGTCTGACCCGCAAACAAGCATACCCAGCATCAATCGTTGGGGCAGCTAGCGTTAGACTCAATTTAGATTGCTACTCAGCCGGCTGAGCGCTTTTGATCTGTGCTTTTCCCGCATCGAGATTTGCGCGCAATTGTGCCCGATTTACTTCAGCTTCTTCAATCGATTTCAACTTCACATGACCAAATCCACGAATATGCTCGGGCAATTCCAAGAGCGCCAATGCATTTTTGGTGTTCAGCTGGTCTTTTTTACTTGAAATAACGTCGATATCACCTTGATATTTATCAATTAATTCACGTTCAAGTTTACGTTCAAACGCATAACCAAATATATCAAATACGCTGCCGCGCAGGCCCTTCATTTTTGCTAAAACTTTGAACACCGGCAGGATCCAAGGTCCAAATTCACGTTTTTTGATTTTGCCCGTCACCGGATCTGGTTTGGATAAGAAAGGTGGCGCCATGTGGAAGGTAAGTTTGTAATCCTTATTGCTTCCTGCAAATTGGCGTTCTAATCCTTTAGCAAAAGCACCATTTGAATATAGTCGCGCAACTTCATATTCATCCTTATAGGCCATGAGTTTGAAGGCATATTTTGCTGCGGCGCGGGTCAATTTATGATCTTTGGTTGGATCGCTTGCTCGAACTTGCGCCACCATATTGCGATAACGCTTTGCATAGGCTTCATCTTGATAAGCTGTGAGAATATCCGCGCGATGGGCAATCAACTCATCCAAAGATTTTTGCTTGGTTTTTGGCTTTTGCGCGCGGTCATAGCCCGCTTCGTTTTCGACCACATCTGGTTCAACCACCCATTGTCGTCCCTTATCAAAAGCTTGTTTGTTCAAGTTAATCGCAACACCATTAAGCTCGATCGCGCGTAAGACAGCATCGCGTGAAAGCGGCAGCAAGCCTTTTTGATACGCCACACCAACAATAAACATATTGGACGCAATCGCATCACCAAAGAGTTTGAGCGCGAGATCGCTGGAATTCACTTGCGTGAGATTTCCTTCATCAACTGCATCTTTTAAGCGTTTGTGCATAAGCGTTGATGGCATTTGTAAATCTGGCTGCCTCGTGAAATCACCGGGCATGAATTCATGGGCGTTTACAAGCGCCTTCGTGGATGGATTGAGCATCCCCAGCACTTTCTCACCTGAGCTTACGATCAGATCACCGCCTAAAAGCAGATCTGCCCCACCTTCGGCAACGCGAATGGTCTTGATCTCAGATGGGCTGGCTGCAAGTTTTAAATGGGTCGTAACCGAGCCACCCTTTTGCGCAAGGCCTGCCATATCCACAATGCCACAGCCTTTGTTCTCTAAATGCGCGGCCATGCCTAAAACCGCGCCGACAGTCACAATGCCCGTGCCACCAACACCAGTGATAAGCACTGAATATGGTTGATCTAGAGAGACAAGTTGCGCAGGTTCAGGCAGCAACTTAGTTTTCGTCGCCCTCGCCTCAGCTTTCTTCAGCTTTGCGCCGGTGACAGTCACAAAGCTTGGGCAGAAGCCATCCACGCAGGTGAAATCCTTGTTACAGCTAAACTGATCGATCTTACGTTTTCGACCAAATTCGGTTTCGACCGGTTGAACAGCGACACAATTGCTGGCGACCCCGCAATCGCCGCAGCCTTCGCACACATCTTCATTGATGAAAATATGTTTATCAGCGCCCTTATCGATGGCGCTCATGATACCGCGTTTTCTACGGCGACGTTTTTCTGATGCACAAGTCTGATCATAAATCAGCGCGGTAACGCCTTTAATCTGCGCCAATTCACGCTGAACAGCATCAAGCTCGTCGCGCGGATAGACTTTGACCCCGGCTGGCAAACGTCCTGTGTTAATTCGCGAAAGTTCATCCCCGACAAAGACCAGCTTTTCAACGCCAATGGCTGTGATTTCATTAGCGATGCGATAGACATCCACTTCACCATCCATGGGTTGACCGCCTGTGAGCGCCACAGCGTCATTATATAAAAGCTTATAGGTAATGGTTGTATTGGACGCGACAGCCGCGCGCATTGCCAATATGCCGGAATGGTTATAGGTGCCATCGCCCAAATTCTGGAACACATGTTTGGTTTTGGAAAACTTGCTTTCACCAATCCAATTGCTGCCTTCTGCTCCCATATGTGTATAGGCATTGGTTTGGCGGTCCATAAAGACCACCATCGTGTGGCAACCAATACCCGCATAGGCGCGCGAGCCTTCTGGCACTTTGGTGGATGTGTTGTGCGGGCATCCGGCGCAGAAAAACAGGCCGCGTTCAATCGGCAGCGCTGAAATTTCGCGATTACGATATTCCTGTAATTCAGTGATCCGGTCCGAAAGCTTCTTATTTCGTTTTGCCGCAACAAGATTGTTGCCGATCACAATGGCGATCTGCACCGGTGATAAATCCATTTCAGACTGAAGTTGAATATTACCTTTCGCATCCTTTTTGCCTGTGATTTGTGGCCGGATTGGCAAATCGTATAAAATTGTCTTTAACTGATCTTCAATCAGCGCTCGTTTTTCTTCAACAACGATGATTTGCTCAAGACCTTGCGCAAATTTGCTCACGCCTTCTGGCTCTAATGGCCAGGTGACAGCGACTTTATATATTGCAAGTCCAAGCTTGTCGGCTTTGGCTTCATCAATTCCCAGAGCTTCTAACGCTTGAAGCGTATCCATATAGGATTTGCCCGTTGTGATAATGCCGATACGGGGATTATCACCGCCTTTATAAACGATCTTGTCGAGTTTATTTGCCCGCACATATGCGCGCACAGCATCAAGCTTATATTTATGCAGCGTCTGCTCGCGCATTTGTGGGCTGTCACCGAGCTGAATGTTCAGCCCTTGGGGTGGCATTTCACATTCAGGCAATACTGGCTCAAACTCGTCATATCTGTGCGTGATAGATGATGTTGATTCGACATTGTCTTTGACGCATTTTAGCCCACACCAAACGCCGGCAAATCTCGATAACGCCCATCCATGTAGGCCGTAGTCTAGTATTTCAGCAACGCCCGCCGGATTAAGAACCGGGATCATGGCATCCGCCATGGCAAATTCGCTCTGGTGGCACGTGGTTGAGCTTTCGCATGTATGATCATCTCCCATGACAACCAAAACCCCGCCATGAGGTGACGAGCCCGCGAGATTGCCGTGTCGAAGCGCATCGCCTGAACGATCAACGCCAGGGCCTTTTCCGTACCAGATGCCAAATACACCATCATAAAGGCCTTCGCCGCGCAATTCGGCTTGTTGCGTACCCCACAGGGCAGTTGCCGCCAGGTCCTCGTTGATGCCTTCTTCAAAAATAATATTGCGCGGCTTTAGCAAAGATTTGGCTCGGGTAAATTGCTGATCAAGCGCGCCCAAGGGTGAGCCGCGATAACCCGAAATATAACCAGCTGTGTTTAAACCATTCCTTTCATCAATATGACTTTGGGTCAGGCAAAGTCGGATGAGCGCTTGTGTGCCATTGAGAAAGACTTGTTCTTTTTGGATGTCGAATTTATCGTTGAGATCAACATCTCTTAATTCCGGTTTATGCAGCATGGTTCCTCCCACTTCAGCCACATAAGCAAATATGCCCAAAGGCGGCAAGTCAAAGGGGGAAAAATCTTATCGATATTCGCGAAAGACTTGGCGGTGAAGAAGGATTAATCCATCGGCTCAAATATTATGAGGCAGACGTGATTCATGTATTTGACTATCTGATCAATAAAGTTTTTTGAAACAGATTTTCGCCACATTTTCTAACCTGAACAGCGAGATTGATCACAAATCAGCCAAAAACCTGCGACAATAAACCTGATTTTTTCACTCAAAAAAATTTTTTTTCAGCTAATTTTTGACCCTAATTACGGTGCTGTTCACGTATCTGTTTTTTGACGCTTTTGCCTAATATTTGGTTTTAAACGCTTTTTTCTTTTCTATGTATTCAAAATGTCATTTCAAGACACCAAACGCGAAAATCTGTTCACATTTTTGTGCACTGGATTTGTGTTTGCAAAGCTCAGAATCGAGCCTATATTCCACTCATCGAAACGCTAAACGGCACTCTGAACATTCGGCCACAAACCTTGATCAGAGACTTCGATAAAACAAACTAAATGAAACATTACGGTGCGCCACAAATTAAAATGCACCACACTAAAAGGACTAAAATTATGAAAACTCTTATTGCTCTTGCTACTGTATCTTTGATGGCTGTTTCTGGTGCGTCTGCACTATCTTTCGGTCAAGTTGACGCAGCTGTTGGTCAAAGCGACGAAATCTCAAGCGTATATGCTGGTGACGGTTTCGTTTCTTACGACGAACTACGTGGTAAAACAGGTGCCTACGATCGCGCAGCATTCGACGCTGCTGACGCTGATGGTAACGGTAAATTGACACCAACAGAATTCAAAAACCTTGGATAATTATCTGTTGAATTCCTAAAGACCTTCATGGTCTTTAGGGATCATTGATTAGGTATTGATCCACTTAATCGTTTGACGTTGGGAGCCTGTACAGAAATGTGCAGGCTTCGCGCCTTCATGGCCGCGTAACCAAGGTTTTGCTTAAAGTTTTGTAAAAAGCTTTGCGCATAAAAAAAGAGAGACGCCACAAACATCTCTCTTTTAACACGTACCGGAATGCCACAAATCATTCCGAAAACCTAAAAGGCTCATTATGAAACATGTACAAGAACCAAATAATGGTATTTTTACGGCTTTGTCAATGTCAGAAATGACTTACTCCACCAAATGGTGCGACAATGTTGCATAATCACATCACCTGATAGTTTTACTGAGCTACTGGAAAAGGGTTTTTGGGATCACCAAATAGGATATGTAACCGCGTATTATCTAATCAGACCACAAGCATTTTAGATATACGCAAGAAAGTAATTCTCTCGTTTAATACACGCAACCTCACGCGTTTGTGCGTAAGTGTTAATTTTAAATGAGTGCGTAAAGTGTTAAATTATAGTTAATGCGATGCCCCACACACATTTTATGGCATCGAAAAGGCGTTATGAAAACAATCGTGCCACCCACAAATACCACAAATATTTAGGCACGCTCACAGAAAGGAATGAGTTATGAAACATGTACTATCCATTCTTGCAATCACATTTCTATCTATCAATGTTGCAAGTGCAGCGCTTAGTTCAACCGAAGCCAACTATTCAAGCGGTATCAGCCCACTGGCTATGACACCCAAAGGTTCTGCTTCAATTGACAAAGATCCTGTTCTAACAGGCCCGAACTTCATGGAATCACGACTTTACATCAACGATATCAATCCAGAGATTGGTCTCATCCCATCTGAGATGATGAAGTCTGCGGTTTAACCCTAGGCATAGCCAAAGGGTACCTTTCATGGTCGCACCATCACCCCGCTTTCGATTTATCGTTGGCGGGGTTTTGTTATTTTGATCCCTAGTTTTGGGTTGTCGGCAAAAATAAAATGAAAAATGGAACGCCCCAAATACCACACCAAGACGGTATTTGAGGCGTTTTGCGTCCACGTCTTGGGAGGATTGATTACCTGATCAGTTGATCACCTAATCACTGGCATGGACAAATGTCTGCGCAATAAGCGCGATGACTGAATAAATAGATATACGTTGAGCCCCCCTCATCGGTTCGAATTAAATTGCTACAAAATTCGAATTTTATAAATCGAATCATAAACATAAACGAACAACTTATTCGTACGCCCGAAGAAAAAGGGTAACAATTATGAATTGTTACCCCTAAGATTTTTTAAAAACATCACTTTAGTATCAGCGATTGATCTAAAAGTTTAGTAATAGTCTCAAAATTATGAGTTTTGTGCGGCTGATAGGCCTTTATCCATCAATGCTTTGATTTGAGCCTTTGAGGTGCCGGCAACAATACGTCCCAGTTCGTTATCGCCATTTAGGACAAGGAGCGTAGAACGCCGAGGGATTTTGTATTTTGTTGAGATCTCCTCACGAGAATACACATCCCAATCCACGCGCACAAAGACCATGTCATTATATGCTGCATTTTCAGACCGCAAGGCGCTGATTGTGCGTTTTTGTGATGCGCAAGTTGTGCACCAATGCGTGGTGTAATCAATGAAGACAGTTTTGCCCTGGCTGAGCGCGTTCTTAACGACACCGGGCGTATATTCAACAGTATCAGCGGCGCTCGCTGTGTTTACACCTGCAAGTAACATGGTACTTGCGATTACGGCACCTAAAGTTGCACGGCGTGTCAGTTTAATCGTCGACATATGTTTCTCCTTCAATCTTGATTTATAATATAACAGAAAAATCGAGCAACCAGGCAGGTAATACTTGCAATGCCCAGAGTTCAATTATGTGATGGATTTTGAAATAGATCATCAAACCAACAGCAACGAAGACAAATCCCAAAATGGGTTTGGAGCGTTCGGCCAAGGATTTAAGTGCCTGCGTGCGGCTGCGTAGGGCTGATTGTGCGCCCCAAGACAAGCCCAAAATGAGCGTTGAGACGCCAAAGGCAAAAAACAGCATGATGAGCATAGCCCAAAAGAGACTTTCTCCTTGAGATGCTAATGCAATTGCACCACCGAGTGTTGGACCAATGCAGGGTGACCAAACAGCGCCTAATAATACGCCGCCGAAAAATTGGCCAGAATAACCACCCAGATCGAGCCCGAGCATTTGCTTATTTGCAACGCCTGCAACACCTTGGGTTGCCGCTTCAAATCTTCGAGAAAAAGCCGGCACCAAAAGAACGAGACCGAACATAATCATCACCAGCGCACCGATTTGTGCAAGACGTTCTTGGGTCAATCCAATCGAGTAACCTAATGTTGTCACAAACATGCCAAAGGCTACAAATGACACGGTCAAGCCAGCTGAAAGCACCCATGGACCGGAGCGCCCTGCATTGAGAGCAGATGCAAGAACAATTGGTAAAACGGGAATAACGCAAGGATTAATCAGCGTTAAAATTCCTGCAAGATATGCGAAAACGAGTTCCATTTAGTGATGATCCCATCAAAACGACATTTGGGATGTTTTAAATTTTAAGATCGGATTTCTCAATCGAATTTAACCACACATGAATTCACAATGTCGTGTGATGCGAATAGTGATTAGCGTCTATCAAATGTTCAGAATTTGATTCTGTAAACCAGCTTACAACATTGTTTTTAAAGCAAAACGCCTCGATCAAGTGGCATGACCGAGGCGAGACTAAAATGCCCTTTAGAGGGGGGTCGTGTGGGGCATTTCAGTGCCACCTTCCCAAGCTGATTGGGAAGGTGTCCAATGCCGGGTATTCTTATTGTGGTAGCAAAACAGTGTCGACGACGTGGATCACACCGTTTGACTGGTCAAGATCAACAGCTGTCACTGTGCCGATGTTACCGCTTTCGTCTTTCAATTTGACCATGTCACCGTCAAGCATGGCTACGATTGTGTCACCTGATACTGTTTCAATCTCGAGCATACCACCGTCAGCTTCGCCAATCATTTTCACAAGGTCGCCAGACATAATGTCACCAGCAACCACATGCGCTGTGAGTACTTTTGTCAAAGCGTCTTTGCTTTCTGGCTTTAGCAATGTGTCCACTGTACCTTCTGGCAGAGCAGCAAATGCGTCATTTACTGGAGCGAACACTGTGAATGGGCCCTCGCCTTTTAACGTATCGACAAGACCAGCGGCTGTTACAGCTGCGACCAATGTTGAATGTGCATCAGATGCAATTGCTGCATCAACAACGTCTTTTTTCATGCCGCCAGCAAAGGCTGTCGCAGATGCTGCGATTGCGATTACAGAAGCTGCTGCTGTGATTTTTAGTGTATTGATCATTTCTCTCTCCAATAAGATTAGGTTTGTTTCAAAACCCCGCAGTTATTGAAAGGAACGAATGATGTTTCGAAAAAGTTTCAAAAAAAATCTGTAAAAATGTGCTTTTTATAATTACGGCATCTTTTCAATCAGTTAGACTTAATGAAATTGTTTCGAAAGGCTTTGAAAATGATCATTGAAATCAGGCATTACACATTAAAACAGGGCCGTCGCGAAGACTTTATTGCTTATTTCGAAGCAAAAAATCGGCCTGCGTTGCGCGATGCGGGCATGCTGGTTTTCGGTCCCATGAGAGATTTGGAAAATGAAAACAAAGTCCATTGGATGCGGGCATTTTCATCACTTGAACATCGCGAGGAAATCAAAGATGCATTTTATGACGGTCCGGTCTGGAATGAAGAAATAGAAGCCGAAGTGATGCCGATGATTGAACATTACGAGGCGGATCTCGTAGAAACAACGATCGGTTTTGAAGGCTTTTACGGCGAGCAAGTTTTTACCCAAAACAAAACTGAATAAAACGCGGTTTAATAAATTGTATTTTTTCGCATCAAACGATAAGTTCGCACTTGCGACCACGGGCCTTTAAGAAACTTATGGCCAATTCTTATGAACTGAAGATTGCATCACCCTGCAGTTATTTTCGGTTCCAGAAAGCGTGATATGACAAATTATTCCATCAAAACTGAATTCCTCATTGAAAACGAAGCGGATCTGCGAGCACTTTTTCCGCCAACCCACGAGCTTGCGATCAAAAAAGAGCAGAGCAAAATCGACAAACATGCGCGAGACTTCATTGCCCGCGCGCCATTTGTGTGCCTTGGCACGCATAATGATAAAGGCTTAAGCGATGTGAGCCCGCGTGGAGATGCGCCGGGATTTGTACAAATCTTGGACGAGGCGACAATTGCCATCCCTGATCGTCCGGGCAATAACCGTCTCGATACGCTTTCTAACATCACGCATAACCCAAATATTGGTCTGATGTTTATTATCCCAGGGTTCGACGATACATTGCGGATCAATGGCGAAGCTCAATTGACCACCGATCCAGAATTGCTGGCGACAATGGCGGTTAAAGGCCAAGCGCCTAAAATTGCGATACTTGTGCATATTAAAGAGCTCTATATGCATTGTGCGAAAGCCTTTCGGCGGTCAAAATTGTGGGATCCAGCCTCTTTGCAGGATCGCAATGACATGCCATCACTCATGAAAATCATGCTTGATCAAGCCGATGAAGCACCTGATGATCAACAGGAGATGGAAAAGCTCGACGCGGCATTGGAAGAGGCTTATCAAAAGAGCATGTATTAATGCCAAAACGCGCTAAGTGCCCTCACCCCAGCACTTTTATCTGCGTTTGGTTCCGGTTTTTGGGAGAAGAGTAATGCCAGAATATCTAGGCGGTTGTTCATGCGGCGCAATCCGCTTTGCAACATCTAAAACCCCGTTGCGCGTGGGTGTTTGCCATTGCCTTGATTGCCGCAAGCATCATGGGGCACCTTTTTATGCCGCTGCAATTTATTCAGTTAATGATGTAAAGATCACCGGCGAAGCAAAAGCGCATAAAGGACGATATTTTTGCTCTGAATGCGGATCATCGGTCTTTGCAATCACAGATGATGAGATCGAACTTCATCTGGGATCATTTGATGAACCAAATCTACTTACCCCAACTTATGAATGCTGGACGATAAGACGCGAAAACTGGCTCGCACCTATTATCGGCGCTGAACAGTTTGAGCGGGATCGTGATTAAACCCGCGTCAATTCACCCAGTGCAACCACTGGGCCTTGGGCCACGCCTGTAGGTGAACCACCAATTTGCTCAACGGAAATAGCAAACTTGGCATCTGGTGCGATTTCTAAGCCTTTTGGGTTTAACTCGCCTGATAAGACGCCCAAAGTGACCACTTCACCATCGGATTTGACCAACCAAAGCTCATAATCCTTATCTGCAGGTTTTGTGCCCTGGCTTTGCGTGACCATGAGGCCCTGATCGGTAACTTGCGCCACAAAGGCTACTTGATAATCTTCAAGCGCGTTGATCGAGCTTGTATAGATGACTTGCGGCGCAGATATTTCAGCGAAATAGTCCATCACGCGCGGAGTAGCTGCAAAAATAAGGACAGCCAGCAGAATGGGAATACGATAACGCGTCAACAGACCCAACATGCCGCCGGACGCGACGGGTTCAGCAAAGAGCTTATCGTCAATGGCTTTTTTGACAGATGCTGGCGCTTCAACTTCTTTAAATTCGTGATTTAACCCTGAGAGCTTTTCTTCCCAAGACGAAACCAGACGCGCGAAATTGACATCGTTCTCAACACGCTTTTGCGCGTTTTCACGCTCAGCGCCTTCCAATACGCCCAAGGCGTATTCGGCGGCCAAGTCATCGTCATTATATTTTGCGTCGTCACTCATATATCATCTTCTAACGTTTGAACGTTGAGGCATGCATGCCGCGTTCTAATTCGATTCAAGACATTCGCGCAAGCTTTTAAGGCTGCGGCGAAGCCATGTTCGCATGGTGTTGAGCGGGATCTGATACTTATCCGCCAATTCCTGATACGAATATCCTTCTATATAGGCGGACTTCACTGCATCCGCTTTGTCTTCATCCAGCTGGCCCATGCAATAATCAATGCGACGTGCCTCGCCCATATTAACTGCGCTGTCTTCAGGGCTCGGAGCTTCACTTGCCATCAGATCAGATACGTCATCAATATCCGATGTTTTGGCAGATGATGTGGGCGCTTTACGGGTTCTTATGCGGTCAATCGCGTGGTTTCTTGCAATCGCAATCAGCCACGACATTGCACTGGCCTCTTGTGTTGCAAAGCGATCTGCCTTTTGCCACACGCGCACATAAACTTCCTGCAAAGCGTCCTCTGCTTCAGCCCTGTCATTTAGTAAACGTAACAAGACGCCAAAAAGTTTCGCACTTGTTTGAGAATAAATGACATCAAACGCATCTCTGTCGCGGAGTGCGACTTGCGCGATCAATTCTGAGATATCGTAGGTCTTGGACAATTCAACTCTTTTCACGTCAACTCTTTTCACGGAGGGTCAATCTCGTCGTTAGAATTGATATGTTTTACGGTCCATTGAATAATATGGATCAACAAAGCTTAACGATTTTATTCAAATTCAATGAAATCATGTGACGGTGTGTAAGGAATGTTAATTCAACATTTCACACCAGTTGCTACATTTACCGCATCTGTATAAACCATGTGATTACCTGCGATATGAGCACTCATCGAGTTTTCAACATCCAAGATAAGTGCATTTTTTTGCTTTTCATCCAAATCAATGAAGGCTTGCGCGATCGGCATGGAACCTAAATGCAGGGGAACAAACTCACTTGGTTTGGGAACCTTGATGTTCAATTGCTGCCGAACTATTTCAACTCGCTCGAACTTCGCATCGGACAGTTGTTTGGTTAAATCAGCTGCTGACGGCGTGATCCTTTGACTTCGTTGGATTCGTGCAATTTCAGGAGAGATAAATTTCTCAACAGCGTGGCAGATGGCCTCTGTATATGCGCTATGGCCATCCCAGATTGAGATTGCAATACGTCCTTGAGGCATAAGAACTCGGTAAAACTCGGCCAATGCAGCAGCTTGATCCGGGAAATAATGATAACCGTGCTGAGATATCACCGCGCTAAAAGAATTAGATTGTAACGTCGTATCAACAACGTCGCTTTCGGTAAATTCTATATCCAAATCGGCAGCCAGTTCACGCGCCTTGATTAACATACCAGCATTTATATCCAACCCTGTCACATGACCAGTTGGACCGACTTTTTCTTTGGCCAAGCGAGTTGTGACGCCTGTACCGCAAGCTACATCCAAGATGTTTTCACCAGTCTGAGGATTAACGAGCTCGAGCAACGCCTCTGCCCATCGTCCAAACCACAATGGCACCATAACATTTTCATAAATTTCAGGCGCATTACCTGCTAGCTGAAAAGACATATCCACCCCCATAAGCTTGCTGAATAGAATAAACTGGCAAGATGCTAGGTGGTTGGCAAGGTTAGGTCAAATGCAGTCAATCACACTTCCAATACACCGCGCATGACATCGACGCTCGAACCAGCGATTTCAACGATTGCACCGTTCTCGCTCTCGTGCATTTTAAGCTGCATGGCGCTGGGTCGGCCCATATCAACCCCTTGTGTGACGTTGTAGAATTCCCCGTTTAAGGGCTTAATACCAAGATCATGCGCAAATGCTGCCATGGCTCCGCCGGCGCTTCCGGTTGCTGGATCTTCGTAAGGCTGGCCACGGAAGGTGAACATACGCGCTGACCAATCAAGGCCTTCTCCCGCATCTCGCGTATAGGCATAGATGGCTTTTGCCGGTCCCTCGCCCACCATGGCGCGCGCTGCATATTCGTTTAAGCGCAAGGTTTTAAGCGCGTCTCGTTTGTGCAATTCGACAACCACAAAATTGGCGCCAACGCTGACATGTCGCGGGGTATGGTGATCGGTGTTCACGTCATCCAATTCGAGCGATAATGCGCGTGCTGCATCAATAGGATTATATTCCACACCCTTGAAAAGTGGCATTGGCGACGTAATCGCAGTCGTATCAACCTCACCATTTTCATCATAACTTACAACCACTTCGACAAGGCCAACACGTTCCTCAAACACCAATTTCTGTGGCGCGTCTGTTGCCATATTAGCCAAAACATAGGACGTGCCGACATTTGGATGCCCTGCAAAATCCATCTCAGAATTAGGCGTAAATATCCGCACATGCGCTGTGTTTTCAGCGGTTTTAGGTTTCAGCACAAAGCTGGTTTCAGAAAAGTTGAATTCGCGGGCGATGGTCTGCATTTGCTCGGTCGATAGATCATCCGCGTCTAGAACGACTGCTAACGGATTGCCGCCAAATCTTGTTTTGGTGAACACATCAACGACGTGATAATTGAGTTTCATGGCCGGATCCATTTTGTTTTAAAAATCAAGCCTGAAGCTAGCAGAAATGTGAGGTTAAGACACGTCAATAATATCAATGCAATGATCATTATTTTTCATTATGAAAATCACCACACCTGCTTTATCTATGCTTCATGTTTGACTATTCGCTTTTACATTGGACGGCGTTTTTAACCGCAGCAATCTTGCTCAATATCTCGCCGGGGCCTGATATTGCCTACATGATCAGCCATTCGATCCGCGGGGGCAAACGCGTGGGTTTTGCGGCCATGTTTGGCACTTGGGCCGGCACAATGGTGCATGTCTTTGCAGCAGCTTTGGGCCTGACTGCAATTTTAGCAACCTCCGCCGCTGCATTTACCATCGTTAAGTGGCTCGGCGCCATATATCTCATTTGGCTCGGGATCTCGGCCCTACGTTCAAAGGGTGGTTCGACATTTTCGCCTGAGGTTGATAAGCCTGCAAAACCAATGCGAACGGTCTTCATGCAAGGGGCCGTCGTTTCAGCGCTGAACCCCAAGATCGCTGTGTTTTTCTTAGCCTTTCTGCCACAATTTGTGGTCGAAGGCGCTGGCCCGATCTGGATGCAGCTTGCGCTTCATGGCACGCTGATTTTGGTCGTATCTGCCTTTATCGAACCTTTATTCGTGTTGCTTGCTGATAAATTGACCGGCACTTTGCGAGAAAAGCCGCAATTTGGTTTATGGCTCGACCGTGCGCTGGGTGGCACATTGATCAGCTTAGGCGCATGGCTCGCCGCGAGCCAGCGATAGTTTCTCGCTTTTCCGGCGCGAGATCAAACCAACTTCCTTCACACCCCGTATAGATGATTATTGCCAATCTACCGTGGGTAAAGACCCACTTTATTTTTCAATTCGTTTGGGTGATACTGCGGTTCGGGGGCTTTTCGTTTGTTAAAGGGAAAGTAAAATGATCATCAGACTAATTGCGGCGCTCACATTGCTGGGCAGCGTTAGTGCGCATTCCGAAGAGCTTCAAATCTTCGACGCCCACCTTCATTATAGCCATGATGCCGCCTTGCAAATTCCAACCGAACAGGTTGTGAAGATTTTGCGTGATGCAGGCGTTAAAAAAGCGCTTGTTTCAAGTTCGGATGATGATGGCACGCAGAAATTAAAAGCCGCAGCTCCTGATATCGTTGTCCCTGCCCTAAGACCTTATAAGCGTCGTGGTGCAATCAGCACCTGGATGAATGATCTGAATGTGATTGACTATCTTGAAGATCGGCTATCACAGTTTGAATATGAAGCCATTGGCGAGTTCCATGCCTATGGCGATGATATCAACACGAAAGTCATTCAGCGCCTGATTGAATTAGCAAAAGAAAGAAATCTGTTGCTGCATCATCATGGTGATCGCGCCGCTGTGGATCTGATCTTCGATGCATGGCCTGAGGCGCGAGTTTTGTGGGCACATTCGGGATTTGCCGGTCCTGATGAAGTTGCCGATACGCTTGAGACTTACCCCAAGCTCTGGGCCGATCTTGCCTATCGCTCGGATATGGCCAATGCCGAAGGCGTTGACCCTGACTGGGAAAAACTATTTATGAAATATCCGGATCGTTTCATGGTGGGTAGCGACACATTTGCCCCAGAACGCTGGTATTATGTGGGTGTGCACGCCGATTTCAGCCGCAGCTGGCTATCTGATTTACCCGATGATATTGCGCGAAAAATCGCCTTTGAAAATGCAGTAGCAATGATTGCAGCGAAATGATAAAGCTTGCTGTTTTGCCAAGTATATTTGGGGCGAGCTTACTTGCAGCAACAAGTGCTCAGGCCTGTGCACCCAGCGGTGCTGTTGAACTCACATCATTGCAAGAAACGCCCTTTCAAGCCTATGCCGAGCTGGGATTAGAGACGATTTCAAAACCATTTGAGATTGATCTTTATTTTTGTGGGGATGGTATTGAGAAGATCTATCGAATCAAGGTCGATGCCATCATGCCAGCTCATCAGCATGGTATGAATTATACGCCTGAAATTTACGGTATCGAGCCTGGTATTTATCAGATCTCGGGCATGTTTTTTCATATGCCGGGAATGTGGGAGCTGCAAGTCAGCACGCATTCTGCATCTGAAACGGACGCGCAATCCTATCTCTTCACGCTGGATATCACGGCACGATGAGGAAGCTTAGAGGTGTTGCTCTGGTGGTTTTTGGGATGCTGGCAGGCTTCACAGCCGCCAAGAGCGATGTCTTATTGTCAGAAGATGAAATTGCGCAGACGCTTCTGCATGGGCCCTGGCCAATTGAATATGGCAAAGATCCCAGCAATCGCGTGTCAGGAAATCTCGAAGCGATTGCATTTGGGAAAGCTCTGTTTTCAGACCCAATATTGTCGCGCGATGAAAATATGTCCTGCGCCAGCTGTCATGATCCAGAATATGGATTTTCCGATGCGTTACCGCGTGCTGTTGGGCAAAAACTTTTAGATCGCAACACGCCATCCTTGATGAATTTGCGCAGTCATCGCTGGTTTGGCTGGGCGGGTGGCACAGATAACATTTGGGCGCAAAGCATTGATCCAATTCTCAACATTGATGAAATGGGTCATGACGCCGAGAGCCTTAGATCAGCGATCGCAGGCAGTACATATCCTCAAACCTATGGAAAGCTATTTGGAGACATTTCCAAACATGCCCCTGAAGATGTCTTGGTCAATATCTCCAAAGCACTTGCAGCCTATCAAGAAACATTGAGAACCGGTCAAACATCCTTTGATCGATTTCGCAATGCGCTGGAAGCTGGTGACTTAACTACGGCTGGCACATATTCTGATTCTGCACAGCGCGGGCTGCAATTGTTTATTGGACGCGGCAATTGCGCTTTTTGTCATTCAGGCCCGGCATTCACCAATGGCGAATTTCATGATGCAGGCGTACCCTATTTCATCACTGAAACGCGTGTGGACGAAGGGCGATTTGGTGGCTTAAAGGCGATCAAACAAAATCCTTTTACATTGGCGGGTGATTATTCAGATGATCCTGAAAAAACTGGCGCTTGGGCGGTCAATCAAGTGCGGTTTCAACATTCAGATTTTGGCACATTTCGTGTTCCGGGACTGCGAGGAGCCACTAAAACTGCACCCTATATGCATAATGGAAGTTTGAAAGATCTAGCTGCTGTTGTTGATCATTATAATGCGATTAACATGGAACGCCTACATGTTGATGGTGAAGCGATTTTGCAGCCTTTGGGACTAAGTCCGCAAGAGAAGAATGATTTGATCGCTTTTCTTGAAAGCTTAAGCGATGACGGGTCTTAAATAAGTTTTCGAGGCGCATTTCAGGCTGGAGGTCCTTAAAATGCATCCTCGAAAGATTTGGGGATTTGATTTTATGCGAGTTGCGAATTACGCAGCTGGCTGAGGCTCAGCATCTGCGTCAGTATCAGCATCGCTAACTGGTTCAAATTCTGCATCTTCAACATCACGCTTTGGCTTTGCGATAAACGGAGCTGCCAACATTGCAAGACCCAAAGCTGCTAGCGCGAAGACGCCCAATAGCGCCATTGTCATTACACCAAGGCCAGCCATTACAAGGCCAACAAGCAAGACCAAAGTTGAAGCAACTGTTGCAGAGATTTTTTCGATTAGGTTTTTCATTTGTTTTGTCTTTCGTGTTCTTCGTTGTTTCGATGATGCTAATATGAAGGCGCTGTTTTACCAGCGCCTGAACACGAGTTTACATTTTTGTAAGGTTGGAATTTATTTTGTAAATTTCAGAACAGCCCGCAAGCCTTGCGGTTTGTTCTGAGACAAATCCAATTCCGCACGATGACGATCAGCAACCGCCCGCACCAATGCCAAACCCAAGCCACTGCCATCGGTTTGTCGCGCCGTGTCTAAGCGCACCATGGGTTTGATGATCTCGTCAAAATGCTCTTCAGGCACGCCTTTTCCATTGTCATAAACACCGATTTCCTGAATATTTCCATTGGTTTGCGCAAAAAGCGTGATTTCATCACCACCATGGACAATGGCGTTTTGAATAAGATTGGCAACAGCCTGGATGAGCATTTGTTTATCCGCGGTTACAGCACCAGATTTATTATCCTTAAGCACCAAAGATTTACCGGCATCTTCAACCACAGGCCCAAATATATCTTCGATATCAGTGATGAACTCGGAAAGCTCAATGCGTTCAAAGCCGTCTTCACCTTGCGCAGCTTCAATTCTTGCAACACGCATGATGGTATCGAAAATCACAGATAACCGCCCGGCTTCTTCAAGTGCTGCGCCACGCTCTTCCCCTTCGGGCAACATTTCGAGCTGCGCACGCAATCGAGCAAGCGGGGTGCGCAAGTCATGAGCTATACTTGCAGATAAATGCCGTGTTTGAGTAACCAAACGTTCTAGCTCAGATGCTGTCACATCCAATTGACGGGCAAGATCATCTAAATCATCAGATGATGTTTCAACGCCCGTGCGCGCCGTGAGCTCGCCATTTGCCAAACGGCCTAATGCACCATTAATGCGTACAAGCCGTCTTTGGGCTAATAAACCAGCGGTGATTCCAATCAACAATGCGATGGCCAAAACCAATGCTGCTGTGGTCCATAAAATGCCGGAAAGAAGGTTGAGTGCATCTTCGCTGTCTTCAATCGGCAGTGCCACCAAAATGGGCGTACCGTCTTTATCTTCGGTGATCTGGACCCGCCAGGCGTCAAATTGATTGAAATCATCACCGAGATAGACAGAGCCACCGCCTTTTCGAACCGTGCGTTTGAATGGATTTGGCAGGTTTCCAAGATCATCAAGTGGTCTGACAATGGCGATTGAATTCTGATCAAGTGTTTCATTCACACTTACGGTGGACGCTAAACTTGTCAGCGCGGTATCCACGCGCTCGAGCACTGTTTCGCGACCAAATGTCAGCGCTAAAAAGATCGAAACTGCCATGCCGATCGCAAAGAGAACCGACAACATCAAGGTTAGTCTTAAAGTAGATGATCGCAGCAGCCATCGAAACGGCTTTGCGGCGCGATAGGCCAATCGCTTGATCAGTCTATTAACGCGCCGTGTGTCAGATGTATTTGCGGATGAAGTTGTTTGCTCATTTGCCGAAGACATAGCCTTCACCTCGTCTGGTGCGGATGAGCTCGCCATCAAATGGTTTATCAACCTTGGTGCGCAATCGGCTGATATGGGTTTCAACCACGCTGGTCGTCGGATCAAAACTCATGTCCCACACTTGTTCGAGCAACATCGTACGAGTAACCAAGCGTCCAGGTCGGCGCATGAAATATTCCAGCAGCTTAAATTCCTTGGCCATCAAATCGATGGTTTGTCCCTGACGTTCGCAATGACGGGCAACGAGATCAAGGCTCAGATCACCATAGCGCAATGTCGTGGTTTCAACAGGGTCGGAACTTCCCCCTTCTCGTCTGCGACCAAGTGCATTGACGCGCGCAGAAAGTTCAGCAAAAGCAAATGGCTTTGTGAGATAATCATCCCCGCCCGCTTCAAATCCTTCAACGCGTGCATCCACTTCCCCTAAAGCTGTTAAAAACAGTGCTGGGGTTTTGTTTTTCGACGCACGAAGGGATTTGAGCACAGCAAGGCCATCAAGACCCGGCACCATGCGGTCAAGGATCAACAAATCATAGTCTTGCCCCATGGCCGCAATGAGCGCTTCTTTGCCATCTTCAAATAGATCAACCACATGACCTTCTTCTTTAAGGCCTGAGGTCACCCATGGTCCGAGTTGGCTATCATCTTCTAAAACTAAAATACGCATAGGGCTCCTTAGCTTTTATTGATCAAGGGGTAAAGGCTGCCATGACTGACAGCCTGTTTTAGTTGATACGTTCTTGGTGAGATTAAGATTAGGATTTGCGTTTTTTCTTGCCTTTTTTCTCGCCTTCATCTTCTTCAACAAGCAGAACTTCACCGCTCTCTGCATTGATTTCGACTTCCATTTCCAAGCCTTCCGCGTTGACAATTTCGATCTCATAAATTGTGGTGCCGTCATCGGTTTCGAGCTCAGCTTCCAAAACAATGCCCGGAACTTCGGTGTTTGCGATTTCAATTGCCTGGATCATGCTAACCGTTGGGGCTTCTGTGATCGCCTGCTTGTCTTTGGTATCCGCCATTGCAACTCCAACGATGCCACCTGCTAGAACCATGCCTGCTGCGATATTTCCGATAATGAGTTTCTTGATCATTTTATTCTCCATCTAGGTTGTTTAAAAAGACGTTGTTGTCTTTCGATGCACCTAAGATGGCAGCTGTAAATTACAGATCTCTGTGATGAAGTTTACAATTTTGTAAGACAAGAAAAAATTCTGATATTTTGTTTCAAGTCCATTTTGCTTGATGATCTGACACCGCAAGTTTCGGGTGGTGAGGCCTAACAGCAATCACATATATCGTCTCCGATTTTCAAAGAATAAGGAGACGAAAATTGGAACTAAGCAATAAAACAATCATCATAACGGGCGCGAGCAGCGGAATTGGAGCCTCCGCTGCCCGCATGTTTGCCAATAATGGTGCAAATGTGGTTTTGGGCGCACGCAGATCGGAGCTTTTAAAGTCTCTGGCTGATGAAATCACAAAGTCCGGCGGCAAGGCTACCTATCTCGCAGGCGATGTGTCCGACGGGCAATATGCCGAGGATCTGGTGTCTATGGCCATCGATACTTATGGCCAATTGAACGGTGCATTTAATAATGCAGGTGTGATTGGCGACATGGTGCCTCTAACCGATATGGACGAGCGCAATTGGGCGGATGTGATGGCGGTTAATCTCACAAGCGCTTACCACGCCGCAAAGCATCAAATCCCGGCAATGAAAGATGCAAATGGCGGCTCCATTGTTTTCACCTCTACCTTTGTTGGCCACACGATTGGCCTGCCAGGAATGTCAGCCTATGCGGCTTCAAAAGCAGGATTAATTGGGCTTACGCAGGTGCTGGCTGTTGAACATGGCACAGATAATATCCGCGTTAATTCGCTGCTTCCGGGCGGGACTAAAACTCAAATGGCAGGCGATGATCCACAAACCCATGAATGGGTGGCAGGACTTCATGCGCTAAAACGCATGGCAACGCCTGAAGAAATAGCGAAAGTCGCAGGGTTTTTACTGTCCGACGACGCGTCCTTTATAACAGGCAGCGCACTCATTGCAGATGGCGGCAATTCCATCAACAAAGTCTAGCGTTTTTAAGTGTCAAAATCAGGGTGTTGATTTGAAATCACACCCTGGTTCCATGCTTCATCATCCTCTAATTGCATGGGCTCAACACCCGGTAAATCGAACAATCCGTCAACAAAATGACGTTTTGAATCAAGATTTACCTGTACATTGGGAGGTGCTAAATCCGGATTATCTAGCGAACCAATGGAGAGCTCTACCCCCTCACCCGTTTCACTTTCAAATTCATAGGTTAAAGGTGTTCCGCATTTGGCACAAAATCCGCGCCAATTGCGATTGGATGAATGGAAAATCGCACGCTCACCGCGGGTCCATTCAAGACCTTTTGCGCTGACTAAAGGACCAAAAAAACCACCAAATGCCTTTTGGCACATACGGCAATGACAGATAGATGCGCGTCCCAAACCCTTCGCTTTATATCGCACTGCTCCGCATTGGCAGCCACCTGTAATCTCTTCCATAATTGGCCTCATTCATTTGCACCCATTGCCCACTATCATTAATCAATTTTTGCTATATTGATAGTGTTAACTTAAGGACTTTATTCTTGCTCAACACACTGTCTGAAATCACCAATCTCACGCCTGATTTGATATGGCTTGTGATCGCAACTAGCTTGTTTGCAGGCATGATACGCGGCTTTACTGGCTTTGCCTTGTCGGCAGCGTTGATGGCAGTGTTGTCCAACTTTATTGCCCCAATTGAGATGGTGGCGATCTGCCTTATTCTTGAGATTATTGCCTCGCTTGTGATGATGCGCGACGGAGCCAAAAATGCGGATATGCGGGTGGTTTGGGCCATGGTGGTCGGCAGCGTGATCGGTACACCAATCGGTTATTTTATTTTAACAAGCATAGATCGCGAAACCTCACGGATTGTGGCTCTATGCGTCATTTCTGCGCTGGCTCTGTTGTTGTTTATGCGCATCAAAGCCCGGTTTCTTGAAGGTCACGCAGGCCCTTATCTCGCGGGAACCGGTGCCGGTATGGCCAATATGGCCTCTGTCGGCGGCATGGTGATTGCGCTTTATATCTTAGCGCGTGATCGCGCTGCGAGTGAGATGCGCGGCACTTTGGTGATGTATTTGATGATTTCAATCCTTGGAAACATCGTTTTTCAGCTTCTTTATGGCCTCATGACATTTGAAGCGCTTAAGCGCTCTGCATTAATGGCGCCTTTTGTGATCATTGGCATCATGCTTGGCAGTTACTTTTTCCAGCCTTCCTTGCAAAAATATTATAAACCTGTGTGTCTTTTGGTTTTGATCGGAATTTGCATTGCCGGACTTATTCGGCAATTGGTCTTTTAACATGTGGAATGAGATCGTAAATTTCACTGGACTTGAGGCCGATATCCTGCCCTTTTTCATTGGGGCCATGTTTCTTGCTGGGTTGATCCGAGGCTTTTCCGGTTTTGCATTATCGGCCACTGTGATGGCCTGTTTATCAAGCTTTATCGCACCTATTGAAATCATACCCATTTGCTTTGCACTTGAAATATTAGCGGCGATTTTTATGTTTCGTGGTGGTTTTCAAGATGCAGATTTTTCGCTGGTCAAAGGTTTGGCGATTGGCAATTTTATTGGCGTCCCAATCGGGCTGTTCATCCTCACCCAGCTCGATGTTGGCACCTCAAGAATTGTAGCGCTGATCATGGTAATGGGCGCCGGTACATTGCTCTTATTTCGTGTTCGGGCAAGCTTTTTGGCAACTCAAAAAGGTCCTTATATTGGTGGTTTAACCGCAGGTGTTGCTTCTGGGATCGCATCCATCGGCGGCATGGTGGTAGCCTTATTTGTGCTCACTCTTGATAAAACACCCAAGGAAATTCGCGCGTCGCTGATTATATATCTCATGATCGCCATGGTCTCATCCGTCACCTATCTCATTCTATATGAGATCATGACTTTTGATGCCGTAAAGCGTGCCGTGGTTGCCAGTCCGATTATGATCACTGGCATATTGATCGGCAGCGCATTATTCAGGCCAAGTTTGGCGAAATATTACAGGCCATTTTGTCTAATCTTATTGCTGATCATCTGTGTGATCGCGCTTTCCCGACAGATATTTGGTTAGGCCCGACACATATTTATTTAGGACATAGCGATTGCTGTCTTAGGGTTTAAATCGCGCCAACCCCACGCCAAAACCGATGAAAACCGCGCCGATGATGCCATTCAGCCAACGCTTGAAATTTTGCTTAAACTGATCACTACGCGCAACGTTGGATAACTTTGCAACCAATATTGCCATTGAGGAGAACCAAATAGCATTCAGGATGGCTTGCGAGGTGACAAACCCATAAGCGATTGCCATGCTGGTTTGTCCAACATCGATGAATTGCGGAAAAGCTGAGAGATAAAATAGTGACACCTTGGGGTTGAGCGCGTTGGTCAAAAAGCCTTCCATAAAAGCTTTCATCAAAGTGCGCTTGCGCTTTGCAGGCGATATATTTTCATCCGCTCCCTCACCTTTGATTGCTGAGTAAATCGCTCTAATACCAATCCAGCACAGATATGCAGCACCTAAATATTTAACAATCATAAAGGCAGTGGCGCTTTGTGTGAGCAGGACAGATATTCCAAATATTGCAAAGGTGCCGTGCACATAGAAACTTGCAAAAAAGCCCGCAACATTGGCAAATCCTGCGGCTCTGCCCGATGTGGGAACAGTTTTGGCAATCAAGACACCATTGGGCCCCGGAGACATAACCATCAGTGCAGCGAGCAACATGAAAGAAATTATGTTTGAGTTGAGTAATTCCACTAAAAACATTGGTCTAATCTCCTGTCACTTTCAACAAAGTTGCACCGGTCATCTCTAACAGAGTTTTAGGTTCGATATCAAACACCGCATCTGGCGCACCAGCTGCCGCCCAGACGCTGTCAAATGACAACAAATGTTCGTCCATAAAGGTTGCAAGCGGCGTTAAATGCCCAATGGGTGACACACCGCCAATCGCAAAACCCGTGACAGCGCGCACAGCGCGCGCATCAGCGCGACCTAATTCTTCGCCAATCACGGATTTCACTACTGTCATATCCACTTGATGATCACCTGAGACGAGCAAAAGCTTCATCTCGCCGCTGTCTTTGCCTAGGAAAATCAGCGACTTTACAATCTGGCCAACTGCGCATTGACAGGCAGCCGCGGCTTCTTCTGCCGTGCGGGTGCTTTCTGGCATGCGTGTGATTTGTGTTGCAGCACCTGCTTCCAGCAAAGCTTTTTTAACACGTTTTACGCTTTTTGACATCTTAATTTAACCTTTGAATTGCCAAAATCTGACTTGTAGTCTTCTGATTCCAAATTATATATTCTTGGAACGAAAACCCCGAATGAAATATTTTTAAATGCTGCGATTTTTGCTCACAACTTTGGCCCTTCCCATTTTGCAACGCGCATTGCCGCATATCATCCGCGCCGGCAAACAAGGCATGGACGAAGCGCGTGCACGTCGGGCGGAAAAAGAACGTGGAACAGCCCATTATGATCGCATAGAAGATGTCGCGGTCGGGGTTTGTCACAAGATCGTCGATGGTGACAGTCTTTATATCGACACCCATGACAAGCAAGTCCGCCTATGGGGCGTAAATGCCCCTGAACGCCACGAAGTGGGATATAATGCTGCGACACAGAGCCTACGAGACCTCGCCTTTGGTCGCGAATTGCGGGTTGAGATCGTTGGAAATGACAAATATGGCCGCACGCTTGGCAGATGTTATTTTGATGATGGCATTGAGCTTAATCACGAATTGATTAAGACCGGCAATGTGAAAGAATATTTCCGTTTTACCAAGGGTTACTACTCAAATATTCGTTGATTTTGTTTGTGTTTTCCGATTAGATTTGCGCCAAGGCAAATCAATCTGTGTGAATTCATGAAGACCGTTATCCTTGAACATTTCTATCCGGCAGCCCCAAAAGACGTCTGGGATTTGGCGATCGATTTAGATGCGTTTCATGAAATTATGGGTCACATGATCACCTTTGAAGGATTGCCATCTGGCAAGATATTCAAAGGCCAATCAATTGACGTCATGACATCTTTATTTGGCAAACTGCCCAAACAACCCTACCATATGGAAGTTGTTGAATGCGATCATGATAAAATGATGTTTTTGTCTTCTGAGCGTGGATCCGGGGTTCAAAAATGGCAGCACCGTTTGACCATCACACCCCATAAAGATGGCGCATTGCTCACCGATAGCATTGATATCGAAGCTAATATCAAGATTTTGACACCGCTTTTTGCGCTTTGGGCCAAGCATATGTATGAAGCGCGGCACCAGCCACGGCTGAAGATACTTGCGCGCAATGGCTTGCTCCATTCAGGCGAACCCAAGGCCATTGTTGATCTCGCCTAAATAATGGTGATGAAATGATGCTTTAAGTGTCAATTTTTAACACAATCTACCCATAACATAGACATTGAAATCGCGATGGTCTAAAG
Source organism: Rhizobiaceae bacterium (assembly GCA_020628035.1). GTDB lineage: Bacteria > Pseudomonadota > Alphaproteobacteria > Rhizobiales > Rhizobiaceae > Lentilitoribacter. The sequence goes on from JAHDFS010000005.1 coordinate 30,073, forward strand.
CCTCGTCATGGATCAATTATTTCTTGTATATTTGACGTATTTTCTGGGTGTTGCGAGCCCGGGACCGGCTAACTTTGCCATTATGCATACATCGCTCGAACAAGGTCGATTATCCGGCATTGCTTTCGGGTTTGGCGTCTTCACGATCTCGCTTTGCTTTGGTATTTCATCTGCTTTTGGTTTGGGTGCGATCATTGCAAATGCGCCCACCGTTTATGATATTATGACCCTAATAGGCGCGATATATTTGATCTATATGGGTTATAATTTGGCGCGCAAAGTCATTGATTTAAAAGGCAATAATGTCGAACCACCGGCGAATGACAATATGCCATCCAAGACGCTCGTAACGCATTATATCCGCGGAATTTTGATCCACGCCACCAATCCAAAAGCCATTACAGTTTGGCTGACGATCATTCTGCTCGCAACATCTGGCCAAGGCGGGAAATTCATCTCCCCGCTGCAAGTGGTCATTGGATGCGCGATCATCGGGCTTACATCTTTTATGAGCTATGCGATCTTTTTCTCATCCCGCCCCATGGTGGCGCTTTATACCCGCATTCGCAAACCCTTTACGCTAACTTTGGCAGGTGTTTTTGTGCTTGCAGGACTTGTGATGTTGTTCCGCGCATGGGCGGCGTTTCGCTAAACCAAACGATCCGCATCAACCGTTAGCGTCGGTTGCCTCTTCCACGCAAACCCAGGCGTCATAATCAAATTTGTTTCCTGCATCGAGGCATTCGCCAATTAAGGCGATATTCTCTTTATTCGCAACGGTGAATGCTGCGATTGACGAGACGATGAAAAACATGATGATCCAAAGGTTTTTTGGCTGAAACATGAGGTGTTTCTAGCTGTTCTCTTGGAGCTCATCAAGTGGGGCAAAATCTTCGCCCACCAGATAAACACAGCATTCTTTCTCGCCATCCTCGGTCTGCACCATAACAGGCGTGCGAAAATAGCCCTCACCTTCAAATTCATCCAGGCGTGCCCAATGATCTGGTAAATCAAAGCTTTCAAAGATGTGAAACTGAACTTCAGGCCCCTCTTCATCGATGATAAAGCCGGGAAATCCATAATGCACGCCCCAGCCCGCCTTGATCAAACGGCCACGCACGGTGCCTTTGGACCAAACGCCTTCCATGCCGTCCATCTGGTTATAGTTACATTCTCCCGGCGCTAATGTGCCATAGGATGCTAATCGGGTTTGCGCTGTGTGGATTTTGTTATCTGTCATGTCTTGTGCTTCGCTATTAATTGGCGATCACACTAACCCAATTATCGGGCAATTGTCTCGGGTATTTTTTGCTTTAACAGACCTATCGCGATATCATTTAGAATATCCAATGTTGCGCCACCAATGGACGCTGATAAGGCCTTGATTTTCATCCAATCCTCGTCTTCCCGAATGGCCTGAACAAAATCATGTCCTTTACTGGTCATACGATAGGCATGATTTTCATAACATTTAAGATATCCAGCTTCGACAAGGAGTTCGCAATAGGCGAACTTCTTCTCCTCTTCTGCAGTCGCATCAACCAAAAGCGCAACCACCATGAACCATTCCTCAGAACGTTCAAAATCTATCAGCAAATCTCTGATGTAATCGTTATCTCGGATCAAAACCCTTCTCCGCAGTAAGTAGTTTTGTAGTATATGATAAGTATTTTAACAGCATTTATCGGCAACTTATATTACTAAATTTAGTAATATTGTCGCTTTTTAGTTGTGAATTTTAAATAGAACAGCATTTTTAAAACAAAGATATCTGATGCAAACAAACTGTTTAAAAATTAGCAAAAAAGCCAAACACTAAAGAGCTGTAGAAATAGTCCCAAAAAGATAAAACCAATTCCCCATTCCACGAGATGGAGTGCACGGATCTGTTCTCTGTCAACTCTCAAGCTATCAGAACTTAAGAAGTTGAAGTGTTCCGAGATTAATTCATTTAATACAATAAACTGTGATGCAAGTTGTTGTTTTTCGTTAATTAGTATTCGAATTTGATGTTGGTTCAGATCCCGTTCCACCAATTGATTTTTTAACGGGGAAGCCAAATAAGAATGTAGGTCGCTTTCCAGCGAGTTTTTCCTAACCTCAAACTCTCGATCTATTCGTTCGAACTGCTTACGAAGTTGATCCCTATTGATCTTAAAAGCTTCAGAGTTTTGCTTGTTTAACCATATTTCTGTCGCGAGAAAACCGAATCCAATAATATCGCAAATTAAGCCAAAGAAAGCCCATCCTTGAGTTCCAAATCCGGCTTGCGTGCAAAGGAGTTCAAAACTATCTGCCCAACTTAATGTCATTCTGGCCTCAATTGTTAAAGACGATTATATCGCCTGTTATACACAACAGTAAAACCATAAGTAATAATTTTGTAAATTTCTACAAAAAGTAGTAATCGACCCGCTCCAACTTGCCAATCCATCCCCTCTATATTAGCCATTATGTCTTGGGAAATTGAGGAGAAACAGCATGCCATCCTATGACATTTTGATCGCGTTTATTATGGCAACCGCCTTGTTTGGTTATATGCCGGGGCCAGCATTGTTATACGCCCCAGCGCGGACGATTGCGGGTGGCAAAAAAGCGGGCTTTATGGCAGCTTTAGGCTTGCATATTGGCGGCTATGTGCACGTTTTTGCAGCCGCATTTGGCTTGGCTGCTTTGTTCACCTTGGTGCCCGTGCTCTACACGGTTTTAAAGTTTGCAGGCGCGGCTTATCTCATCTATTTGGGCGTAAAACTGATCGTCAGCAGACGTAATATCGAGATCGCGCCCGATGAGATTGCCAAGAAGTCCCCGCGTCGCGCCTGTTTTGAAAGCATGACGGTGGAAATCCTCAACCCAAAAACAGCGATTTTTTACTTGGCTTTCCTGCCGCAATTCACCGATGTCGCGGCAAGCTTTCCAATCTGGCTACAGCTGGTGATTTTGGGCATTGTGGTCAATGTGGTGTTTTCGAGCGCGGATGTGATTTGCGT
>JAHDFS010000005.1:33162-36929 GCA_020628035.1 Rhizobiaceae bacterium
TGATCGCGTTCAGCTTCGCGTTTCAGCAATGCCGGCGCATCAACAGTTGAAAGCTCAGTTTCGTCATCACGTTCAATCTCGTCATCTGCGATCAAGGACAAATATCGCCCGGCGCAAACACGCAAAAAGGATGTGAAATTGCCCAAATCGTGATCTGCATCTATGGCTTCAAGATATAATTTGGTAATCAGTTGATTGGTGGTCATGTGATCGCGCTTTGCGATCTCGGACAGGATGGCCCAAAAGAAATTTTCCATGCGGATTGAGGTCGCAACACCGTCTATACGCAAAGACTTTGTTCGCGATACCCATTTCTCACTTTCAGATCCGATGAATAATTCACACATTTGGGCCTCCCTTTTTAGCGCTTAAGAACTACAACAAAGCCATAAATTGCTTCATCCATGCAGGATGAGCCGGCCATGCGGGCGCTGTGACCAAGTTACCATCGGTCACCGCATCTGTCACTTCGATCTCCGCATATTTGCCTCCCACGGCCGCAACTTCCGGCGCGCAAGCAGGATAAGCAGAGCAATTTTTGCCAGATAACACGCCTGCAGCTGCTAAAAGCTGTGCCCCATGGCAAATGGCTGCAACAGGTTTGTTTTCATCAAAGAAATGACGCACCATCGCCAAGACCTCTTCATTGAGGCGTAAATATTCAGGTGCTCTGCCGCCAGGAATGACCAAAGCGTCATATGCGCCTAAATCAACATCTGCAAAGCTGGCATTGAGCGCAAAATTATGGCCCGGCTTTTCAGTATAGGTTTGATCACCTTCAAAATCATGGATGGCTGTTTTCACGCTATCTCCGGCATTTTTGCCCGGACAAACCGCATCCACTTCATGTGAACAGGCCAGCAGCGTTTGAAACGGCACCATTGTTTCATAGTCTTCTGTGAAATCACCTGTAATCATTAAAATCTTCGCCATGCTTATTCCTCCTTTGGCACGAAACGTAAGGAGACTGTGACATAAAGCGGTCGATCGCGGGTGTTATGTGAATACTACATTCTAAATTGCTCGAAAAATGGCCTATTCGTCCAATTCTCGCATAAGCGTGCGCATCCATTCGATCTCGGTGCCAATATCGCTGGTGCCAAGCCCATCAATGGCAGCATGGCGCACGTCATCTGGCTTATTTTGTGATAGCTTCCATGTGCCGGAAATATCGGGTTGTGTTTCGCCATCCTTGGTAATTTGATCAATCGTCAATTTCACAGGTACGATCTGACGGGTCATCTTTTCAAAGACTTCTGGCGTCATCTTATCAATGGTCCAGGTTTTTTTGGGCAAAAGTCGCTCTTCGGTGACCGCTGATAAGCGCTCTAATACACCGCGAATACTGTCTTGCGGCAAGCGTTCTAATTTGCCGCGCACATGAACAGCGACATAGTTCCAGGTCGGCACCTGGTCGGGCACACCATACCAATCGGGTGAGATATAGGCATCAGGCCCTTGTACAGTGAAGACGACGTTTTGAGGTTCATCCAAATGACGCAGAATCGGGTTGGACCGCACAAGATGCATTTCCAAATATTCGCCGCTTTCATCCAACAGAAATGGTACGTGAGAGACCAAAATCCCTTCAGAATGGGCGAAAATCAGCGATCCGAATACTTTTTTAGTCATCAACTGATACTTTTTTTCGATTTCTACGTTTCTAAAACTACGATTAGGATGCATTATTTTTCCAACTTCCCGCTAAAGTCTCAATTTTCAACAAGTTCAAATGTAAGCGCATACTTATTTTAAACCACTGTAATTCTTCATCTATTTTTCAATTACGCGTAATTTGCGCCAATATCGCAAATCCCACACTGTTAGAATTTTATTCCACCACCCAAATCTCCCCTTACAATTGGGCCATAGAAACTTGGTATCGGCGTTAAGTTATCATCAATAAAGCTTAAATAATCTAGTTAAACTTTAGGCATTTTATCGACTTTTGTCGCTACCGCTCGATTGATAGACGCGTGTTTGCCATGTCCAAAATCATCAATGAAATTTATTCGAATTTTATATTCGGCGGGGATAAATTTACCATGCGTCTTTCTCATCAATTATTACTTGCTATGTCGTTGACAACTGTTGTTGCTATTGGTGCAACCAGTTACACCGGAATAAAAGCTGCATCGGGCAGTTTGGAAGAGGCATATAATGAAAAATTAGCGGCGATTGCTGATGGTCGCAGAAACCAGCTTGAGACATTCTTTAAAGGTGTCGACGATAATCTGGGCTCTTTGGCCAATAATGACAGCATGCTTGCAGCGCTCAATATGTTTAAAATGGGCATTGAGCAAGTTAAAGCTGACAACGCAGCGGAAGCCATCAAAGGGCTTTACGATTTTAAAGGTGAGCAGGCTGATCTGTTTAAGTATTATAAAGAGACAGGCCTTACCGGTTATAGCACGCAATTGAAGAAGTTTGGCCCGATCCTTACGCAATTTGCGGCGGATAACTCACTTGGTGATCTTTATCTCGTCAACAAAAATGGCGTTGTGGTTTATTCAGCCACAGCAAATGCTGAACTTGGCACCAATTTAATTGATGGCGAGTTTTCAAGCACAAGCATTGGTCAATTATATTCCAACTTGGTTAAAGATTCAGAAGCAAAAGCAGCTGCTGCGGCAGAAGCTTCTGATGCCAACAAAGATGGTACAACCGAAATTCAGGATAATGTTGGCGTTGCTAAAACCAAAGCCATCCAACTTCAAGACTTTGCCCCCTATTCCGTACAGGGTGACAAACCAGTTGCATTTGTGGGCATTCCAGTTACCGATGACGACTTCTTTTTCTACGGTGCGATCATCGCACAATTGTCAGAAGAGCGCATCGCACAAATCCTTAATAACGGCACTGGTTTAGGGAATACCGGTGAAACCGTATTGCTTCGCGAAGATGGTGTGCTTTTGTCAGATTCACTCAAAACACAAGCAATTGACCCGCTGGTCACCAAAATCGACATCTCTGGTATTGGTGCCATTGAAGGACGCGATATTGTATCGGGTAAGCTTTCCGGGTATCGCGACATGGACACAATGGCTGCATTTGCAAAAGTGTCTTATGGAACAGCACCTTGGAAGGTTGCAGCGATCGTTGACAATAATGAAGCGCTTCAAGGTGCAACAACAATGCGCTGGTGGATTTTATCCGTCGCCTTGGTTGCTCTGCTTGCAGCACTTGGCTTTGCGTTCTGGTTTGCACGCAGCCTGACACGTCCAATCAATGCCGCGATTGAAAACATGCATGAATTGTCAAATGGCAATACGGACTTTGAGCTGCGCGGTGAAAACCGTAAGGACGAAGTTGGTGACATTGTTCGCTCGATCGAACATTTCCGCCAATCTGAAATCGATAAACTTCGCATGGAAGAAGAATCCGTTGCGAACCGTGATCGTGGTGAAAAAGAGCGTCAAGCCAATGAAGCTGAAAAACAGCGTCAGGCTGAAGAAGTTTCGCAAACTGTTGATGAGCTTGCTAAAGGTCTGGAAATCCTCGCAAGTGGCGATCTTGTCGCTACTCTTGACAATCCATTCATGGAAGGCATGGAGCCTGTTCGCCAGAACTTTAATATTTCTGTGGCCAAATTGCGCGAAACGCTTTCAGGCATCAGTAATACAGCTGGTCTCATCCGTGACGATTCAAACGAGATCTCATCTGCAACAGAAGATTTGTCTCGCCGCACAGAAAAACAGGCCGCTGCACTTGAAGAAGCGGCTGCTGCTCTTACCGAATTGACTGAAAATGTCCGTTCAGCCGCTGAA
>JAHDFS010000005.1:37029-40618 GCA_020628035.1 Rhizobiaceae bacterium
GAAGTGCTTGAGAAAATTTCTGGACAAGTGGAAACGATTGAAGAGCGCATTGCAGCGGTAGCTACTGGTGCGAGCGAACAGCTCGGTGGTATTGAGACAGTCAACACGACTGTTAATGAAATGGATCAACGCATTCAGCAAAACGCGGCAATGGCTGAGGAAACAACAGCTGCCACTCAGCGTCTTGTAGACGAAATCAACCAGCTAAGCCAAATGGTTCAATCATTCCGTATTAGCGACGGAAAACCAGCAGCGCATGCAAGCCTACCCGCATCAAAGGCTGCAGCGTCTGCAACCCCTGCTCCCGCAGCTAAACCGGCTCCCGCACCTAAAGCAAAGCCTGCGGAGCAAGCAAGTCAGTTGAAAAATATGGCAACAACGATGAAAACAACATCGCAAGCCAAACCAGCTGCAGCACAACAAGAATGGGAAGATGACGATTCATCCTGGGATGAATTCTAAATCTACGCTCTAATTTGAGCCGGCTTTTCCAACACATTACCGGCTCAACCTATACCCGCCAGTCCTCTACCTGGCGGGTTTATTTTTGCCATTTATTCCGCCGTTTAGTCTTTGTTAAGGCTATATTACAAAGCATGGAACTGACACCGTTTCATTAAACCGCCTTAAACAAATCTCGGTCAGAATGCAGTTTTAATTGTAGTCTAAGTTTTGGTAAATCCATGCGCTTGTCAGCAAAAATCATTATGACCATAACCGCCTGCTCCGTATTTGCCGCAGTTGTTACCGGTTGTGCTGGGGTTTTCATGGCCGCAAACGGCGCTGATAATATCGGTTTATGGGTCACCGGTGTTGGCGCGCTTGTTGTGCTCGCGGTGCTTAACTTTGCTGTTTTGATCTCGCGACTGTCGACGCGACGGATCCAGATCGCTCAGCTACAGTTGCAAGAACTTTCCAAAGGCAACACGGATTTCATCATACGCAGGGACGGCCAAAAAGACGAAATTTCAGATATTCAAAATTCCATCTCTTTGATCAGAACGAAAATGATTGAACAAAAAGGATCAATTCAAGATCCGGAGGGCGAACTTAAAGCGCTCAACATCAAAACGGCCCAAGAAACCGATATTTCGCTCGCCTCACCAGATATTCAGGCGAACAGTTTAAAGAACACAGCTGAAATTATGCGTTTTGCAGCCATGCCCACTTATGAAAAAGACAATGGCGATTGGGATGATGTTTAAAAAAGAACCCGCCAGCGAATAAAATCACTGACGGGTCTCATGCCCACGACATAATGAAATGTCGCCCCCGGCATTTATCCGCATTCGACGAATAATCGTCTAAATTATTATATCCAATTACTTCAAGCTGCAAGTTTTATGACATCGTGTCATATTCTAGGACTTAATTCGCTAAATCCGGCGGACCATTAAGCGACCTGAATCAATGTAGTTTTGAAAACCAAATTTTCGATAGAAATCTTGGGCATTGTCCGTTCCCAACATAAAACTTGGGATTTGTGACAGCTCGTCATGGCTGAGGATTTCTTTCATCAAACGCTTTGCAATGCCATGGCCACGAAATTCTTCAAAAACAAATAAATCAAAGATGTAAGCGATAAAGGCCTTATCGGTCACAACGCGGGCGAAACCGATTTGTCGGTTGTGATGAGGGCCATGGCTGGGATCATGCAACCGCGCGATAAAACAAAGCGAATTTTCAAAAGACGTCCGGATTGCAAATGGAGAGCGACCCGCCCCCCAATATGTGCTTTGTAAAAACGTACACACACGTTCAAATTCGATGTGACGTTTATCCGTCGTTATTTCCACGCCATATGATTCTTTCATAAGATGATGTTAGCGCTGAAATTAAAAATTGCGAGCCGAAAATTCTCAACTCATCATATTGTAAATGAGCGAACACCTTTGGATGAAATTCGTTGCTGTGTGGCGCTTAGCTCTTGCCATCTGATCTATGACGTAAGATAAGCAGCCCCATGGCATCACAAAATAAAAAACGCGGCACCGGTTCTGCGGCAAAACCGGGCAAGAACAAACCTTGGAAGAAGAAAATCCCCAAGGATCGCGATCAAACGCCATCTAATTTAATCGAATTTGACTATCAGCCTCCTGCTGAAATGCCGCAAACCATCTATTCAGATGAACAATTGGTGGTGTTTAGCAAACCAAGTGGTTTGTTATCTGTTCCAGGGACACGCCCTGGACGCCAGGATAGTTTGGTCAGCCGTGCCCAGACATTATTTCCCACTGCTCGCATTGTTCATCGTCTTGATATGGATACATCCGGCCTGATTGTAATGGCGCTAAATGCCGAAGCGCATCGCAATTTATCCATGCAATTTGAAGCAAGAAATATCGGCAAGCTTTATCATGCTTTGGTCGCAGGTCACCCAGATGATGATCAAGGGGTTGTCGAATTGCCGTTATTTGTGGATTGGCCCAATAGGCCCAAACAAATGGTGGATTTTGAAAATGGCAAACCTGCAAAAACCGAATATAAGGTGATTGAGCGACTTGAAGCTAACAATGGTTTTAAATCAGCCAGAATTGCGCTCCATCCTATCACTGGCCGTTCACATCAATTGCGCGTTCACATGCTTGAAATTGGGCACCCGATCTTGGGTGATGTGTTCTACGCAAAAAATGACGCATTGGCGGCGTCTGAACGCCTTTGTTTACACGCATCAGAATTGAGTTTTGATCACCCCGTCACCAACGAGCGCATGAGCTTTTCGAAAGAACCTGATTTTTGAACACGCATCTTGTCGCAAAATACGTGTCTGGTTGAAACTGGTTGCAAATTTATTATTGTTTCCCGAATGGCAAAAATCAAAGCTCTTTAGTAAATTTTTTCGAAAATTGCGCAACAATCAGCAATCATTGTTGAACTTATATACAACATAAAGTTGGATTTATTTAACTCTCGCACCGGGAGAACAAAATACTACCTTTGATTAACTATGCGTCTATTTGACACTAAAATTGCCGAATTTGTGAATTTTGGTTCCTCAAATTTCATTTCTGAGGTTTTTTGTTCCAACTAGCTTCAAAATCAACTTCAGAAACCATGCGCTATTTGCTTGACAAGTTGCGGCATTGCTCCTTGAATATCACCACTGGTACTTTTCCCTATGGGAAGGAAAGGCGAAAAGTTTGGTGGAACAGGTCGCACGTGAAGAGATCATGAAATCTCTTGATCGGATCTTGGCGTCCGAGGAATTTGCCACGTCTCCAAACCTGAAGAAGTTTTTAAGCTATATTATCGAACAAAAACTCGATGGTAATGAGGCTGGATTGAAAGCCTATTCCATTGCTATTGATGCGTTTGGCCGTTCGGAAGACTTTGATTCACAAATTGATCCAATTGTGCGCGTTCAGGCGGGACGACTTCGTAAAGAACTCGCTGCTTATTATGAAGGGGCTGGTGCCAATGATCCTGTTCGCATTGACGTGCCGCGCGGTAGTTATCGCCCTGAATTTTCTTATCAAAACGTCAATCTGGAAGCTGCTGAAATTGAGAAAAGCAAATTCTCTTTCAATTCTAAATTTTCAAAGTCTAGAATTATTGGTGTCGCGCTTACCGCCGCTGCTGTGATCATGCT
>JAHDFS010000005.1:40718-53631 GCA_020628035.1 Rhizobiaceae bacterium
CGAACAATGGAGTTGGTGTGGGGCAACACATATTCGCGAGAAGAAAGCGATGATTTGTTGGCGCAGGTCACCCGTGATGTGAATAGCCAGCTTTTTGGCGCATCCGTGCGCGCACTTGAAGGTCGCGATCCACGACGATTGTCAGCTGCGCAATTATTTGTGCTTGCAACATGGGTGCCAGGGCCTGCAAAAAGCACCTTGGAATGGGAGAAGGAACGCGTCGCACTTGCGCGTCTTGCCATTCAGAAAGACCCTAATTTCGGACCCGCCTATTCCGTCCTTGCGGACAAATTGGCTTATCTCGCTGCTGTTGACGGACCATCTAACACGCAAAAAGCATTGGATGAGGCTGAAGAAAGCGCGCAGCTTGCTGTCGAACTTAATGCTGGCGATCCAAACACCATCTTTAATGTTGCCCAATTTAATTGGCATGCAGGCAATCTCGACAATTCCATTCGCTTGCAAAATCGTGTGCTTGAACTCGCGCCAAATCATGGATTTGCTGGTTTCTTTGTCAATGTGCTGCCATTTTCATGCTTGCCGCCACCAGTTCGTGTGCTGCGCGAAGCCATTGCGTTTGACCAATCACTAAGCGCAGATAATCCGGTAAGATGGGTCACACTGACCTGGATTGGCTGGCTGCATATGTTACGCAACGAGCTGCAGCAGGCTTTGGAAGCAGAAGAAAAAGCAGCGCAGATATTCCAAATTCCCTATACCACTATTCGGCGTGCCGCGATTTTAAACCTCATGGGTGATAGCGAAAAAGCGTACGAGATTATTATGCAGCAACGCGCCAATTGGCCTAATCTCAGCCCAGAACATTTTGCCTATGTCACCTATCCCCGCATATGTCGGGATGTCGACAATCCGGATAAAGAAATATTGCTCGATATTTATCGCAAGCTGGCAGAAGATATGAAGGGGCGCGTATAGGCGTAAAAATCCTGTCTTTACAGGTATTCTGATCAGAATTATAAAATACATCAGACTGGTCTTTTCTTTAAGACTCAAATAAATTGCCCATCCTTGGGAATTATCCATCTATTTTGAAAGTTATTTTATGACCTATACACCCGCGGCTGATCGCTACGAAAAAATGACCTATCGCAAATGCGGACATTCAGGCTTGCAATTGCCTGCCATTTCTTTGGGTTTGTGGCACAATTTTGGTGGCGATACACCGCACGATACGAAAGTAGATATTTGCCGCACTGCCTTTGACAATGGTATTACTCATTTTGATTTGGCCAACAATTATGGCCCGCCTGCCGGCAGCGCGGAAGAAGCTTTTGGTGAGATTTTAAAAACTGATTTTCGCGGCTATCGGGATGAATTAATCATCTCTTCCAAAGCTGGATATAAGATGTATGACGGCCCCTATGGCGAATGGGGCAGCCGCAAATATTTGATCGCTTCTTGTGATGCGAGCTTAAAACGTATGGGTTTGGATTATGTCGATATCTTCTACTCCCACCGTTTTGACCCAAACACGCCGTTGGAAGAGACAATGGGTGCGCTCGATCAAATCGTGCGTTCTGGTAAGGCACTGTATGCAGGGATTTCATCCTACAATTCTGAGCGCACGCGCCAAGCTGTAAAGATCCTCGAAGATCTGGGCACACCAATGCTTATTCACCAACCAAGTTATAATATGCTCAACCGCTGGGTGGAAAAAGATGGTCTTAAAGACACATTGAAGGAATTAGGTGTTGGCTCAATCGCCTTTACACCGCTTGCGCAAGGCATGTTGACCAATAAGTATCTCAATGGCATTCCTGAAGGTTCGCGCGCAACGCAAGGCAAGTCGTTGCTTGATGGCTTTATCAATGAGCGCTCATTGGCTTCGATTAAAAAGCTCAATGAAGTTGCCGAAGGGCGTGGTCAAACACTGGCGCAAATGGCGCTTGCATGGGTGTTACGCGAAGGCGGTATTACCACCGCGTTGATTGGCGCATCACGCGCATCACAAGTGGTAGATTGCTGTGGTGCGATTGAAAATCTCGACTTCACAGCTGAAGAGCTGGCGTTGATTGATGAATATTCTTCTGAAGAAGATATCAATCTTTGGGCGCGCTCAAGCAGCGAATAGTTCAAGATCGCTTTTAAACAAAATAATGCCGCGTTTGATGATCAAGCGCGGCATTTTTCTATTCAGTTGAACAGTTGAGGTTAACCCCCAGCCCCTAACCGCTCGCGATATTTAATGGGGGGCACACCCATGGTTTTACGAAATTCACGGCGGAAGGTTTCTGCCGATCCAAAACCACATGCACTCCAAACATCACTCAGCGCAACCTCGCCGTTTTCCAATAGTTCAGCCGCTCGTGCAATGCGTTCGGTTGTCAGCCATTTTAATGGTGTTGTTCCCGCTTCATCGGTGAATTTACGCGCAAGTGTGCGGACACTGGTTGCCGCTTCATCCGCCATGCGTTCAATCGGCCAAGCTTCATTAAGTGAAGCACGAATTTGATCCTGCAATGCTGAGAGGCCAGATCCTAATCTGGTTTTTGGTTCGGGGCGCGGAACAAACTGGCGCTGTCCGCCATCACGTTGCGCCGGAAGCACAAGACGTCTTGCAACCGTGGCAGCGGCTTTAGCACCAAAATCTTTGCGAATGATGTGAAGCCCAAGATCTAAGCCTGCGGCAGACCCAGCAGAGGTAAAGATACGATCCTCTTCGACAAATAGCACATCTTGATCAACGCTGATTTGTGGGTATTTTTCGCAAAGCTGGTCCGTATAGCGCCAATGGGTTGTCGCCCTGCCCCCATTGAGCAGGCCGGAAGCTGCCAAAACAAAAACACCCGAGCAGATTGACGCTATACGGGCGCCATTTTTGTGTGCTGTTCTCAGTGCCTGACATAATTCCTCCGGCACAGGTGCATCCACCCCCCGCCAACCTGGTATCAAAATCAGGCTTGCATCTTCAAAAAGAGAAAGATCATGTTCTGCATCGATCATAATGCCACCCGTAGCGCGCAAAGGCCCCGGTTCGGCTTTGACAGCGGCAAACTGATACCAATGGTCAAATTCTGGGCGTGGCAATGCAAAGAGTTCGACGGCAATACCAAACTCAAAGGTGCAGAGCCCATCATAAGCAAGCACACAAACGAGCGGGTTCTTTTTTTCAATCTGGTGTTTATTTTTCATATTGGCAGAATCCGACTGTATATTGTCATATCTGCCAGTATCGCAGGTTTTTCTGCTGTGGCAAGTCTAGATCATCACTTAATTACGGAGATCTACACCATGCCATCACATCAAAGTTTAATCGATGCAGTTCAAACCTATTTCGACGCGCTCTATGAATGTAATACAGACAAACTCAATTCGGTTTTTCATGAGAGTTCAAGCTTATTTGACGTTGATAATGGCAAAGTTTTTGTCGAACCGATTGAGAGTTTTAGCAATGATGTTGCAACGCGTACCTCGCCGCAGAGCAAAGACCAATCACGTGAAGATGAGATATTGATGATCGATTATCTATCTTCCGATTGCGCCACAGTGAAGATCAGACTGCGCGCGCATCAGAACATTTTTGTCGATCATCTCGGCTTTGTTTACGGCGAAAACGGATGGCAGATCGTCTCCAAAATCTGGCATTTGGAGAAGCTAATCGGTGAGCATTGAGCCGTTATGTATTGCCAAGACTAAAACGAGCTAAAACTTGATCCGCTATTTCCAAGTCGTTGAACGACAAGTTGTGCCCAATCAAACGCAAGACGGTTGAGGCGCACAGATGAACCATAATTAGGCGGTTTGCTACCGCCTAAAATCGTAACCGAACCATCATCGGTGACTTTAACATCGTCGACCTGATCAATTGGGAGCCCGGTTTCTAGATCTGTTAAAACAAGACTTGCAATGAGCTGGCTTTGATCAGGGCTGCGAACACCATTGATGGTAACAGATGTGCCGGTAAGCGCTGCAAGATTTGTGCGACTACGAATAAATGTGTTTTTGACGTAAATGGTTGCTTTCGCGTTGCGGGTACCCACAAATTTGGTTGCAAACTGATCGCGGGCATGTGGTCTTATATGCGCTTCAATCCCCGCATAAAGCGCTTGGCGCTTACCTGCTTGATATTCACTGGAAAAACGTTGACCAACACGCGAAAGCTCAGCAGTTCCTAATTTGGACTTTCGGTAAGCTGTTTCAATTTCCGCGACATGCATGGGCTCAATGGCACCATCAAAATTAACATCAATTTGGGCAACTTTATAGATGCCAAAATATGATGCGCTGGAAGAAGATGTTGTGGTTTCGCAAGCCGATAAGAGCAAAGATAGCCCCATCATTACAATGAGCGTTCGCAAAATATTTACACTTTTCATCAAAACCATCCCCCGTTAATTCCCAGATACTTAAAGCCAAGTTCTACACCGATATCAGGCGTTAGGCTTGCCGTCAAAGCCTATATGTTACACCCGCCCTTTATGCACGACATCGGTAGGCGAATTACACATTTGCTACTACCCCTCTTCGAGGCGATCGGTTGCCGGTGCTGGTGTCATGCTCAGCTCGGTAATTTGTTTATAAAGCGCATCATTCATCGGGTACTTTTCAGCCTTTAACGAAGGCAAAAGTTGCAACACGGAGCGTGCTGATATGATGGGGGATGGTTGAGCTGGGTGCGCTTTCACCCAGGCGACTGCAAGCGTGGCCGGATTGGTCTGTAATTTTGCGGCCAAGAGAGATAATTCAGCTGCCGCCTCATGCATCCAAGATTGATCATAGCGCGCTTTGTAGCGCTCATCTTCAGTCAGACGCCCTGTGCCGCCCGTTGCGTATTTACCGGTCAATAAACCACCACCAAGTGGTGAATAAGGCACAAGTTGAATGTCCTGATCAACACAAACGGGAATAATTTCAACTTCGACCTGACGTTTTACGAGCGAATACATTGGCTGAACCACATCTATGCGCGTGCCAATCGACTTTGCAATATCTTGCGCCTTCATGATTTGCCATGCTGCATAATTGGAAACACCAATGTATCTTATTTGGCCTGAAGACTGTAATTCAGCCAATGTCTCAAAGGTTTCTTCAAGTGGTGTGTGATCATCAAAACGGTGCATATATAAAAGATCGACCGCATCTTCGTTAAGCTGCTGTTTGCATATCTCAAAATGTTTATGAATATTGGATTTTGACGCGCCGCCAACATAGCCCACTTTGGTTGCGATGAACACATCATCGCGATCTTGCTTGATAAAGGTGCCTAAAATCTTCTCTGAAGCGCCACCATTATAGCCAACGGCTGTATCGAAGTGATTGATGCCCTCTTCGCGCGCAGCTTCAAACATTAGTTTGCTTTGTTCAAGGTCCGCATTGCCGCCGAACTGCATGGTGCCAAATGTCAAGCGGGATAAAGATGCGCCGTTACGCGTTAACAATTGTGTCATGAAAATCTCCTCAAACCGCGCAGCTAACAGATCTAGATGACATTATTACGACTGTATACGCAAGTGTATAAACACAGGTATTGCTGGTTTAAAAGTGTGATTTTTATAATTTGCAAAAGCTGATATAAGCATCAGGTTATTGATCGAATCTGCGGGAGAGCAACATGCTGAGATGGGGAATATTATCAACGGCGAAAATTGGCGTGAAAGACGTTATTCCGGCGATCTTGCGTTCGGATAATTCTGTCGTCACAGCCATTGCTTCACGCAATCTATCTCGCGCTGAAGAAGTTGCCGCACAATTTGGAGTGCCACATGCTTTCGGCTCTTACGATGAACTACTAGCGTCTGATGAAATTGATGCGGTTTATATCCCATTAATCACCTCAGACCATGCCCATTGGTCAATTGAAGCTGCCAATGCAGGCAAACATGTTTTGTGTGAAAAACCCATTTCACTTAATGCTGAGGAAATTCACGCGATCATCCTTGCAGCCGATCGCAACAAGGTGACCGTAGCCGAGGCTGTGATGATAACCTATCACCCGCAATGGCTAAAAGTGCGCTCGCTGATTGCTGAAGGTGCCATTGGCACGTTAACCCATGTGCAAGGATCCTTCACCTATTTCAACGATGATGCAGATAATATGCGCAACGATCCTAAAAAAGGTGGTGGTGCACTCCTTGATATCGGTATTTACCCCGTCGCAGCCACGCGATTTGCAACAGGGTTAGAACCCAAGCAGGTTATGTCTGACATTCGTTTTGATCCAAAATTTGGCACAGATACCCATTCGATCAATCGAATTGCTTTTGAGGGTTTTGAATTATCGATGTATGTGTCAACGCAAATGGCTTTGCGCCAATCCATGGTTTTCCATGGTGATAAGGGCTGGATTGAAATGTCTGCGCCATTTAATGCAGGAAAATACGGCGAAGACAGCGTAACCCTGCACAATCAAGGCCGCAGTGATGTTCATACATTCCGCTTCCCTGACATTAATCAATACACGCATCAGGTTGAAGCATTTGCACGCCATATCAAAGGTGAAGCGCAGCCCGAAGGTGTAAAAGTTCTGTCGCTTGAAAGCTCATTGCACAATCAGTGTGTGATCGATGCGCTGTTTGAAGCCGGCAAATCTGGTGGTTGGGTGGATGTACCAAAAGGCAAGAAGAATTAGGAGTTAGTGCTGCAGGTCATACACCTGCACACGCGACCATAAATCCTGGCACATCTGTAAAAATTCATCGTGATGTCTGCCAACCTGGTAGGCATTATGCGCTTCAAGACTATCGAAGACTGCGACAACACCAAAATCATAGCTGTTATCGACCACGTCACGGTCGGTCATGGCTGGTTCGCCAATTGTCGCATGGCGGACATTGGGATCTTTCAATAAGTGTTGAAGACCTTTGCGAAACTCTGCGCGTTGTGCCTGTGATGTTGTTTTCCAAAGCCAAAAAAATACCGTATGTGTGTGCATGAATAAGCCTTTCGATCAGATGTTTTTTTGGTAATTGCTCTCCTGATCGATGGCCATCTCTAAAGGTCTTTTTTTGCGCCCATTGCTCTTTTCCTTGTGAAATATTGCGAAACATTCCAACTAGCAGCGCATGTCCCCATCAACCAAATGTCGCGCGTTAAACAAAAGACGCAGATTTCGCTTTATGATGTTTTGCCAAAACAGATATGGCAGACTTTTAAAGAAATCGGGAAGCGAACCTTCACCGGCTCGATTAAGCGTGCGCATAAGTACAGCGGGCGATGAGGGCTTAAAATAGCTTTTGGCACGAATTGGTTTACCTTCAATAAGCGCTTTTAAAGCTGAATGAGTGGCCTTTGCATTGTTCCATTCTGATCGATAGACCACACAGCCATATTTATTGATAATGAATACCGCATTGGGCATGGATCCATAAGCTTTATGCGCACTGCCCTCAATATCATCGACAATGATCATTCGCTTTTCACCATCGCCATCACGCAATAATTGTGCGCGTGAAATCTTCTCATCAAGATCCTTATGCATGGGGATATCTTTGCCAGGATGTGCCTCGCGCACATATAAAACAACATTTGAAACCTGCGGAAATTCATCGTGCAAAGTCATCATTGTTTTGCGTCTTGCCTGAAACAAAGGACAGGTAATTGATCCCAGCTCGAGGACCAAAAATTCACCTTCGAAGTCAAGCAGATCCCTTGGTGAACCAGAAGCGTCTATGAGTTCGAAATCAATTGCTTTTTCACCCACTTGAGGCCCGATTGAGTTTTGAAAATCATAATCATCTGAAGAAAAATTATCATAATTGTAATTACTCATTGTGTTTCTCCTGTAGTCGCTTCACCTTTGTCAGCAGCAAGCAGATTATGTGTCATTGCACTTAGCGTTTTAACAGTGGTTTCAATATCTTGTGGTGATATTCCCTGCGTTGCGATACTGATCATATCCTGCGCGATTGGAACTAAATCTCCCTTTAGTGCCTCACCCGCTTCGCTCGCTTTTATCAGCACCCGACGTCGGTCCTTTTCGTCATGCATGCGTGTAACCATGCCCTTTTTGACCATCTGATCGATCAACCGCGTGATCGTGGTGCGATCTCTGAATGTCACCTCTGCTAATGCAGACGGGGTTTGCTCGCCCTTTGTCCACAATATCAGCAATATCGCCCATTCTTCTGCGCTAACAGAATGTTCGTTTTCTTCAAATCTCTGGCTTAAAGTTTTGCGCGTTAGAAAGCTCAATCGATTAACCCAGTGCAGTGGTATTTGTTCATAATTTTTCATAATATGTGTATAATACAACTATTGTAATATGCATGTCAATTCTGAAATCGTTTCTCCCTGTCTTGTAAGGTTCAGGTTGCAGGGATATGGTCGAACATATTTTGGGTTTGGGGGAAAAATGGCGCCACTCGATACGATTTTGATTGTGCTAACCGTTGCGGCGACAGCTGTGATGGCAGCTTCTGGTGCGCTACAAGGGGTGCGGCAGGGATTTGACCCATTTGGCACTTCTGTGCTTGCGGTGACAACCGCTGTTGGCGGCGGCACAGTGCGTGATTTTTTGATCGGTGCGACTCCCGTCTTTTGGATGGAAGATATGACATATCTGCTCACCGCAATACCTGTGAGCCTGGCAGCGCATTTTATCGGTCGTCAGCTCAAAGAAGGTACTGGCAAGCGCGATGCTTTGCTGCAATATTTTGACGCGATTGGTTTGGCTCTGTTTACGATTGTGGGTGTGCAAGCCGGGCTTGATGCAGAACTGCCATTTTTAGCGGCAATCATTTTGGGCTGTGTCACGGGATGTGTAGGCGGCATGATCCGCGATGTTTTGTGTGGTCTGACACCAACGGTCCTGAAACAAGATCTTTATGCAACGATTTCTCTCATCGGCGGCGCGATTTATATTGGCTTACTCAATTACGTTCCGCTCGAACTGAGCCTGATAACCGCCTTCTTGATCATTGTGATCTTGCGTTTTTATGTTATTTGGCAACGTACCCATCGCACTTGGTAAGGAAAATAAAATGTCCAATAAAAACTATGAGGATATGATGGCCGGACGGGCCCATAGCGGTGGCGATCCTTACCTTTTTGAACTCAAACGCGAGGCGGCCAAGGCCAAAGCAAAATTGGATGCCATTCCCAATGATGATTTTAAGGCGCGTATAGAAGCAGGCAAGGATCTGTTTGCCGAAGGTAGTGGGCCCGCTATGGTGTTATCGCCCTTTAACATTCAATATGGTCGGCATGTAAAAATTGGCAAATGGACATTCGTCAATTTTGGTGCAACTTTCCTAGATGGCAATATGATCACTTTAGGTGATCATGTAGCGGTGGGGCCGAATGTTCAGTTTATCACGGATACACACCCGCTACGCCCTGAAGAGCGTTTCGGCCCGCCAAAAGAAGGCAGCGAACTGCCCTTTAGCGTGGTCAATTATGCCCACCCGATTACAGTTGAAGATTATGCCTGGATTGGAGCCGGCGCGATCATTCTGCCAGGCGTGACAATTGGCCGAGGCGCTGTTGTCGGTGCTGGATCGGTGGTTTCAAAGGACGTTGCACCGCGCATGATTGTGGCTGGCAACCCTGCCCGCGAAATTCGCTCCGTCGATGACGCGTGAGATGTTTTCAAAATGAGCTCATCGAGGGTTGATGGCTTAATAAACCCGCATGGAATTTTGATCGTCAGAATTTTCCAAATTTATTCCACATTTTATTAAATGGAAATGCGAAAATATGCGAAGACCCTGTGCCACCAAATAACATCCCACAGGCAATAATCTCAGCGCCTGAATTTCGGCAAATTAGGGCACCAGATTGCCCAGGTTTTGCGCGACCACGTGTCATTCGGAATTGCCAGCATTCGGCATAATGTACAACAACGCCATCCACATTTACGGGTAGCTTTTTGACCACGCGCTCGGGGAATCCACATTCAAATTTCTCGCCCCCTACAACAAACCAATAATTATGATTTGATAATGTCGAGATGCCGGCAATTCGATCAATATCATTCATGTGATCTTGGATCATAAATTCATCCAAATCATATGCCGATGGGACTTCAATCACAGCAACATCATGCGTTGTAGTCATACCAGCGCGCAGCTTTGACACAGCTTGCAACTTGCCCAGCTGATAGTATTTGTTATCTACACGATTTTTGAAAGATGGGAGACCAGATGTACCGTTATTTTTCACATCAATCACGACATGTGCATTCGTCATAAGTCGTTTTTGACCCATTTCATTTTCATATGCTAGCGCGCTAACACCATGATCGCCATCAAAGCCGCGGATAACGTGTCCAGATCGAAGCCCGAATGCTTTAATTTCCCCTGCGATTTCCTGAACATCTGTTTGGATGTCACCGGCGAAATCTCCATTTACTTTGAGGCAGCTAAAACTGCTGGGGAACTTCTCATCTTCCCCTAATTGTCCCTTTTTCTCCGAGACATAGGCTACCACAGCACGCTCTCCGGTATAAACGCCATTCCTTACTTTTTCACCGACCGTGACGTGGGACAGGTTTGGGATACGATCCAAATCATCTGACTTTGCAATCACAGAACGCCTTATATCCCATAGATTGACTGAAGATTTTTGCATCAGTTTCAATCCACTTCCAACGGACCGCTTTGCTGGATAATTTGTGTCGTTTGCTGCGGAACCACGATTAGTCCAGATGATGAAATTAATGGCGTTAATCCAACAAACTCACCCAATTCATCAAACTCAAATTTGAACACACCGTAACGGTTCCCCGCGCCACTGGTTTCTCCATCTTTGCTGCTGAACGCGTCAGCTATCTGTGTGCCTTCTACGATGGATTTTTGAACGAGTTCAATCAATTTCAAACCGACTTCGGTGGTGTCTTGATCACTTTTAATGCTGGTCAAGTTCCCAGCACTAAATGTCGCTTCAAAATTATGTTTGGCCAGAAATGAACCAAACCGAAGCGCAGAACCTTTATTTGGATTGCCCGCATAAATTACTTTTGTTTCGGAGCCAGTCACCACAAGCAATGGGATTTGATCAGGAATTCTAATCCCATTGGTATAATCACTCGCATCATAAGAATAGGACGAAACATACGCGCATCCAGACAATATCATGAAAAACAGCATCGTTGCTGATACTTTTAATAATCGCATTTTTGCACCTCACAATAGCATTTAAATAAATGCTATTACAGGTTGCATTTAGAGTCAAACACAACTTTTAGCGAAGTACTCACCCAAAACATTTCGCTGAGATATTTATATCTTCGCAATCGTCCAGTGGAATGGGTATGTCTGGCGATAATTGATCGATGATCTGCCAGCCTTCACTTTTGCTGATCAAAGCAATTGGGTGAATGGTGCGAGGATTGGCAGAACGCGCATTGATACGAACGATGTTTTGTCTCGTTATAGCCGCTGAGATTGCAGCAATCCGAGGATCGGTGTCTTCCAGTAGGGCATTTTCAAACCGCAACTCGCTTTGCATCTGTTTCACAATGTGGCGAGATCTATCAGGTAAAGATTCAATCAGCTTTCGTCGCGCAGACCCACCAGCTTTAGCAAGACCAATGGCAGCAAGTTCGGGCATTGGCTTTGATAAGATCACCGCGAGCGCTCGCGCTTCATCGGTCGAGAGCCCCGTCAAACGGGTGCGGTAGTTAAAACCAAGCTCGATACCGCCTTGATTGCCTTGTAAAACGACGATTGGCAATCCTGCTTCTGTCATTGCATCAACATCACGCAAAATAGTCCTGCGCGTAACCTCCAACTCATGGGCCAATTCGAGGGACGACATGCGCCCCCTATTTTGGAGTAAGAGCATAATCTGCAATAATCTAGCGGCACGCAAAATTTATCACCTTCAATCAAATATGACATAAGATGTCATATAAGGCTGTTTATATGATTGGGTCAATTGCACTCAAAAATCGAGGAAGCCCTTGTGAAATACAACGAATTTAGCAGTAAAATTGACGCCGATCCCGATGTGATTTGGGAGATTTTGACCCACGCAAAAACACTCGTTGATGGTGATATTGGTGTCACACGCATTGACGGCGACATCCGCCTTGGCAACAAAATCAAGCTATGGGCCGAAGTTGGTGGTGACCGAGCTTTTCCGATCAAGATTATCGAAATGGATTACATGCGCAAAATGGTCTGGCAAGGCGGCATGCCCTTTGGTCTTTTTAGAGGGACACGCGTTTTTACCCTCACTGAGGATGGCAATGGCACGATCTTTAAACTGCGCGAAGATTATACTGGACCTATGGTACCACTTATATGGAAATCGATGCCCGATATGGCACCGTCGTTTGAAAAATTCGTCCTTGGTGTCAAACGTCTTGCCGAGGCGCAATCCCAATGAATATGATTACTTATGGCACAGGTGAAGAAGATGATCCGTGGGTCTTAAAAACTCCACCGCTTGCTTCCGAATATTACGCTTGGAAAGGCATGACCAAAGATATACCGGCCCTGGTCATTCAAGTGGGTAAAACCCAGCTTTCGTATCAATTGCGCGCGATTGAGGATTTGCACCAGATGCTCATAGATCATGGGGACTGGATGCTGCTGGGAAACGCCGATGAAGGCAAACCGGTGAAAGACAACACGGTCGAAGCCTGGGCGCGATCAGAAGCCAATCCCGTTGGCGGTTATTATGGTTTGCGCAAAGGCTATCGTGGGCGGTTTGCCAATTATGTGCCGCCAGTTCTTGAACTATTGGGTCTTGTTGAACTTGAACATAATGCACGTAACAACCGCGTAAGGGCAGCGATTCTGAAGTAACACCATTCTTTTCAAGCCAGACTTGCCTTGAACACCTTATTTATCCTAGCCTGAGACAAATATTGGGGGAGCAAATTCATGGAGGCGCATAAAGGTTTTGAAATCACGGGGAAATTGGCAAGTGTCATTGCCTTGGCACTATTTTATTTCTGTGTGGCTCATATCGCCAAAGCTGCCGAGATCTCCGTGCCCGATAGCCCATA
>JAHDFS010000108.1 GCA_020628035.1 Rhizobiaceae bacterium
AAGTGAAACGGTCAAACCGAGAGCATCCTAGATTTGGCCGTGTTGATTGCGCTGCAGATTTTCAAGACTTTATAAGTAAAACCTAAGGTTTTTCGTTCTCATAAATTAACCATCCGAGATGTTTCGCGTGGTTTCACATTAAATTCAATCTCCGTTAATAGGCTTTCGTGGTAGGGTCGCTTGCCTAACGTCCCATCCAACCACCATCAACAAGCATTGTATGTCCATGCATATATGTGCTTGCATCAGAAGCTAGAAAAACTGCCGGCCCTTTGAAATCTTCAGGAAGACCCCATCGACCTGCAGGAATACGACCTAAAATAGCCGCAGATCTCTCCGGGTCGTTGCGCAGTGCTTCTGTGTTATCTGTATTGATGTAACCAGGCGCTATGGCATTTACATTCACACCGTGAGCAGCCCATTCATTGGCAAATGCCATCGTAAGTTGGCCAATACCACCTTTTGAAGCAGCATAACCCGGCACTGTAATTCCACCTTGAAACGTAAGTAATGATGCAGTGAAGATGATTTTACCCGCACCTCGTTTAACCATTTTGGAGCCAATTTCACGCGTTAGGATAAATTGAGCATTCAAATTTACTTCAATAACCTTATCCCACATCTCATCAGGGTGTTCTGCCGCTGGTTTACGTAAAATAGTGCCTGCATTATTGATCAAAATATCAATTTGAGGATTATCACTTTGAACTTCGGAGGCGAAATTCTTCACAGCGACCCGATCGCTAAAATCGCATTTATAAGGTGTAAATTTCCGCCCCAAAGCTTCGATACTCTTTTGAACATCCGAACCCGTTTCCAATGAAGCGCTGACACCGATTACATCTGCCCCAGCCTCTGCAAGCGCTTCAGCCATGCCACGTCCTATCCCGCGTTTTACACCTGTAACAAGTGCAGTTTTTCCAGATAGGTCGAACTTATTTAAAACGGTCATTAGTATTTCTCCGAGATACGTATCATAGATTTCATGGCATTTGGGTTTTGGGTTAGCGTCTCAAAGGCAGTCTGTATTTCTGACAAGTGCTGGATGTCAGTAATAAAAGCGTCGCAATCAATGACACCTTCAGCCAACAGCTTCATTGCTTTATCGTAGTCTTCTGGTCTGTAAACGCGAGCCCCAATGAGATCAAGTTCTCGCCAAAAGAATTGGAACATGTCAATCTGCGGTTTTGTTGCATGGATCGCAACCATGACAATACGGCCGCGAGTGGAAGCGGCAGCTGTCATTAAGTCTACTCCCGGTTGTGAGCCAGAAACCTCAAAAACGACATCAGCACCTTTTCCATTGGTTACTTTGTGAATCTCAGCGGCCACATCTATATCTTTTGGGTTTAAAGTTGCAAAACCAATTTTTTGGGCAAATGCTAGCCTGTTTTCGTTGATTTCAGATACAGTTACATTTGCCCCTGCTTGACGCGCAACCATAGCAACCAACATTCCGATTGGACCACCGCCGATAACAAGAACATCTTCACCTTTTCTAACTTGACCTCGGTCTACATCATGTACTGCAACAGCCAAGGGTTCAATCAATGCCGCATGCGCAAGATTAAGCTCTTCTGGCAAGATGTGAATAGTATGCGCGGGCACATTCCAATATTGCTGGAATGCACCATCACTATCAATACCAATAAATTTGAGATTATGGCAGATATGCTCATGCCCTGCAGAACAAGCAGGACAAGCACCACAGTGATCAAGAGGCCGCACTACAATATGTTGACCTGGTTGAAGGCCAGCGACGCCTTCTCCAATAGCTGCAATAACACCGGACATTTCATGCCCAATCGTGCGTTCAAAACCCACACGACCATCCATGTGGCCGAGATATATATGAAGATCTGTGCCACAAATCCCACAATAGGCTACTTCTACCTGAACTTCTCCAGGACCTGGTGCATTGATCTCAACTTCATCTATGCTAAATTTCTTTTCGCCTCTATATATCGCAGCGTGATGGCTCATCATATTTTCCTTTTTCAGTTCAGTAAGTTTACTGAATTTAATTTTTTCCAATCAAAGCTAACGCCAACACCGGGTGTATCTGGCGCTTGTGCCAAATGATTTTTGACAACTAGAGGCCTTTCGGTATAAGCATCAATCGGGAATGAATGCACTTCGATCCAGCCGCTATTCTGCCGGGCTGAAACAAGACTTACATGGAGTTCCTGCATTCCATGGCTACAAAGGGGTATGCGGTGCTCCCACGACAATTCTGCAACTTCCAAAAAGCCAGTTATCCCACCACAATTTGATGCATCTGGTTGAATAAAGCTCAAATCAGCACGGTCTAATGCATATTCAAACTCGTGAATTGTATGTAGATTTTCCCCCATTGCCAATGGAATACCAGCCACTTTTGCGATGTGCGCATAGCCATCATAATTGTCGGGTATTATTGGTTCTTCAAACCATAAAACATCGTAATCTTTAAATGCTTTTGCGGCTTCAATTGCCTGAGGTATTGTCATTGAATAATTCGCATCGACCATAAAGGCGATATCGGGACCGATTAGATCTCGTACGGCAGCAACACGTTTAATATCATCACCTCGACCAACCTTAATCTTCACCCCATTAAAGCCACGATCCAAGTAACTTTCCACCGATTGCAACAGTTTGTCTAAATCAAATCCAAGATCGATCCCACCACAATAAGCTTTACAATTTGTCGAAACACCACCTGCCATTTTCCAAAGAGGAAGGCCCATTTGTTTGCCGCGCAAATCCCATAGCGCAATATCAATTGCGGATATGGCAAATGAAGCAATCCCACCACGAGCGACATAGTGCACATGCCACTGCATCTGGTGATAAAGCTCTTCAACTTTTTCAGCGGATTTTCCAATAAGAAACGGTTTAAGATCATGATCGATCATAGCTTTGATAGCAAAACCACCTTTTCCGCCTGTATAGGTATACCCGGTACCTTGAGCCCCATTCTCCAACAAAATAGTCGCAGTTACCAACTCAAAGAAATGGTGATCCCCATGTTTTGCGTCAACCAACACTTCTTTAAGAGGTATGCGGAAAATTTGACTATTAATCGACTTGATTTTCGTCATGATTGAGTTTTACCCACAGAGCGTCCAGCGTTAACTTTTGCCTGGAAAAGTATGACTGCAAAAAGAAAACCACCGCGGATAACCATCTGCCAATAAGCACTGAAACTTATGGTGCCTTTGCCATTTTCAAAGTTCAAAATATTAAACACTAAACCAAGCAAAAGTGCGCCAACAACAGTTGCGGTTACGGAACCAAATCCGCCAGTCAAAAGTGTACCACCAACAACAACAGATGCAATGGCAGACAACTCCCAACCTATCCCTTCGAGCGGTTGGCCCGCGCCAAAGCCTGAGGCTAAAATAACACCAGCAAGTCCAGCACATCCGCCTGACAATAGATATACAAACGCTGTGGCTCGATTGACTTTCAATCCCATCAAAACAGAAGCATCTTCACCTCCACCAATGGCAAGAACCGTGCGGCCCAAGGTGGTTTTTTCCAAAACGACCCATAAAACAATCACAACAAAACCAACTACGACTATGGACCATGGAAGAATATTTAACGCCTTCTCCATACCCATTTTGGTGAAGTTTGATCCCCAGTCGACGGAAATTGTTTGAGCTCCTGATATCACTAAGGCTCCACCCTTCGCGCCCAACATCGTTGCCAATGTTGCAATAAATGGAGGGATACGAAGTATTACCACGCTAAATGCATTTATTGCGCCAAAACAAACTCCCGCTAATACCGCTCCGGGTAGTGCAACTTCAATCCCATAGGGCGAAAGATAGGCAGCAACAACTGAGGTAAATGCAGCAACAGAACCGACAGAAAGATCAATCCCACCCGTCATAATGACAAAGCACATACCAACCGAAATGATGATGAACATAGAATTATAGTTCAAAAACGACGTTATATTATATGCACCACCAAAATTCTCATATCTGATCAAGCCAAATAGAATAAGTAAGGCAAGAGCGATCCAAACCGCAAAAGACTGAGGATTGCGTGAGATATATTTGCGCAGATCGAAAGCATTTGTATCAAGCATGATTATTCCTTCCGCGCTTGCTGAATGTAAACGGCGGCCAATATAATCACGGCCTTTGCAATGAGAGCCACTTCGTCCTCAATGCCGTTAGCAAGCAAAGTATATTTTACGAGTTGGATGATAACCGCGCCGAGAATTGCGCCGAAGATTGGGGCACGTCCACCTTGCAGAAGTGCACCGCCGACAACTGCTGCAGCAATTGCATCAAGCTCCATCAAGTTGCCATTTCGCGCGGCATCTGAAGCCGAGTTAATCGCAACAACAATTAATCCCGCAAGACCTGATAAAACTCCGCAGATCATGTAAACACCAATTTTAACACGCTTTACCGGACCACCGGCGAGTTCAGCAGCTCTCTCGTTTCCGCCGATAGCGAGGATGTAGCGCCCAAACGTTGTTCGCGTTACGACAAAATAAAGTGCGATCGCTATTGCCAGCGCCAACCATCCTTGAAATGGCAATCCCAATATTTTGCCCGTTCCCAGATAGCTAAATGACGGGTTTGAAAATGTTTGCAGATTGCCATTTGTTAAAACCTGCGCAATCCCACGGCCCGAAATGAAGAAAATGAGTGTCGCGATAATTGGCTGAACTTTTAGGTTTGCAATCAACAAACCATTGAAAAGCCCACAAAATACTGCAGCGGCTAATGGCAGCGCGATAGCTGCGATTATACCTAATGTCGGATAAGCTTGGCCAAATTCAGAACTGAATATCAGTGGGGCAAGTGCCCCAGCAAGTGCCATTATCGCACCAACTGAAAGGTCAATACCACCTGTAGCGATTACAAGTGTCATTCCCATCGCAACAATAGCAATTGTCGCAACTTGGCTGATATTCACAAAAAGCGTCTGCATTTGCAGAAAATTTGGTGTGAAAGCAATGTTAAATAGTACAATTACAATTAATGCCAGCACTCCGCCATTTGATCGAAGGAACTTCCCCCAATCGCGGTTTTTAACATTACCAATTTGGATTTCAGTTTCTTTGGTACTCATGCTGTTTGCTCGCTTGTTTGCGCTAGGGCACGAACGAGTACTTCCTCAGTGATCCCTGGATTTTCTAATTCGGAGACTATTCTGCCTTCGTTCAACACTATAATTCGATCGGCGCCTTCGACGATTTCTTCAAATTCCGAACTGATCAAAATAACACCGACACCATTTTCAACAGCTTCGCGAATGATAGATTGGATTTCTCGCTTTGCACCCACATCAACACCACGAGTTGGCTCATCCAAGATAAGTACATCCGGGTTGATCGCAAGCCATCTAGCAAGAAGAACTTTCTGCTGGTTTCCGCCTGAAAGCTCTCGAATGGGCTGTTCCATATCGGAAGTCTTAATCCCAAGCGCCTTTATAAAGTGATCGACAAGTTCTTTCTCACGCGCTCTGTCAATTTGTCCAAACTTTTTCAACTTCGGCAGAAGCGCTAGTGTGAGGTTTTCCCGAACAGACATATCGGGAATAATCCCTTCTGCTTTGCGATCTTCTGTTAAAAAACCAACACCTGAGGTAATCGCGGCGGCTGGTGTATCAAGGTTACCAGTGCCACCTTTAACATCAAGACGACCTTTGACTAACCGATCAACACCAAAAATAGCACGTGCTACTTCAGTTCTTCCAGCACCAAGAAGGCCACCCAAACCAATAATCTCCCCCCGGTGCAGGGTCATATCAAAGTCGTTAAGTCGAGGTCCTGTAGAAACACCTTCGGCGGTGATGAGTATTTCACCTTTTTCCAAACCTTTAGCGCCACCATTGAATTCTGTCATACCACTTTGCTCGATTTCGCCGACATCGCGTCCTAACATGCCAGCAATCAATTCGAGTTTGCTTGTACCCGCGATATTTCGACAATCGACTGTTTTACCGTCTCTCATTGTGGTCACACGGTCACAGATTTCGAATAATTCGTCTAAGAAATGCGAAACGTAAAGTACGGAAACACCTGCTTCTTTGAGGCCTTTAACAACACCAAACAAAACTTCAACTTCTGATGTGTCCAATGACGAGGTTGGCTCATCCATAATGACGAGACGAGCATTCAGTGACACAGCTCTTGCAATAGCAACGAGCTGTTGGATTGCGGTGGAATAACTGCCAAGTGGGGCTCTTACATCGATATCAATTCCAAAGCGGGCGAGAATTTCTTCTGTTCGCTTATGCGCACTTTGCCAATCAATAAATACGCCAAAAAATTTTGGCTCATATCCCATCATAACATTTTCAGTTACAGATCGTAGCGGGACGAGGTTGAGCTCTTGATAAATCGTCGCAATTCTCGCTTCTTGCGCTTCGCGAGGACTACTTATTGTACTGTCCAAACCATTAAAATGCACGACACCATTATCGCGTCGATAAACACCAGTTAAGATCTTAATCAGTGTAGATTTTCCGGCACCGTTTTGGCCAATAAGCGCATGTACCTCTCCCGGTTCAATCTCCAGTGAAGCATCCGAGAGCGCACTAATTCCGGCAAACGCCTTATTAATTCCACTCATCGATAATAGTTGCGTCATATCTCCCCCCTTGGCAAAGATAGATTAAAGGTGGGCCCGATACTAACACCGAGCCCACCCTTGTTGGGAGGCTTTAGTAAGCTTCATCTATATGTTTTGCTGCATTAGCTTTTGTAAAGATACGATCTTTAACTTGAACCCAATGCTCGATTTCTTCCCCGCTTGCATAGCGGTTCATGACTTCACATGCGAGTGGTCCGAAGAACGGTGAGCTTTCTACGGTGACACCCATCTTGCCATCTATGATAGCCTGCAATGCATCACGAGTTCCATCGATTGAGACAACCATAATATCTTCACCTGGCTTGCGACCAGCAAGTTCAAGAGCTTGGATAGCGCCAATAGCCATTTCGTCATTATGAGCATAAACGATGTTTACATCGGGATGTGCCTGCAACAATGTTTCCATCACTTGACGTCCCAAGTCACGAGCAAAATCACCTGATTGGGATGCAACGATTTCAAAGCGTGAGTCTGCTGCGATAGCATCATCAAACCCTTTTTTTCGATCGTTTGCTGGTGAAGAACCTGTGGTACCTTCAAGTTGGACAATAATGCCCTTCTCACCTTTGAAATTTTCAGCAGTCCATTCAGCCACACGGCGACCTTGATCTATGAAGTCCGAACCCAAGAATGCGACGAAGTCTTCGCCAGGTTTTGCCGCACTAGGATCAACAGAACGATCAACCAAAAATGTTGGAATTCCAGCAGCTCGTGCTTTCTTCACAGCAGGAATCAAAGGTTTTTCTTCGCGAGGCGGCAAGAACAAAACATCAATGCCTTGAGCAATCATGCTGTCTACATCAGCAACTTGTTTTGCTGCTGATCCTGCAGCATCTGTCGCGATAAGATCCCAATTACAGCTTTCTGCTGTATCATGAAATGACTTTGTTTCAGCGATACGCCAAGGGTTGTTTGACTCCATTTGAGCAAAGCCAACTTTATAGCGATCTTTTTTCTCTAGAGCAGGAAGTGAGTCAGCAAATGCAGCTGAGCCAAGTCCTAGGCTAATGGCTGTTGCAGCCAATAGTAAAATTCTACGTTTCATGTTTTCCTCCACGGTTAAGCACTTAAAAAGTGCGGTATTTGGGGGCCTTAACCCCAATTTAAATAAGTAGTTTGCTTTCGCATATAGGCATCAAACCCATATTGCCCGTCCTCCCCACCTAGACCTGACATTCCCCATCCAGAATGAAAGCCTTGAACAGCTTCTCCAAGACTGCGGTTGATATAGACTTCTCCATATTTCAACAAATAAGGTGCTTGAGAAACTCGCTTCGCTTGTTGCGTAAATAAATAAGCTGAAAGACCAAATGATGTATCGTTGGCATGGTGCACAGCTTCTTCAAAATCAACAACGCGCTTTGCCGCAACAACTGGCCCAAAAATCTCTTCTTGCATAAGAGGGGAACCGTTATCAGCTACTTCTAAAATCGTAGGTGCAAACCAATGACCTTTTTCAAATACACCATCATTTAGCGCACCACCTCGAAGTAATATCTCAGCACCATTTGTTATTCCGCGTTGAACAATTTCCTCAATCTTTTCAACTTCCAATCCGCTTACTTTTGGACCGATATCAACATCTGTATTCGGATCGCCAATTTTCATGGCTTGGCTTGCTGCGATGAACTTTTCAAGAAACTGATCAGCTATTTTGTCATGAAGGTACATGCGTTCATTGCATGTGCAAACCTGACCGCAATTGGTATATCTCGCATCAACCGCCGCAGTGACAGCCGCATCAACGTCAGCATCGTCCATTACAATAAAAGGAGCCTTGCCACCTAACTCTAGACGAACAACCTTCAAACCATCCGATGCAGATCTCGCGATTTGAATCCCAGCTCTCGTACTACCAGTCATGGTGATTAGTGATGTATCTGGATGCTCCACTAATCGCTGACCAACGACTGGGCCTTTCCCAGTTAAAACGTTGAACACTCCGTCAGGAATACCCACGCGTTGCGCAAGTTCTGCGATTGCCAAACCAGACAACGGTGTATTCTCATGACTAAGCAAAATAAATGTATTACCCGAAACAAGGGCCGGCCCAAGTTTTCGCGTCACTAAAGCCGCAGGATAATTCCAAGCAGTTAGTCCCACCACAACTCCATATGGATGCTTGCGAATATGGATTTCTTCATCCAAATTATCTGAGGTTACAATGTCCCCACTTATGCGCCTTGCTTGCTCTGCGGCAAAACGCAAGAATGTAATCGCAGCATCAATTTCATCTTTCGCCTGTCGAATAGGCTTGCCCTGCTCAGCGGTGACTAACGCCGCCAAACGTGGTAATTCTTTCTGCATTTCATCGGCAAGGGCTTGAACATAGGAAGCACGTTCGATTGCCGGCTTTACAGACCATTTTACGAATGCTGCTTTTGCTGCATGAACAGCTGCGTCTGCATCGGCAACTGTCCCGTTTACAATATAAGAAATCGTCGATTCATCAGCAGGGTTCTCAACTTGAAGCAATTCCTGATCGCGCACAGTCTGCCACTGACCATCAATATACATAGCCGCTGCAGCTATTGAGTTTTCTGATTGATGGAGAATTGACATCTAGCAACTTTCTTAACGTTTTTAACAACTTCAAAATCTGCAATTAGCTAATCAGATAATAATATTAACTGTCAACTAATAATATTAGTAATTATTATTTAATTGCTTTACTAATTGATTTCACGTAGAAATAAATTCAGTGACAGGAGGGCAAAATGACAAGTGGATCAGATAGCGAAGATATTAAGACAAGATCACGCGTAACTATGCGCGACATCGCAAAAGCAGCTGGCTGCTCCCAGCCCACAGTGTCGTTTGTATTAAACAATAACGACAGTGCGAAAATATCCGAAAAAACGCGCCAACGTGTTTTAGAAACCGCTCGCGAATTGGGGTATGATGCTCCATCTAGCCCAACAAAAACAAATGGCAACAAAACAAGTTATATTGATGGGCCAATCGCATTTGTAATCGATACATTAGCTGGAAGCCCTGAAGGCGTGCATGCATTTGATGGTATTTTGGAGTCTGTAAGAGCTACTGGTAATGTTGTTTTATTAGCCGAGACAAGAAACGACCCGGTACTTGAACCCAAAACGTTACAATACTTCATTGACCAACAGGTTTCCGCGATCATTTACGCCTGTGTTTTCACCCGCAAAGTGGAATTGCCCAAAATTTTGAGCAATACCGATATTCCTGTGTTCTTGTTAAATTGTTATTCAAATGATCTATCCCACCCATCTGTTGTTCCTGGCGAAATCGCCGGCGGGCATACGGCCACAAATGCTCTGATCAACGCAGGGCATAGGCGGATTGGTCTGATTACCGGTGAACTTTTCATGGAATGCGCCAGTGGGCGTTACACTGGATATCGCAATGCGCTTGCTTCTGCTGACCTTCCTTTTGATGAGGAACTAGTCTTCCAAGGTAATTGGTTACCAAGCTCAGGATATGAAGGCACAAAGGAATTAATGTCGCTGGCCAATCCTCCCACTGCAATATTTTGCGAAAATGATCGTATGGCCGTTGGATGCTATGAAGCACTTAAAGAAATGAATCTCTCAATCCCCGACGATGTCTCAGTTATTGGCTATGACGATGACGAGATCACACGCCATCTTTCACCACCACTAACATCTATGAATCTAGCTGATCGAGCAATGGGTAGATGGGTGATCGAACAATTGTTTCATGGGCCCACCGGCAACGAGCGCCATCCTTTGACAAAATTGGAATGCGAATTAATTGAACGAGATTCCATCTCACCTCCAAATGATGATCGAAGGAATTCGAGAAGATGACGACCGGCTTTGACTATATCGTAATCGGCGGCGGCTCAGCCGGAGCTGCTGCGGTTGCCGGACTTATCAATGCGGGTGCCAAGGTTCTGTTATTAGAAGCCGGCTACTCTAACCGTCATCCATTACTCGACATGCCACCAGGCATTTTTAAAATGATTAATGGTTCCAAGTTCATGCGCTACCATAAAACGGAACCACAAGCGCATTTAGATGGCCGTAGCCATGACATCCCTCAAGGACATGTATTAGGAGGAGGCTCATCTGTAAACGCACAAGTTTATATGCGAGGACGGCCATCAGATTACAATACTTGGGATGAGATTCTTCGCGGCAATAATGACGGGGTCGGCTGGAGTTGGAATGATGTTTTACCTTATTTCAAAGGCATGGAGGGTAACAATCGCTATGCCAATGATTTACATGGTTCGGAGGGCCCGCTTCAGGTATCAGATCCTGGTCACATCAATGAGATGTCACGATGGTTCGTGCAAGCTGTCCAACAGCTCGGAGAACCATTTAATCCAGATTTTAACGGCAAAGAACAACGTGGCGTAGGCTTTTATCAATTCACAAATCGAGCTGGACGTCGAAGCTCTTCTGCCTATGCTTTCATTGAACCAATCAAACACCATCCAAATCTTACCATCAAATTACATGCTGAAGTTTCTCAAATACTCTTT
>JAHDFS010000109.1 GCA_020628035.1 Rhizobiaceae bacterium
TAGCCGGTTTCGTTATAAAGCGACCAAGCGTTGCGTTCAAGGTCGGTATCACCACTTCTACGCTCTTCATAAAGCGTGACCTGATTGCCCTTTTTCTTCTTAGAAAGTTCCAAGGCAGCTTCAGTTTTTGCCAGAATATCACCTGTGCCGGTCGCGGTGTTCGAACCACATACGCCGCCAGAAATGGTGACATTGCCAATTGGTTTGCCATTTGTCGCATTCATGAGCGGTGTTTTGGCAATGGCATGTCTGAATTTATTGACGATGCTCTCAACAGATTTTTCTGAGATGCTATCAAATATAAATGCGAATTGCGTGTCTGATGCGCGTGCCAGATAGTCTTTGGCTGAGCAAGATTCTTTAACAATATTACTCACATGGACAATGAATTTATCGGCAATTAACGGACCGAGATTATCTTTTACATGATTAAATGCATCGATCTCAATCATCACCATTGTGCAGGCTTTTGGTTGCTCATTGGCGTAGATTGCAAGCATTTCTTTATTAAATGCACGACGGTTTGGAAGGCCGGTCAATGGATCTGTGAATTTTTGCTGCTTGAAGTTATTCAGCTCAGAAGCAACCTTATCAAGGCGTTGAACCTGAGCACTTACCGCTTCTTTGATCTTGCGGCCTTCTTCCATCTTCTGCTCTGTAGCTGCAGAAATATTAGAGATGGTGCTTCTCAGTTTTTCAGGTGAAACATTGGCAGGGTCAGCGAGCGTTTGAGTTTGTTGTTTGAGAACTTTATCAAATCTCTCAAGCGAACTGCTTTCAGATTTTACAAGATCCATAAATTTGGTGAGCTCATCACCAACAGTGTCGATAGATTCAGAAGCGACATCGTCTTCAACATGATGAGGGATATGCTTGCGAATGAGGATATCTAGATCATGCTGTCTGATATTGCGATCAAGTTGACCAAATTCTGCGCGTAATTCCTCGTTTTGACCGCTCACGACTGCAAAAAGCAGCTCAAAATTAGCGGGAGTGCATTCGATATTCATGCGTTGCATGAATGCGGCAACCTTGGCCATTGCGGTTGGGGCGGAGTTTGATCGTGGTGATTTTGAGCGCGCGTTTGGATTAGTTGTCATTACCAAAATATTCTGTTGTTCGACGGCAGAATTCTGCAGGTTACTTAAGTGAATATTATTTTTGGCAAAAAACTATTAATAAAAGCTGATTTTCTCTTACAAGAACCTATGATGTACTTATGGCCAGGACATTTGCCTGGCCATAAGGATTGTTGAAAACTAGTTGTTTTTAGCGATCAAATTATCGAGCAGATTTGCTTTTACACGCTCCGATTTAGGATCATACATCGGCTTGAGTGATGCTTCTGCTTCAACCTTTGTACCCGCCACGTCGATCTCATATTTCGATGCCAAAACATCAGCTGCCTTTTCGTCTTTACAAGGCACATAACCAAGACCGACGGCACCACCTAGTGTGTGCCCGTAGGCGCCGGATGTGAGGTAACCCACAACTTCGCCATCACGCAAGATTGGCTCGTGGTGATAAAGAAGTGGTTCTGGGTCCTTAAGTTTGAACTGAAGCATACGGCTTTCCAAGCCGGTTTCTTTCTTTGCCAAGACCGCTTCGCGACCAATGAAGTCTGGTTTATCGGTTTTAACTGCAAAACCTAAACCTGCCTCAAGAATATGGTCTTCAGATGTAATATCGTGACCAAAATGGCGGTAGCCTTTTTCAATTCGGCATGAATCCATCATGTGTAGACCACACAGTTTAAGATCAAGATCTTGGCCTGCATTGTAAAGCGTTTCAAACACGTGGGTTGCTTGGTCGCTGGACACATAAATTTCCCACCCTAATTCACCGACATAAGTCACGCGGTTTACACGCGCGACACCCATGCCAATCTCAATATTTTGGGACGTGCCAAATGGGTTCACATCGTTTGAGAAGTCGTTGGGTGAAACCATTTGCAGCAGTTTACGCGAATTTGGACCCATCACAGCCAATACAGCTTCTGCAGCTGTCATATCGATGATCACGACATTGAAATTACCTTTATGACGCTCAAGCCAAGTCTGGTCAGCCAAACGTGTTGCTGCCGGCGTGACCACAACATAGGATGTCTCAGATAAGCGTGTTGCCGTTACATCGGCTTCGATCCCGCCTGATTTGTTGAGGAATTGAGTATAGACCAATTTCCCCACGGGCACTGACATGTTGTTCCCGCACACATAGTTCAGGAAGTTTTCAGCATCAGGACCCTCGACACGAATTTTACCAAAAGAGGTCATGTCATAAAGGCCAACATTGTTACGAATAGCTTCGTGCTCACGTTTTGAGTTTTCAAACCAATTGGGTCGTTCCCAACTATATTCGTATTCGGCTTTTTGACCTTCATCCGCGAACCAGTTTGCACGTTCCCAGCCCGCAAGTTCACCAAAGACTGCACCTTTTTCTTGTAGATGATAGTGCAGAGGGCTTTTGCGGATGTTACGCGCGGTTTCTTTTTGGCGGAATGGGAAATGGTCAGCATATAAAAGACCAAGCGTTTCTTTGGAGCGCTCATACAGATAAGTTTTATTGCCTTGGAAAGGCTGCATGCGCGAGATATCCACATCGCCCAAATCAAAAGGTTTTTCACCGGTGTCCATCCAGGATGCGAGCGCCATGCCGGCGCCGCCGGCTGATTGGATGCCGATTGAATTAAATCCGGCCGCGACCCAGAAATTATCGCATTCTGGCGCCAAGCCAAGATGATAGGCATCATCTGGTGTGAAACTTTCCGGACCATTAAAGAAAGTATGAATACCTGCATTTGCTAGCATCGGTAGACGATTGACCGCTTGGCCGAGAATTGGCTCAAAATGATCGAAGTCTTCCGGTAGTTGATCAAACTCAAAGTTTTCCGGAATGCCATCCATACCCCAGGGTTTTGCATTTGGTTCAAAGGCGCCCAAAAGCAATTTGCCCGCATCTTCTTTATAATAGGCGCATTCATCTGGCACACGAAGAACTGGCAATTGTTTAAGATCAGGGATGTTTTCGGTGACAATGTAAAAATGCTCACAGGCGTGTAATGGCACGTTTACGCCAGCCATTTTACCAACTTCGTGGCCCCACATGCCAGCACAGTTCACCACGCAATCCGCTTGGATCTCGCCGGTTTCTTCACCTTGCTGCCATTCAACTCCGGTGACACGACGACCATCTTTGTTGATTTTTGTGACTTTAACATTTTCCTTGATCAAGGCGCCTTTTAAGCGTGCACCTTTTGCCAATGCGAGCGCGATGTTTGCCGGATCACCTTGCCCATCTTTTGGCAGGTAAACACCAGCTGTGACACCATCAATGTTGATGTGCTCATAGCGTTCTTTGACTTCAGTCGGTGAGATTTCTTCAACGTCAACGCCAAATGCTCGGGCCATGGCGGCCTGGCGAAGAATTTCTTCTTTTCGTGCTTCGGTTAGCGCAACTGTGATGGAGCCGCAACGACGAAAACCTGTCGCAACTTCAGTTTCTGCTTCCAAAGTACCATAGAGCTCTTGGCTATATTTTGCGAGCTTTGTCATGTTCTTTGACGAGCGAAGCTGTGCGATCAGACCAGCAGCGTGCCACGTCGTTCCAGATGTTAGTTGTTTGCGCTCTAGAAGAACAATATCCTTCCAGCCAATTTTTGCTAAATGATATGCCACTGAACAACCAATGACACCTCCACCGATGATGACGACGCGTGCTTTTTCCGGCAGGCTCATGGGTAAATCTCCCTAAATTTTTGTTTGTAAATCTCCACCATTTCTTCTTCTGTAACGCCGTCATCGTAGGGCGGTGTTGTGAGTGGTTTAACGTGTGAGATTTCAATTGTTACGATTGCATTGATCCGATCGGCCAAAGCTGGCCATTCGTTTTTCCAGTCAATAAAGAGTTTTTGAAACTCATCTGTTCCCTTGGCTGCAGCCTTCGCCTGACCTCTAATCCGAACACCTTTTCGAGAAAATTGGTTGACGAAATTCACTTCAACTTCTGGACTATATTTTATGTTTTTTATTGTTTGTGGTGAGCGAATATCAGCAAAGCCGATTTTGTCTTCGCTCAACACTAAAAATGTACCTTTGGGGGAGACATTGGGACGCCCATCTGGGGTGACTGTCGCCACAAAACCCAGAGGGAACGTTTTGATGATATCCTTAGCAAAAGCGTTTAGCATCAGGCCCGAATTCTTTCGTTGTCTGCATCCCACAATGGAAGATCTTCTTGGACTGTTGCTTTGCAGCGTTTGCCATAGATCTCGACTTCAAGCTCGGTACCAGGCGCGGAGAATTCTGCTTTAACCACGCCAAGGGCAACTGATTTGTTGATGCGGTAACCCCAGTTTCCTGATGTTGTTTCCCCCACAACTTCATCACCATTCCAAACGGTGGACATATAAGGCGCGTCGCTGTCTTCTGCATCAACAACAAGGGTAACGAAACCTTTTTTCGAGCCTTGTTGTTTTTCAGAAAGCAATGCTTGTTTGCCTGGGAAGTTTTGCTCTTTGTTAAGACGAACAAAGCGTTCCAAACCACCTTCAAGAACGGTGTAATCTGTTGAAAGATCACCCTTCCAAGTGCGGTAGCCTTTTTCAATACGCATAGAATCAAGCGCATACATGCCAAAGGGCGCAGCGCCGGCGTCACGAATGGCTGTATAGGCTTCTGCGCTATCTTCAAATTTCGTATGCACTTCCCAGCCGAGTTCACCGGCAAAGGAGATACGGAACAATTTTGCTTCCTTGCCTGCAACAACTGCGTCCTGGATGGTGAGCCAGCCTGTTGAAAGATCTGCATCAGGTGCGATTTTTGAGATCACATCGCGAGATTTTGGACCTGTCACAAGATGTGTTGACCATTCTTTGGTGATGTCCGTTAATGAGAGTGATCCATCTTCTGGAAGTGATTTTTTCAAGAATTCGAAATCATGCCATTGTGCGACAGCAGCTGTCATGAGCCAGAAATCATCTTCACCCCAGCGAATGATTGTCACTTCTGTGACGATCCGTCCGCGTGAATTGGCAAAGTAACCCAAATTCATGCGGCCAGCTTTTGGCAGGGCGCCAGTGATCTGGTTGCGAAGCCATTCAGCGGCACCATTACCTTGAAGCTTATAGCGAGAGAAGCCTGGCATATCCAAGACGCCAACATGATCGCGAACAGCTTCAACTTCTTCTTTAACGCGGATTGCCCAAGGGCCATTACGATCCCATGTCTGCGTTGCTTCTTCAGATGTATCGTCACCATCTTTGGCAAACCAATTGGCGCGTTCCCAACCGTTATAAGCGCCCATTTGTGCACCATCGGCGAGAAGACGTTCGTGGTTAGGTGAATGTTTCTTATCACGTCCTG
This sequence comes from Rhizobiaceae bacterium, assembly GCA_020628035.1. Classification (GTDB taxonomy): domain Bacteria; phylum Pseudomonadota; class Alphaproteobacteria; order Rhizobiales; family Rhizobiaceae; genus Lentilitoribacter. Next base: position 5,361 of record JAHDFS010000109.1, read on the forward strand.
CGGGCCATTCGTGGTGCGGGAAGTGCATGGCATATTCGTGGCCATAGGTTTCCATGGCTTTTTGGTAGCAGAAGTCATGGTCTGCATGATCTGTGTAGCGACGTGGGTCAACTGCCCACATATCCCATTCTGTTTCGCCTTCTGTGATCCATTCAGCCAAGACTTTACCGGCACCGCCAGCTTGGGCGATACCGAATGTGAAGGAATGCGCTTCAAATGCATTTTTCACGCCTGGCATTGGGCCAATCATCGGAAGGCCATCTGGTGCGTAAGGTATCGGGCCATTGATCACACGTTCAACACCTTGTGTGCCCAAGATTGGCAAGCGTTCCATGGCGTCTTCGATGTAGAATTCCAAACGATCAAGATCATCTGGGTAAAGCTGGAATGAGAAATCATCTGGCATTGGATCATCAGGTGTCACCCAATGTGCTTTACAATTGCGCTCATATGGTCCCAAGTTCAAGCCGTGTTTGTCCTGACGTAGATAATAAGAGATATCAACATCGCGGATCATTGGCATCTTGTGACCTTTTTCTTTGGTCCATGCTTCGAGCTCAGGAATTTCACCCGTTAAGAAATATTGGTGGCTCATGACGATCATCGGAACGGTGCGACCGCCATAAGGCTTAAACCATTCACCAACGCGTTGCGCATAGTAACCGCAGGCATTGACCACATATTCGCAGCGAATGTCACCCTTTTCGGTGTGCACAATCCACTCGTCGCCTTGGCGAGAAACGCCAGTGGCTGGTGTGAAGCGCAGGATTGTTTGACCCATTTCGCGCGCACCTTTTGCCAGCGCCTGGGTTAATTGTGCCGGATCAATATCGCCATCAAGCTTATCCCAAAGACCGCCAGCCAGATCATGCGTTTCCATAAATGGGTTGAACTCACGCAATTCGTCAGGTGTGCAGATGTCCATTTCAAGGCCTTGATAGCGTGCCATGCCAGCCACGCGCTCAAATTCCTGCATGCGCTCTTTTGTATGTGCAAGACGAATGGCGCCCGTGACGTGATAATTCATTGGATAATCGACATCGTCGGCAAGCGTGCGGTACATTTCAAGGCCATAACGCTGCATGTTCATCACCGCCCATGATGCCGCAAAGTTTGGACAGTTACCCGCAGCGTGCCATGTTGAACCGGCTGTAAGTTCGTTCTTCTCTAAAAGAACACAATCGGTCCAGCCAGCTTTACCAAGATGGTAAAGACTTGAAACGCCGACTGCGCCACCCCCGATAATGACAACGCGTGCTGTAGTTGGAAAGTCTGACATATTACCCTCGAATACTTTTGTTTGAGTATATTTTTATAAGCTTAGTAAACCGGCGGCGAGATAACCCAAATCGCCTCCGCTATATCGTCTGTTGGGTTTTCCCAACGGTATCTTTCGTTTTGAAACTGAAAGCTGTCGCCTGCATTGATCTCGAATTTGCGATCATCCAGCCACAGATTCATCTGGCCTGAGATTAGATAGCCACCTTCTTCCGTCGGTCTTGCATCCACCCATTCGCTGATGGAGTTGGGCGCAAATTCAGATCGGATCATTTCAAAATCACCCGACAAATGCGGTGATAACAATTCCTCCACCAGGCCGGCATGGCGAGATCCCAGTTCAGCGCGCGCAGATTTGCGCACAATTAAACCTTGTTCACCTTCAGGAGCCTGCTCATTTCTGAAAAAGAAGCTGATGGGGATTTCAAAGAAAAGCGCAATGTTTCTTAAATCCGAGATTGATGGCTCGGTTTGTCCGCGTTCAATCTGGCTGAGCCAACCGGTTGAACGTTTAAGGCTGCTTGCAAGTTCGATGAGGCGAATGTCGCGCGACTTGCGCAATGCACGAATATCAGCACCTACGCTCGCTTCAGAATCTGAAAATGTTGTATTTGAATTGTCCAAATCTAATCATCCTAAAAATGAAATTTATCAAATTAATTTCATTTATTTTGCATCTATGCAAGAGATTTATTTGTGTAGTGAGAATTTTCTGATACTGTTAGTGCCAAATGAGATTGCCAATAGTGCCAGTTTGTCGTTTAATAAGTCAGCGAGTTGGATGGATATTCGAAAATGCGTTACAGCCTATTTCATGTCGAGCGAGAGCAGCAGAAGTCGCTGCAAACTCAAATAAGGGAGATGTTGGTTTCTGCCATGCTGGCGGGGCAATTGCCGGCGGATGCGCCTGTGCCTTCAACCCGCGCGATGGCAAAACGCCTAAAAGTTTCACGCAATACTGTGATGTTGGCTTACCAGGCGCTCGCGTCTGACGGCTATCTGGTATCTCGCGAAAGATCTGGATTTTATGTGTCTGCTGATGTGCGCAATGATTTATTTCAAAGCGAGCAAATGGCGCAGGATAAAGAAGTGTCTTTATCGTCTGTTGATTGGGATCAAAAACTTCGTTTAAAACCGTCTCAGCAATTAAACATTATTAAACCGAATGATTGGAACAATTATCCGTATCCATTTATCTACGGGCAAGTTGATCCAAAGCTATTTCCCATTAGCGCCTGGCGCGACTGTATTCGGCAAACACTCAGCTTGAAATGGTTGGATGCCTGGACGGATGATCGGTTTAGCGCTGATGATCCGATGTTGATTGAACAAATCCAGCAGCGGGTTTTAACGCGTCGTGGCGTGATGGCTAAGCGCGAAGAGATCTTGGTCACAATGGGTGCGCAAAATGCCTTATTTATGCTTGCGCATTTGTTGGTTCGCCAAAATACCAAGGTGGCTGTTGAGGATCCAGGCTATCCTGATATCCGCAATATGTTTCGATTGCGCACAGATAATGTGGTCAACATTCCGGTTGATCAGGAAGGCATGCGCGTTGATCAATTGGAGGATGCAAAGCTGGCCTTTGTTACACCAAGCCATCAATATCCAACAAATGTCACCATGAGTGTGCAGCGCCGTCATCAATTGCTCGAATGGGCTAATGAGAATGACAGTCTGATCGTTGAAGATGATTATGAATATGAAACCAATTTCCGGCAGGAGCCGACACCTGCGCTTAAATCGCTCGATCGAAATGGGCGGGTTTTGTATATTGGCAGTTTATCGAAATCGCTCATGCCAGGCTTGCGCGTTGGATTTATCGTAGCGCCGCCAGAACTGATTGAAGAAGTTCGGGCAATGCGACGTTTGATCTTGCGTCACCCACCAGGCAATAACCAAAGGGTCGTGGCATTGTTCTTGTCGCTGGGTATTCATAATGCGCTGATTAATAAACTCAGCCAAAATTATCAAAAACGATCTGAGATATTAGGTTTGGCCTTAGCCAATAACTTCCATGGTTGGTATGAAGTGCCGAAATTCGGTGGGAGTTCCTACTGGATCAAAGGGCCGAACGATCTGGATGCGCGTCAGTTGGTTAAAGTCGCCAAAGAAAAAGGTGTTTTGATCGAGCCTGGCGATGTTTTCTTTTCTGATCCGGAAAATAACAAGAACTATTTTCGCCTCGGATTTTCATCCATTTCTGATGATAAAATCGAGCCTGGTATCAATCTTCTCGCACAATGTGTCGAGGAAGTACTCTAACTCATTTTGATCTGCATATAATGATTAAAAACAAGGCAGATCAGGGACTTGCAAAAACATTGATCTGACACATGCAAGTAGAGAAACTGGACCTATTGGCAAAATTGTGATTGCATCAGTGTGCATATTATCATTAGACTGATGATAGCGCTCACATAAAAAGGCTTGGAGATAGCCGAAAAAGAAATCTGAGCGAACTGGTTTTTAAAATAGGAGAGAACAATATGGGATTGAAAAAACTTGCTGGAGTATTGGCTGGCGGTGTGATGACTTTGATGGCAACTGCACCAAGTCATGCGCTTGATGAGCTAGTTGTTGCGTACTTCCTTGAGTGGCCAACACCAAACCAATATGCGCAGGCAAATGGCCTTTATGAAGAAGCTCTTGGCATTCCGGTTAAATGGGTTTCATTTGATGCTGGTACTGCTATGTCTGCTGCGATGGCATCAGGCGATGTGCATATTTCATTTTCGCAAGGTGTGACACCTTTCTTGGTTGCAACAGCTGCGGGTCAAGATCTAACAACTGTTGATATTGCTGTGTCTTACTCAGACAACGATAACTGCGTTGTTCGTTCTGAGCTTGAAATCACAAAAGAAAATGTTGCTGAACTTAAAGGCAAAAAAGTTGCTGTGCCACTAGGTACTGCTGCGCATTCTGGCTTCTTGGCTCAAATGGCTCACTTCGGCATTGCTGAAAGCGATCTAGAGATCGTTGACATGGCGCCATCAGATTCAGCTGCTGCATTTGCTCAGCCAAATACAGATCTTGCTATGGCTTGCGGTTGGGGTGGTTCACTTCGCGCTATGAAGCAACACGGTAACCCAATCATCGAAGGTGCTGAAAAAGAAGCTGTTGTTGGTAAAGTGTTTGATGTGACATCTGTTCCAACGTCATTTGCTGAAGAAAACCCAGAGATTTTGACAAAATTCTTGAAGGTTACAGCTGACATGAACGCTAAATATGCAGCTGATTCATCTTCAATGATGGAATCAATTGCAAAAGCTGCTGGTATGGATGCAGAAGGCACAGCCGCTGTTATCGGTACATTCGTCTTCCCTTCAGTTGAAACTCAGCTTTCAGCCGACTGGATGGGCGGTGGTGTTGCAGAATACTTCACAAATGCTGCAGCCAGCTTAGAAGCTTCTGGTAAAATCAAAGCACTTCCAGATTACTCAGCTGTTGTAGATGCAAGCTATCTTGAAGCAGCGTCAAAAATGTAATCTGAACTTTTAAGTTCGATTAATGACTTCGCGTGGCGCATGATGCGCCACGCACCCCTTTTTCTCAAAATCGGAGGTGGCGCCAATGTCTGGTTTGATCATCAACGATGTTTCCATGACCTTCTCATTGCCCGATGGCGGCTCTGTTGAGGCATTAAAAAACATCAATCTTAATATCAAAAAAGGCGAACTTATGTCTGTCCTTGGGCCTTCCGGCTGCGGAAAGACAACGCTTTTAAATATTCTCGCTGGCTTTCTTGCACCGACCGCCGGTGAGATTTCACTGAATGACGACAGAGTGACTGGACCGAGTTCCGAACGAGGAATGGTGTTCCAAAAAGGTGCATTGTTTGAATGGATGAATGTTTCTGACAATATTGGTTTTGGCCCCAGAATGGCAGGTCGTCCGGCAGCAGAAACAAAAGAACGTACTGATGAGCTTCTGGAAACCGTTGGTTTGCAGGATTTCGGTCAGAAAATGATTTATGAATTATCTGGTGGTATGCAGCAGCGTGTTGCACTTGCCAGATGCTTGGCGAATGATCCGGATGTGGTTTTGATGGATGAGCCGCTGGGTGCGCTGGATGCGCTCACACGTGAAAAGATGCAGAGCCTTGTGCTCGATCTTTGGAAGAAGACTGGCAAAACGATCATCTTGATCACACACTCCGTGGAAGAGGCATTGCTTCTCGGCGAGCGTCTTTTGGTGATGGCACCGCGCCCTGGTCGTGTGCATAAAGAATATCGCCTTCCATTTGCTGAGCTTGGCGTCGGTGCTGATCTCAGGGAAGTTAAACGTCATAAAGATTTCGGTCCAACTCGCGATGAGATCCTGAATATGATTTGGGATATGGAAGAAGAAATCATGGG
>JAHDFS010000110.1 GCA_020628035.1 Rhizobiaceae bacterium
CATCCTGCTTTTCAGTATTTTCCTGAATTAGGATTGTATCGGCAGATGACGGTACGGGTGCTCCGGTGAAGATACGCACTGTTTCACCATCCTCAAATGTTCCGTGGAACCCATGGCCCGCAGCGGATTCGCCAACAACTTTAAGCGTTGCGCCAATCTTGCTTGCATCTTTATATTTAACAGCATAACCATCCATTGCGGATGCATTAAATGGTGGATGCGTGCGCTTGGATACTAAATCTGTGGCTAATATTCTTCCGCGCAGCTGCGAAATCGGCTTCAATTCAGTGCCTTTGGGTTCAGCACCTTGCAAAAGCTTTTCCAGCGCTTGATCAACGGGCAAGAGAGCCATTTAGTTAACCTGCCTCGTTCTCGGCGGTCCATTCACCAGACTTGCCACCGGTTTTTTTAATCAGCTTAATCCCGCCGATTTCCATGCCCTTATCAGCAGCCTTTGCCATATCGTAAATGGTCAAACACGCAACGGAGCAGGCAGTTAATGCTTCCATTTCAACACCTGTTTTACCAGATAAACGAACAGTTGATTGAACGCGCAAGCCAGGTAGGGATGCGTCTTCCTCAATATCAACGGCAATTTTGGTCAGCATTAGCGGATGACACAATGGAATGAGGTTTGACGTTTGTTTTGCCGCCATGATCCCAGCGATACGGGCAACACCGATCACATCGCCTTTTTTCATGTCGCCTTGGCGGATCAATTCAAGCGTTTCAGCCTTCATGGTGATCGTGCCTTCCGCGATTGCTTCACGCATGGTCTCAGCCTTATCACCCACATCCACCATGGAGGCCGAACCATCTTCTGCTAAATGTGTGAGTTTGGTCTCACTCATGAAGGTTGATCCCCAAAAAGAAGCGCTTTCGTCGCTGAGGTTACATCTTCTTTGCGCATGAGGCTTTCGCCAACCAAGAAGGTCGAGATATTTGACTTTTCAAGACGCTGACAATCTTCGTGGGTAAAGATACCGCTTTCACCGACTAGAAGGTAATCGTCGGGCACCATGGATGCCAAACGTTCAGACGTCGATAGAGAAACATCAAATGTCCGTAAGTTACGGTTATTGACACCCAATAAGCGGCTATCGAGTTTGAGCGCACGCTCGGTTTCTTCCTCATCATGCACCTCGATCAATGCATTCATGTCAAGCTCATGCGCACAATCTTCAAGGCGTTTTGCCTCATCGTCAGACAGGCTCGCCATAATGATCAAGATCGCATCCGCACCCCATGCGCGTGCTTCATAGACCTGATAAGGCACAAACATGAAGTCCTTGCGCAGGGCAGGGAGTGAACACGCCCCGCGTGCTGCGGTCAAAAATTCCGGTGCACCTTGAAAGGATGGCGTATCGGTTAAAACAGATAAACACGCCGCACCACCCGCTTCATAAGCTTTAGCAAGTTCGGGCGGGTTAAAATCTTCGCGGATCAAACCTTTTGACGGGCTAGCTTTCTTGATCTCAGCAATCAGACCATAATCGCCGGCAGCCTTCTTGTTCAAAAGAGCCTGCATAAAACCGCGTGGCGCTTCAACATCCTTGATTTGCGCTTTAAGCTCATGCAGCGATAACGCAGATTGTGCTTCTTCAATTTCAATGCGCTTATAGGCTTCGATTTTCTGTAAAATGTCAGACATATTTAATTCTTAAGCCACCAGTCTATTGGATGTTGCGATAAGTTTTTCAAGCACGGATAATGCCGCACCACTGTCGATAGACTTCGCTGCAATTTCGACACCCTCGCGTATATCATCGGTTTTTTCTGCAACGATCAAAGAAGCGGCAGAATTAAGGAGGACAATCTCGCGATAGGCATTGTCAGCGCCTTCAAGCACATCGCGCAGGGCTTTAGCGTTATAAGCGCCATCACCGCCAATCAATGCAGAAACGTCTACGCGTTTAAGCCCAGCATCTTCCGGTGTTAGCGTGAAGTTCTTGATTTCACCGTTTTTCAGTGCTGATATTTGGCTTGGACCAGTTGTTGTCAACTCATCCAGACCTTCGCCATGCACAACCCAGACAGAAGTAGAACCGCGGTCTTTGAGCACTTCGGCAAGGGGTTCAACCCATTGAGGGTCGAAAACACCCAACAATTGACGGCTGACATTCGCCGGATTGGAGAGCGGTCCGAGCAAATTGAAGATCGTGCGTGTGCCAAGTTCTACCCGTGTTGGGCCCACATGGCGCATGGCAGAATGATGATTTGGTGCAAACATGAAGCCAATGCCGGCTTCTTCAATGCAGGTTTCAACGCCCTTGACGTCAAGATCAAGGCTCAGTCCAAGCGCATTAAAGCAATCAGCAGTGCCGGATTTTGATGACAGTGCTTTATTACCATGTTTGGCAATTTTAACGCCGCAGCCAGCAACAACAAAGGCTGTGCAGGTTGAGATGTTATATTTTCCGGAACCCGTGCCGCCCGTTCCAACAATATCAATGGCGTCTGAAGGTGCTTTCACCGGCAGCATTTTTTCGCGCATCACCGCTACGGCACCTGAAATTTCATCTACCGTTTCACCGCGCATCCGCAAAGCCATCAAAAAGCCGCCGATTTGCGAAGGTGTTGCATCACCTGACATGATGACATTAAACGCCTCACGAGCTTCATCAACGCTCAACAGACCGCCTTCAGCCACTTGACCTATAAATGGCTTTAATTCTGCCATGCCATTCCCCTCAAACGAACAATATCAGATGTTAGTTATGCGCCAGAGCTTGCTGCGCAAGACCACGGTTTACCACAACACCATATTGGTTTTGTATTTTAGCAATCATCTGGCTCATAATTTCATCCGCATTTGCTGCAGATACAGATTGCGCAACTTGCAAAGCCGTATCTTCTTCCAAATTTGCTTCAGGAATTGTAACGCCAACCACTTTCAGAAGGATTTCATTCTCACCCGTAGCATCTTTAGCAATTGCAGTTAGACCTTCAGGACCACCAAAAGCGGATTGGATCGTTGCTGAACCAAACACTGCATCTGAACCTGTGCGGGTCAGATCAATCTTCTTTTCAACGTTAAGCGCAAGTTCATCCGCCAGTGTCTGCAAAGTTTCACCTGCATCAAGTCGCTTTTTCAACTCTGTAGCTTTATCAACCAGTGCAGTAGCTGTCTGCGTTTCTGTCCAGTCGGCTGTGACTTTCGCACGAACTTCTTCCAAAGTGCGATCACGGGCAGGGAAGATGTCCTGAACTTCAAACCAGACAAATCCATCTGTACCGATATTGATCGGCAATGTTTCCAGACCGATGTCAGATTCAAATGCTTGCGCGATCAATTGGCCAGCTTGTGGAATATCTTCAATTGCAACACCGTCATTATCAAGACCCTGCGCATCAACCATTTCGATAGTCGTGACAGCTAGACCTTGTTTATCTGCCGCCTCTTTAAGTGTCATGCCACTGGCTCTGTCATCTTCATAAGCGTCATGCACGTCGAGCAGTGTGTCTCCGGCTGCAATAAGCGCAAGATTTTGGCGGATCTCGTCTTTTACTTCATCCAATGTGCGGGTTGACGCTGGTACAATGTTCGTTGCGCGCAAAATGAAATTGCCAAATGTGCCTTCTACAACACCCGAAGTGCCGCCATCTTCTGCAATAGCAAATGCAGCATCGGCCAAGCTCGGATCAGGCATTGTATCCTTAGTGAAGGTGCCGATCGCGATATCGCTGGCTGTTTTGCCTTCTTGTGTTGCTAGATCATCAAAGCTCAAACCACCTTCAAGTTTGGCAAGGGCTGCTTCTGCAGCAGCTTTATCGGCAAAACGAAGTTGATCGATCGTACGCTGTTCTTCAGTGCTATATGTGCCGATACGCGCTTCATACTCTTGTGCGATTAATTCATCGCTCACCGCATCAAGATCGATAATATCTTCTGCAAGCAAGCGCACATAAGAGACTTTACGGAATTCCGGAGCGGCGTAATTGGCTTTGTTGTCTTCAAAATATGAAGAGAGCAAAGTTTCAGATGGCGCTTCAACAGCATCAAGTAGATCACGTTTAACAACAATGTAATCTACATCACGCATTTCTGTGCGATATTCCGCCAGAGCTTTTAAGAGTGTTGTAGGTGCTTGTACGCCGTCGGATACCGCATCGGCGATTTGCTGACGGATGGCTGTCTTGGCATTGTTTTCCAAATACTGAGTTTCTGTCATGCCAACTTGGCGCAAAATCAGACGGAATGTTGCCTGATCAAATTGCCCGGTTACACGATCATGAAAGATTTGTTCCTGAGCGAGAATATCGGCCTGGCGTTTCTCAGATAGACCCAAATTCAAATCAGCTGCCTGCTGGCTGAGCGCTGCACTTGTTGCAAGATTGGAGAAGACTTGCTCTTCAAGACCAAAAGCACGTGCTTCTTCAGTCGTTAATCGACGACCAATGCGTTGAGAGACGCTGCCGATTGTTTGGTTATAAGCCAGCAAGAATTCGTTTGGACCGATGGTCTCATCGCCTACACTTACAACTGTGCTAGATTGCGTTGCGAACAGGCTGCCTGAGATCCCCCAAACACCAAAAGACGCGACCAATAGAATAAGCAAAAGTTTTGCCACCCATGTTTTTGCCGCCCGTCTTAAAAAATCCATTATGTATTCTCCATCAAGATCATAATCTTATTGATCTTTATTATATGTGATATGATCAAATTATTTCCAGCATATCCTTTAGACCAAACACATTATGAATTGAAGGGTTATTGCGCTGCAAATCAAATATTTGTAAGTGAATGCTCGAAAACTTTGTTCGCAAAGCCATATCACTTTAATTCATGAGGAAATTATGACCCCTAATATTCGTCCGCTTGTGGCTGGAAACTGGAAAATGAATGGCCTGCGCGATGCGCTTGGGACAATCAATGAGATTGCTCAAAGCTCTGAAGACAGCGCATTGTCCAAAATTGATATGTTGCTTTGCCCTCCGGCAACCCTTTTATATGTGGCCACAACACTGTGCGAAGATGTGCCATTGCAAATTGGCGGTCAGGATTGTCATGCAAATAAATCAGGCGCCCATACCGGCGATATTTCTGCAGACATGATCGCAGATTGTTTGGGAACACAAATCATTGTGGGTCATTCAGAGCGCAGAACAGACCACGGTGAAACTGATTCTGAAATTCGCGCGAAGGCCGAAGCTGCTATTGAAGCTGGATTGGTCGCAATTGTTTGTATTGGTGAAACCGAAGAAGAACGCAAATCAGGTAAGACACTTGATGTTTTAAAAACACAGCTTGCAGGTTCAGTTCCTGATAATGCGACAGCTGCAAACACCGTCATTGCGTATGAACCTGTTTGGGCCATTGGCACAGGTTTGGTGCCAAGCAACGGTGATGTTGAAGAAGCGCATGCATTTATCCGCTCAGAAATGGCGTCACGTTTTAATGCTGAAGGCGAGAAGATGCGCTTGCTATATGGCGGATCAGTTAAACCATCAAACGCCGCTGAATTGATGGCAATTGCAAATGTTGATGGTGCATTAGTTGGCGGTGCGAGCTTGAAATCTGAAGACTTCCTCGCCATTTGTAAGGCAACAGCTGGTAATCTGGGGTAGTTTGAGCATTCAAACACCTCAATTTACATCTCTTTTCGAGCTGGTTTCGAATTGGGGCTTGGAAATATCGCAAAGCTCGTGTATGGAGCCGCGATAAAGTTTTATTGTTTGTGGCTTTGGCCCAGAGATTTCGGAAGAATTTATGGAAACCGTACTGATCGTAGTTCATTTGATGATTGTTGTCGCGCTTGTCGGCGTTGTGTTGTTGCAGCGTTCTGAAGGCGGTGGCTTGGGTATCGGTGGCGGCGGTAGCGGCGGCGGTCTGATGACAGCGCGTGGTGCAGCAAGTGCATTGACACGTGTGACAGGCATTTTGGCAGCTGCATTCTTTGCAACATCTTTGGCGCTTGGCATTCTTGCAGCTAACAACAATCCTTCATCTGGCATTCTAAACCAGATTGAAAGCACGACGCAGGGCGATGGTAATGGTATTTTGAACCAACTTGGTGGTTCCGATACAACAACAACGCCAGAGCCGGAGAGCACAGAACCTTCAGTTCCTACTGGAAACTAATCGCTCCACGCTCAACGAATTTAAAGCCCGGCTTATCCAGCTGGGCTTTTTTTATGGAATTATTCAGGCACCCTAGATTTTACATTTTAGAAACTATCCACGAAAAACATTGCCTGATTTTATTTTTTGACTAGCGGAATCGGTAAAAACGAGCTATCGCTTCAATCCCATGGCACGATATGTATTTATAACTGGTGGCGTGGTTTCTTCCTTAGGAAAAGGTGTTGCTTCTGCTGCTCTAGGCGCTTTGCTGCAAGCTCGAGGATATCGAGTGCGGCTGCGTAAACTTGACCCTTATTTGAACGTTGACCCGGGCACAATGAGCCCGACTCAGCACGGTGAAGTCTTTGTCACCGATGATGGCGCGGAAGCTGACCTTGATTTAGGTCACTACGAGCGCTTTACAGGCCGTTCTGCTGTGAAGATGGATAACATCACCACAGGGCGGATCTATAAAGATATCATCGACAAGGAACGTCGTGGTGATTATTTAGGTGCAACCGTACAGGTCATTCCGCATGTAACCAATGAAATCAAAGACTTCGTGCTTGATGGCAATGAAGGATATGACTTCGTTTTGTGTGAAATCGGCGGCACAGTGGGTGACATTGAGGCCATGCCATTTATGGAAGCCATTCGTCAGTTGGGTAATGATCTGCCGCGTAATAGCGCGATCTATTTGCATCTGACATTAATGCCATATATTGCAGCAGCTGGTGAACTAAAAACCAAGCCAACCCAGCATTCGGTGAAGGAGCTACAGGCGCTCGGTATTGCACCTGATATCTTGCTCGTACGCGCTGATCGTGAAATCCCAGAAGAAGAACGTCGCAAATTATCGCTATTCTGTAATGTGCGTCCATCAGCTGTGATCCAGGCGCTTGATGTATCTAGCATTTATGATGTGCCATTGGCTTATCATGAAGAAGGCCTGGATGATGAGATTTTAGCAGCCTTTGGCATTGATCCAGCACCTGCACCGCGTTTGGAAGCGTGGCAAGATGTGTCAGAGCGTATCAAGTCGCCAGAAGGTGAAGTCACGATTGCGATTGTTGGCAAATATACTGGCCTTAAAGATGCCTATAAATCTTTGATGGAAGCGCTTTATCATGGGGGCATTGCCAACAAGGTGAAGGTTAAGTTCCAATGGATTGAATCTGAGATCTTTGAGAAAGAAGATCCAGCACCTTATTTGCAAAAAGTTCATGGCATTTTGGTGCCTGGTGGCTTTGGTGAGCGTGGAACAGAAGGCAAGATTGCAGCTGCCCGTTTTGCCCGTGAGAAGAAAGTGCCTTATTTCGGTATTTGTCTGGGCATGCAAATGGCTGTGCTCGAAGCCGCGCGCAATTTGGCTGGCATTGAAGATGCAACATCCAGCGAATTTGATAAAGGCGGTACAAATATCGTCGGTTTGATGACCGAATGGCTCAAAGGCAACCAACTCGAAAAACGTTCTGCCAGTGGTGATTTGGGTGGCACAATGCGTTTAGGTGCTTACACAGCATCGCTTAAAGAAGGTACGCAAATTTCGGAGATTTATAATTCGCAAAGCATATCTGAGCGTCACAGACACCGCTATGAGGTAGATGTAAGTTATGTTGAGAAGCTAGAAGAATGTGGCTTGACCTTCTCGGGTCTATCGCCAGATGGCGTATTGCCAGAAACCATCGAATATGAAGATCATCCTTGGTTTATTGGTGTGCAATATCACCCTGAGCTTAAATCTCGTCCATTGGATCCACATCCGCTCTTTGCGAGCTTTATTGAAGCGGCGTTAACCCAATCTCGCTTAGTATAAGTTTCGCCAACATATTGATTTATAAGAGAACGTCCCAACCATCTGAGTTGGGGCGTTTTCTTTTCAGATCAGAATTCATCCCAGTTATTATGAGATGGATTTTGATCAAATGCTTCGTTGCGATTATTGCCAGCTAGTCCCGCAGCTAATCTGCGACCTAAAGAACGGGCAGGGGAATCCGATGTCGTTCTGGAAGGACGATACTGATCATCGACGGGGCGAACCGATCGATCTTCGTCTCTAGGGTCACGATGCATGGAGTTACGATATGCTTGGCGATCAGAATAAGCCTCTCGTGCCATGCTTTCGCGTCCACGATCTTGTTTTTGAAACGGACGACCAGAAGTAAGACGAAAGCGTTGGATCAATCCTTCAAGTTGAGATGATAAATCAATCAGACCTTCGCACGAACGATTTGTTTCTTGCACCATGGTCGCATTTTGTTGCGTCACCTGATCCATCTGATTAACGGCCGAATTGATCTGCGCAAGCGCGGTGGATTGCTCATGGGCGCCCGTTACGATCGATTGGATCACTTCATTGATGGATGCAACATTGCCTTCAATTTCAACAAGCGCAGAACCTGTATCATTGACCAGCGAAACCCCGGTTTCCACTTGCGAAGAAGACGTATCGATCAGCGTTTTAATCTCTTTGGCAGCATTGGTCGTGCGACCTGCAAGTTCACGCACTTCTTGCGCAACAACCGCGAAACCTTTGCCAGCTTCACCAGCACGTGCAGCTTCTACACCGGCATTAAGCGCTAAGAGATTGGTTTGGAAAGCAATTTCATCGATCACGGAGATGATTTGTGAAATCTGCGTGGCAGATTCCTCAATCTTGGTCATGGCATCAATCGCGTTGCGGACAACAACGCCAGATTTTTCGGCTCCGTTTTTGGTCTCAGTCACAATGTCACTGGCTTTATTCGCCTGATCTGTTGATTGGCGAACCGTTGCTGTGACCTGATCAAGCGCAGCGGCCGTTTGTTCGAGCGAAGCTGCTTGCTGTTCGGTACGGCGAGATAAATCATCCGATGAAACACTGACACTGTCGGCAGAATGACGAACTTCTCGCGTTGCATCCGACACATCTTTAAGCGTTGATGCCAAGGTTTCAATGGACGAGTTAAACGCTGTTCGAAGCCGTTCAAATTCAGGTGCGAATTCTTCTTCGATCCGATGGGTCAGATCACCACGTGATAATTGGGTCAAACCATCAGACAATTGTGCAATAAAGTGAGAGCGTTCTTGTGCTGCTTGTGTCTCTCGCACTTGGTGTGCGGCATCTTCGTCAGTTTTAAGTTGGCGCTCTTGCTCTGCCATTTCGCGGAGTTTTTGACGTTCAATGGCAGCTTCTTTGAGCTGCGTGACTGATTTGGCAATCTCACCGATTTCATCCACACGATCGGTAAAAGGCGGTTCTTTTGAATAGTCCTCTTCGGATAAAAGAGCCATATAACTAGAGATTTCGCCAAGCGGCTTTATGGCTTTTTTCCGGAACATGAAAATCCCAAGCAATATGCTAACAACCGCAAGCGTGATAACCGCATATATAACGATGTTATAGATAAAAGCTTCCGATGCGGCAGATTGTTCGGTTGCAAGAAGCGAAGCATTTGCCGTTTCTGCAAACAGTTCAATCGCTGCCTGTTGCGATTGAAACGCGTTGAGCAATGAGCCTAACGCGATAACGATCTCGACATCATCATTGGTTCGAAGTGCAGGGATGAATTCACCATCTAAAGCTTTCCAGAATGCGTCACTTTTAGGTAAAACATTCTCCTCGAGCATAGAACGCATGTCGACGGACAAATCTCGTCGTTGCCATTGAGAGACCTTTTGATCGAAAATATTGCGCAGATCGAAAATTTTCTTTGTGTTGACCTCTCGCAAAGTCGGATGTGCAAACATTTCGTTTGCGAGCATATATGCTTCAGTGACATTCATCTGCGAAGGGGCGACATCAGCAAGAAGATCTTTGCTCGATACAATGTCCTGATAAACAGGCCCGTTCACTTGTAATTGTTTTGAGGCATAAAGCTGGGTGGATACCAAGGCTAATATGCCTAAGATAACCATGATGCCAAATAGACTAAGTTGTCCCGCGATTGTCTTTGTCATAATTTCAATCTGTCTGCGTTTACTGATCCGCTGTCCGATAATTCTCATAATCATGGACACGTGATTCCATTTCTCATCCCATTTTTAGGCTTCGAAGCTTACGCAAGGGTGGATTTTGTGGCATTAAATGGCTGTTATCAGAATGTCAAAATACGCTGCTAAATGGAGTAAAACAGGAAAAACTACGGAGATTTGGCTCTCAATCTTGCAATTTTGGTACTTATTGCTATGACAGCCTCATAATCTCCCAAGTTAACAAACGTCCGACGACAATATTGCGAAAATAATCTCGTTTTTTGACGATAATCCAAAAAGGAAAACGACACATGACATCCATTGTGGATATTAAAGCCCGCGAAATCATTGATAGCCGAGGAAATCCAACTGTTGAAGTTGATGTTACACTCGAAGATGGTGCGTTTGGTCGCGCAGCGGTTCCATCTGGCGCATCAACTGGCGCGCATGAAGCTGTTGAACTTCGCGATGGTGGTTCACGCTTTTTGGGTAAAGGTGTTCAAAAAGCTGTCGGCGCAGTCAATGGCGAAATCTATGACACCATCGTGGACATGGAAGCCGAAGAACAAATTGCCATCGATAAGGCGATGATCGAACTTGATGGTACACCAAATAAAGCGCGCCTTGGTGCCAACGCAATTTTGGGCGTATCGCTTGCTGTTTCAAAAGCAGCTGCAGAATCTGCTCGTTTGCCGCTTTTCCGTTATGTCGGTGGTCCAAGCGCACACGTTTTGCCAGTTCCAATGATGAACATCATCAACGGTGGTGAGCATGCGGACAACCCAATCGATTTCCAAGAATTCATGATTATGCCAGTTGGTGCTGACACATTGTCAGATGCTGTTCGCATGGGTTCTGAAGTGTTCCACACTTTGAAAAAAGAACTATCAGCTGCAGGTCACAACACAAGTGTTGGTGACGAGGGTGGTTTTGCACCAAATATCGAAAGCGCACCTGCGGCTCTTGATTTCA
>JAHDFS010000006.1:0-7069 GCA_020628035.1 Rhizobiaceae bacterium
AGCTGTGCAGAGTGACGATGAACTTAACGGCTTTATCAAAGAGCATGTTGAAAGTGCGTATCACCCCTGCGGAACCTGTAAGCTAGGCGCCAAAGACGATCCTATGGCGGTTGTTGATCCGGAATTGAAGGTGATTGGCGTTGAGAACTTACGCGTTGCGGATAGTTCAATCTTCCCGCGTGTGACCAATGGTAATCTTAATGGTCCATCTATTATGATCGGTGAAAAAGCGTCCGACCATATTCTGGGTAAAGACCTGTTGCCGGCATCAAATGCGGAACCTTGGGTCAGTCCAAATTGGCAAACGTCTCAAAGATAATTTGCGCGAATATAAGATTCTTTTTGGTTCAGAATACGAGTTTTTAGGCATTTAACTTGACTTTTTTAGTCAAATTAAATGTGGTTTTGATAAGCTAAGCATCTGTTTTTTATCAGGTTATATGTTTTAGAATTTTGAAAATTTTACCACTTGATAAAAAATTTTCCGGTGTCATACTGATCATATAAATCAGTATAAAAATGGGAACACTGATGCCTACAACTAGTCCATCCAATAAGGTGAGAGCTGACGGAGTTGTTTCTGCTCGTCTATCATCTGAACAATTGAACGAAAACTTTTGTGATTTGCACGCACCTCTTAGCCCGCATGAGGCGAAGGTGGCAGCGGATCGTTGTTATTTTTGCCATGATGCGCCCTGCATAGCGGCATGCCCGACATCGATTGATATTCCGCTGTTTATTCGGCAGATTTCAACCGGTACGCCAGAGGCGGCAGCAACCACAATCTTTAAGCAGAATATCTTGGGTGGCATGTGTGCACGCGTTTGCCCAACCGAGACATTATGTGAAGAAGCTTGTGTGCGCGAAACGGCAGAGAACGATCCAGTTGAGATCGGGCGGCTGCAACGCTTTGCTACAGATAAGGTGATGGATGCAGGTGTGCATCCGTTTACGCGGGCAGCTTCAACGTCAAAACGCATCGCCGTGATCGGTGCAGGGCCTGCAGGTCTATCCTGCGCACATCGCCTTGCGATGAAAGGTCATGATGTTGTGATCTTTGATGGCCGTCAAAAAGCAGGTGGCCTCAACGAATTTGGTATTGCTGCGTATAAAACCGTTGATCAATTCGCCGAACGCGAAGTGGAATGGTTGTTGTCGATTGGCGGGATTACCGTCGAGCTTGGCAAACGCCTTGGTGAAAATCTTGAACTTGACGATTTGCAATCAGAATTCGATGCGGTGTTCTTAGGCATCGGTCTAGCTGGGGTCAATGCACTTGGTTTGGATAATGAAGATGCGTCTGGTTCTGACGATGCGGTTGAGTTTATCGCAGGGCTTCGTCAGGCAGCTGATCTCACCAATGTTGATATTGGTCGCAATGTTGTTGTCATCGGTGGCGGTATGACCGCGGTTGATGCGGCTGTCCAGGCTAAGCTTTTAGGCGCGGAACATGTTTCGCTTGTCTATCGTCGCGGCGTTGAAAACATGAATGCCAGTAAGTTTGAGCAGGATCTAGCCGCGCAAAAAGGTGTGAATATCATCACCAATGCGCAGCCTGTTGGCCTGATCGCAAATGGTTCGGTGCAAGAAGTGGAGTTCGCTTATACTGAAACAGGTGCTGATGGATTTAAAGTCACAGATGACACCTTCCGACTAAAAGCCGATCAGGTGTTCAAAGCGATTGGGCAGAAACTAACGTTCAATGTTTCTGGCCTAGACATTGAACGTGGCAAAATCACTGTTGATGAAAATGGTCTCAGCTCGCTCGATATGGTTTGGGCTGGTGGCGACTGCGCATCAGGCGGTGATGATTTGACTGTAACTGCGGTTGCAGAAGGTCGCGATGCGGCTGAAGATATTCATGCGAAACTAATGGGGTAGGATAAGATTATGGCAAACTTACAATCGAATTTCCTTGGTATTAAATCTCCAAACCCATTTTGGCTGGCCTCAGCGCCGCCAACGGATAAGGAATATAATGTTCGTCGCGCGTTTGAAGCGGGATGGGGTGGTGTTGTTTGGAAAACCCTTGGATCTGAAGGTCCTCCTGTGGTGAACGTGAATGGTCCACGCTACGGCGCTGTTTATGGTGCTGACCGTCGTCTATTGGGTTTGAACAATATCGAACTGATTACAGATCGCGATCTTTACACCAATCTTGATGAAATCAAGCGTGTGAAAGCGGACTATCCAGACCGTGCGATCATCGTGTCGATCATGGTGCCATGTGAGGAAGAAGCTTGGAAAGCGATCCTGCCACTGGTGGAAGACACAGGTGCTGATGGTATTGAACTTAATTTTGGTTGTCCGCATGGTATGTCCGAACGCGGTATGGGCGCAGCTGTTGGTCAGGTGCCTGAATATATCGAGATGGTGACACGCTGGTGTAAGCAATATTATTCAAAGCCGGTAATTGTGAAACTCACGCCTAATATCACAGATATCCGTAAACCGGCGGCGGCTGCAAAACGCGGTGGCGCGGATGCGGTGAGCTTAATCAATACGATTAATTCTATCACCTCGGTGAATTTGGATTCAATGAGCCCTGAACCATCAATTGATGGCAAAGGTACCCATGGCGGCTATTGTGGTCCTGCGGTGAAGCCGATTGCCATGTCGATGGTCTCTGAAATTGCACGAAACGCTGAAACTTCTGATCTGCCAATTTCCGGAATTGGTGGTGTTACCACGTGGCGCGATGCAGCTGAATTTATGGCGCTGGGTTGTGGAAATGTGCAGGTATGTACAGCTGCGATGACCTATGGCTTTAAGATTGTTCAAGAAATGATTTCTGGCCTCGAGCAATGGATGGACGAGAAGGGTTATAAGAGCATTGATGAGTTTGTGGGTATGGCTGTGCCAAACACCACAGATTGGCAATATCTCAACCTCAACTACATCGCCAAAGCCAAGATCGATCAGGATCTTTGCATTAGTTGCGGTCGTTGTTTTGCCGCCTGTGAGGACACATCGCATCAGGCAATTTCCATGACGCCAGATCGCAAGTTTGAAGTTATCGATGCGGAATGCGTGGCCTGTAATTTATGTGTGAATGTGTGCCCGGTTGAAGGCTGTATTTCCATGGAAGAGATGGATGCAGGTAAAACCGATCCACGCACTGGCAAAGTGGTTGAAGACCAATATGCCAATTGGACAACGCATCCAAATAATCCGGCAGCCATGGAACCTGCTGAATAAATCAAAATTCCGCAAGATTTATCAATTCGCCCCGTGTTATGTTTGATCATAGACGGGGCGATTTTTATTATGGAATGAGCATGCAAGATGGATAAAAATGTGAGCGCAGCCTATGATCGGTTTGATGACAAAGTAAGCGAGCGCTTATCGCAAATCCGGGAAATGATTTTTGATATCGCTCAGAGTAATCATAAGATTGGCCCCATCACGGAGACGCTCAAATGGGGTGAGCCGTCCTATCTGACCGAGCAATCAAAAAGCGGTACGACAATCCGTCTTAGTAATGTCAAAAATAAGCCAGATCATTGCGGAATTTACGTACATTGCCAAACCAGTTTGATCGGCGAATTTCGCGATAATTTCAGTGATGAGTTGGAGTTTAGCGGTAATAGGGCCGTGCTTGTTGATGTCAACAAACCGCTGAACGAAGATCTGATTGAAATGTTCTTGCAAAAAGCTTTGATGTATCACTTGAAGACGTGATGCGCATTAAGCCTTAGGTGTTAAGATGCTGCGGAACATATGCTCGAGATATGTTTCAGCATCTTTGGTGATTTCTTCTTTATCGGTAGGCAATATGCCGGCGATCTGCACATCAAAATCCGCATAGTGCTGTGTTGTCGACCAGATTGAAAAAATTAAATGATATGGATTGACGACTGCGATTTTACCTTCATCTGACCAAGACTGAATGAGCTTTGCTTTTTCATCCACCAGCTCTTTGAGCGGGCCTTTGATCGCGCCTGAAAAATTGGGAGCCCCTTGCAAGATCTCGTTGGCGTAGAGCCGGCTTTCAAGTGGATAGGCACGCGACATGGCAAGCTTCTTTTTTACATAGACCAATATTTCTTCAATTGGATGATCCGACGGTCCCAATTCAATGAGCGGTTCGAGCCAGTTTTCGAGCAGCTCTTCTAGAAGTGCGACATGCACCGCTTCTTTGCTTGGGAAATAGTAAAGCAGATTTGGTTTTGACATGCCCGCCGCATTGGCCAATTGATCCACCGTTGCACCGCGAAAACCGTATTTTGAAAACACTTCAAGGCCAGCCTTTAAGATCAGATTCCGGTTTTTTTCCTGTATGCGGCTGAGTGGCGCTTTTTTTGGGGCGGTAATTTTCTGCATATATAACAAGTATCTGGCTAAGCTGCCTGTGCCAACTCTAATTCGATGAATTTTTGAGCAAATGCTTTGTTTTTCACGTGTTTTTAGTAGTTTAACCCCACCAATTTGCTCATATGGCGCGCGAGCACGGAATTGCTGCTCCAAACGGGTTTATTAAGTTCTTTGGATGCTTTGTCCAATATTGAGAAGGTTCGCAGATTTGTGCAGGACAAAAAGACCGCATCGCAATCACAGGAATTTCCAATTTCCACGGCAGCGTCATAGATGGATTTAGGATCAATACGCGCGACTTTTGCCTCGGTTGATTCATTAAATGTGGCGAAATCAGCGATTTTAATACTCGCTTTGTCTTCCAAGTAATTGCGCATGGGCAGCGACACGCTGTCGATATAAGGTGATATGAAACCAAGAGATTTTATACCTTCGCTTTGGCAAGTATCGATGAGGGCTGTTAGTGGGTTGGTCGCATGTTTGGCATTGCTTGCGGAGAATATCAATTCAGATATTCGGTCAGGGCCGATGATGGTCGCACCTGATGTGCAGGCATAGCCAATCACATCAAAATCCAGCGACGGTGGGAGGAGAGCCACAGAATTTGGCAGCTTAATTTCCATGGTCTTTAAAGTTTCTGGCGTCACTTCAGCATCGCTTTCAATGCGGGTGGTATATAGCGCAACGCCATCTTGCCCGAACACAGATTGCAATTCAGGCTCCACAGATTCATCTGATTGAAGCGCGATCAGACCTAATGTTGCTTTATGTCCAATTGGGCCGGTGAGTTTATAATCAAGCGTTTTCATGTTTTCACCCAATGATTGGAATATCTTTTGGCGCGCGTTTGGACAAAAGCTGAGGTCCTGATTTTGTGATTAGGATATTTTCCTCATGCACCATGATCCGACCTGGGACGATCGTCATGCTCGGTTCGATGGTGAGCACCATATTTTCCTTAAGTTCTGTTTGATCGCTTGCAATCAAGGACGGCCATTCTGTTAATCGCATGCCAAGCCCGTGGCCCATGCGTCCAACATCGCCCTTGCTTTCCGCTGATTGTCCTTGATCCCATTGTCCGATGATATCAGCAATCGCCTGATAAACATCGGATGCTGCTCGGCCAATTTTGGCAGCATTGATGCCCGCATCCGTCGCTTCATATAAAAGCTGACAGGCGTCTTTTGTTTGTTTGCTCACGCTCCCAATCGCATAATTGCGGTCAAAGTCGCAGAAATAACCGTCATAAAGCGCGCCAGTATCGAGCATGAGCACATCGCCATCGGCTAATGGTTCATCGCTCGTTGGTGAAATCACATCCTTGTAGCCGCCTTGTCCGGCACCGCCGGCAAGATATGGCACCCAATCTGCGCCTTCTTCGAGCAATAATCTTTGAAAATTGCGGAATACATGTCCAAGTGGTTCGCCAATTGCGCAGATTTCAGAAACCCGTGCAAAACTTCGATTGCCTATCCCGCAGGCATATTGGATCTTGGCGATTTCTTCATCGGATTTGATCATTTGCAAGGAAGTAAGCAATGGCTGTACATCGGCAAAGGTAAAGTTCGCGAGCTTTTCTTTGAGTTGCGTGAAATCATTGAGCGGCATGCGTAGATGCGTTTCATGCCCCATGGGAAGGCCAATGCACGCGTTGGTTCCGACCAAGTCTATCAATGTTTGCGCGAGTAGACTGACGCCATCGTCCATTAAGTCAGGTGAGACCCAGGTATGGATATCTGACACATAACATGATGACATCAGATCAAGCCCGATCGAGGGGATGACAGCGACAGGTTTGCCAATTTTAGGTAAAACAACAAACCATGGCCGGGTCGGGCTTTCCCAAAACCGCGTGAAAAAACCAGTAAAATAGCGAATGTCTGGTTCGGTTGTAAGAATAATAGCATCAATGCCGCTCTCAGCCATTCCTCGTTGCGCATTATCACAACGATTTTGAAATTCCTGATCGGAAAAGCCGCGAGGTGGTTGAGCAAGATCTGTCATGTCATCATCGTTTTTCACTGATGATGGCAGCGATATGTGAGCTTTCATCAATGGAGAGCGCTTTTAGGACATCTGCGCCGAGGAAAATCGGCGCTATGCCTGCTGCGGCTGATGCTGTTGTTTCAATTCCGGCGTTTTCGAGTATTTCAACTGCCTTGTCGCCATCCGCTTCTGAGATCGTCACAAAAGAATTCGCCACCTTAGCCAACGTCTTTAACGCAATCAGAGACGGTGTTTTACAATCAAGACGTCCCATTTCAGAAACGGGACCCGTTGTTTCAACAATGCGTCCGGCTTTGACACTTTCAATTAGGGCAGGGGCGAATTCTGGTTCGACAACGATAATCTTCAAGTCTTCACCCCAGATATGACGTGCATAACCTGCAACACCTGCAGCTAACCCTCCGACACCAGCTTGCAAGAATAGATGGGTGGGTGGCGTCTTTATTTGCTCAACCATTTCAGCAGCCATGGCCAAATAACCTTCCATCAAACGATAGGGCAGAATCTCATAGCCCGGCCAAGAGCTGTCAGAGAGCAAAATCCAGCCTTCATTGGCATTGGCTGCATCAAGCGCGCCTTGCATGCTTTCCTCATAATCATCGCCATGCCAGACCACTTGTGCACCTTGTGCTTCAAGCTCTCCTGCAAAACTTTCCGGCACAGTTTTGGAGAGATAAATGACCGCATTGGCGCCAAATATGCGCGCACCAGCCGCAACAGATAAACCATGATTTCCAGCACTTGCCGT
>JAHDFS010000006.1:7169-10607 GCA_020628035.1 Rhizobiaceae bacterium
CCGACCAAAGGGTTATGATAAATTTCCGCCATATTCTCCTCGCAACTCCGCTAGCGCCAAACTCGACCATGCATGACGATTATTCATCTGGCAAGTAGGGGAGAGGAGAATTCGAAAAGGCATAAAAAAACCAGGTCGAAGGACCTGGTTTTCGTTATTGTATGTCGCGTTTGTTAAGCTGTTACATAAGTCATTGATTCATCAATCGCTGCGATGATTTCATCAATGTCTGATTTTGTTGCAATCAGCGCAGGGCTTAAACATAAAGTGTTGTTCAAACCAGGGAGTGAACGGTTGGTTGAACCAATCACCACAGCATGCTCTGAGAAACAACGCCCGACGATTTGCTGAACAACTGGCTCAGGAAGCGGCTCTTTTGTGTCACGGTCAGAGACAAGTTCCAAACCACAGAACAGACCTTTACCTCGCGCTTGGCCAGCAACAGCGTGTTTGGCTTTCAAGCCTTCAAGCGCATCTAGCAAATATTCACCCATATTTGTGGTGTTTTCGAGAAGGTTTTCTTCTTCTAAAATGCGCATGTTTTCAAGCGCAGCTGCAGGGCCGGCAGTACATCCACCAAATGTTGAAATGTCACGGAAATAGCTCATGTGATCATTCGGATCAGCTTTGAACATGTTGAACACTTCTTCAGTTGTGACAGTACAAGAGATGGCCGCATAACCCGATGCCACACCTTTTGCCATTGTCACCATGTCTGGCTCAATGCCGTAATGCTGATAACCGAACCATTTACCTGTGCGGCCCATGCCACAAACAACTTCGTCGATGATCAAAAGAACATCGTATTTTTTGCAGATTTCCTGAACACGTGGCCAGTAACCTTCCGGTGGAACAATCACGCCACCGCCAGCAGTCACTGGCTCGAGGATAAGTGCGCCAACCGTATCAGCACCTTCGCGAAGGATCACTTCTTCAATCGCATTGGCTGCACGCACGCCATAATCTTCAACGTCACCCCATTGTGAGCGATATTCAAGACAATGCGGTACAGACACGAAACCTGGAGTGTAAGGACCATATTGCGCCTTGCGCTCTTCCTGACCGCCGGAGGAGAGGGCGGTAATGGTTGTGCCGTGATAATCGCGCTCGCGATATAGGATCTTATGCTTCTTGCCGCCATATTTGTTATGTGCGATTTGGCGCACGATTTTATAGGCTTTTTCGTTGGCTTCAGAGCCTGAATTTGAATAATAAACGCGGCTCATGCCAGGCATTTTGCTGATCAAACGCTCAGAGAACATCGCGCCAGGAATGCTGCCGGTTGTGCCTCCAAAGAAGTTCATTTTCACCAACTGATCACGCACAGCATCTGCAATAGACGCACGGCCATAGCCAACATTTACCGTCCAAACGCCACCCGACACAGCATCCAGATGCTCGCGACCAGCCTGGTTCCAAACGCGCAAGCCTTTGCCTTCGATGATGATCAGCGGATCGCTGGTTTCAAATTTTTTGTGTTGGCTGAGATGATGCCAAACATGGGCACGATCATTTTCAACAACTTCTTGGAAATCATTTTGATTGCTAACTCCGTCCATGATGGACCTCCTTAAATAATTGATTGATAGCCACCTTAGTTATGAAGGTTTTGAGCGAACAGTGCCTGATTTCATACTTCTATGGTGCCAGATTTTGTGCGCCATGGGCCAGATGCGTTAGGCCAGGTTTTTTGCGAGGCTATCTCTCGTGTTTATCCCTCTATTTTGTTGTTTTCTTTGACCATAGATCAAACTTTAAAAATCACAAATTATTTTTTACTGTTTGGTCAATTTATCGGCAGTAATGTTGAATCTACGGCAGTAATTTCCAGTGTTTGGGCAGAAGATCTATCGATTTGAGGCGAGGATCCCAGCGTTTTTAAGCCTTTCGCGACTTGGCACCCAAATCTCAGTAGGCGGAGTGTTATAGGCCTCTTGGATAAAATCTTCAGCTACGCCACGTGACCGCAGATAAGCTTTGTCCTTCTCGACCTGTTCTTCAATATCAAGGACGGATGCTGTCAGTATGGATTCTGTTGCGTATAGATGAAAGCCCAGTTGACCATTCTCGGTCAATTCGCGTTTGTCGCCGGATAAAAAGATCAAGGTACAGGCTGAGAAGCAATTTTCCTCAACCTTTGTGTTTAAACCCAATTCAGAGATTTTATTAGCGATCGCGCGCGCTGCGAAAATAATCCCACCTGGGCTTGATAGGAGGACCGTTTCAATGCCCTTGTTTTCTTCCAATGTACGCAAAAAGGATCTGTAAACTGGGTAATTGATGTCGCCTAACAAAAAGATGGTACTGCCATCATCAGATATGGGTAAGGGCTGTATGTCTGCTGTTTCGAAGGTAGCAGCCTGTTCTTGCGGTGGATAGATGAGTTCATAGCTTCGCCAGATGGAGACAGCGGATACCAGGATAATTGCGATCGACAGCATTGCAATTAACGTTATATCCACTTTATCCTGAAGCGCATTTTGCAATGTTCTGATAGCGCCGATCACCTGCCAGATCAGGAAGGTGCTTAACACGGTAAGCCCTATTATGACTCGAATATTATTTAGTGGTTCCGGTGCAAGATCCAAAAGAACAGATATGATGAGGCTGAACGCAAACAGGTTGATCCACACCACACGCGGTATGGAATGTAAACCAAGCCAGTGGTTTTTAAAGTAAACAGCGCGCTCCCACATAGGTTTCCTCACTCCGTTATTAGATTACCAGTTTGGAAGGGGAATGCCAATTGAGGGGTTTGCTTATTGAAGTTGCTTCTTTATGGGTGGCGCATTATAAGCGCTTTGCGACGCATCGGGCTGAGGCTTGATAATATGTTTTATTTGAAGCGAGTGAGTTTCGCCAGATGAGCAGCGGTTGTCATATTTCAATTTAAGCAGAAAGTGATTTGGAACACGTGTCGGTCAGTATTGCAAAAACATATCAGGATAAAGATGTTGTCTTTGCCGTTGCGCCGATGATGGATTGGACGGACAAGCATTGTCGTTTTCTGCATAGATTGCTGAGCAAAGAAGCTTTGCTCTATACCGAAATGGTCGTGGCAGAAGCGATCCTGCATGGCGATCCAGAACGCTTGTTAAGCTATGATGATGTCGAACATCCAATTGCTGTACAAATTGGTGGTTCTGATCCCGATCGCGTGGCGCAAGCTGCAGAAATTTGCGCGCAATTTGGCTATGATGAGATCAACCTCAATGTCGGATGCCCATCAGATCGCGTGCAATCGGGGACCTTTGGTGCATGTCTTATGCGCGAGCCTGAATTGGTGGCGCGTTGCATTGAAAAGATGAAGTCTGTCACTGATATACCTGTGACCGTAAAATGTCGGTTGGGTGTTGACGAGCAGGATGAAGAAATTGCCCTTGATGAAATGACTTCAGGGCTCGTTCAGGTTGGTGTCGATGCGCTTTGGGTGCATGC
>JAHDFS010000006.1:10707-51445 GCA_020628035.1 Rhizobiaceae bacterium
TTGTTTCATGGCCAACGCGGTTCGCGCCGTTTTCGGCAAATATTGTCGACCGATGCGGTCAAATCAGATGCTACACCTGAAGTTATTCAAACCGCATTTGATGCAATTGAATTTGAAATGACGGCCGCTGAATGATTTAATCAGCAGGGATCTGTTTGGGTTTACCGTTTTCGTCCAAAGCAACCATCACAATGCGGGCGTCAGTTACTTTTTCAGTAATTTCAGTGAGATAGCGCTGTACCCATGCATCCACTTGCAAGGTCATCGACGTGCGCCCAACTTTGACGATATCGATATAGATCCCCAAAGTGTCGCCGATTTTAACAGGCTTTTTGAATACCATTTCTTTCACAGCTGCGGTAACCACGCGTCCATGGGCACGTTCGGCAGCTTTAATGCCGCAAGCCAAATCCATTTGCGCCATCACCCAGCCACCAAAAATGTCGCCGGCTGCATTGGCATCACCTGGCATGGCCAGAGTTCGTAGGGTCAATTCACCTGTGGGTGTTTCACTATCAGACATTCAAACCTCGTCGCATCTTCAGGAATTCATGGTTAATTTTAGACTCATAATTCCTTTACCTCAATCAGGCATAGTATTTGGAAATGGTCCTTGCAACAGGAGTTTTGCGTATCATGCAGGGTTTGAAAGCAGCTCATCGTCGAAATTTGAAGCGTATTATTGCCTTTAGCACGCTGTTTTGTGTTGTTTTGACATCATGTTCGCCCGAGCGCGTTTTATTACCGCCTGGGGATGTGGTTTCATCCATCACGCCAAATGCGCCGACCGCGGTATCACAGCCCGCACCGGCTGGAACGCTGATTGGCCCGGTGAATGGCGGGCAAACCCCAAATGTTGCGCCTTATGACCAGGGTTATGTGAGCCCTGAAGTTCCCGAACCTGCACGTGAAAAACAACAAACGCAAGTCGCTGGGTTAATTTCCAAACCGTCCTTTTTGGGTGGACCCAATCGCGCTGAAACGGCTTGCCAACGTCAATTGAAACGTCTTGGCGTCCGTTTTGAAGTTTTGGCTCCGATTGTCGGGAAGGGCGCTTGCGGAATTGCAGCACCTGTTAAAGTTTCCGCATTGTCTGGTGGTATTGATATTAAACCTGATGCGACACTCAATTGCCCGATGGCACTTGCCTTTGCCAAATGGGTAAAAAACGAATTGGCGAACGCTGCACGTGTTCGTTATCTTTCTGGGATTAAATCTATCCATCAGATGTCAGCTTATTCGTGCCGCACAATTAATTCTAAAGCGGGTGCACGATTATCTGAGCATGCCCGCGGGAATGCTATTGATATCGGTAAGATCAACCTCAATAACGGCAAGACGATTGTTGTGCGACGACCAGGAATATTTGCCTTCCGCGAAAAAAGTTTGTTGCACAGTGTGCGCGCGGAAAGCTGCAAATATTTCACAACGGTGTTAGGACCAGGTAGCGATCGCTATCATAAAGATCATTTCCACTTCGATTTACGTCAGCGTAAAACCAGCTATCGACATTGTTCGCTTTAAACCGGTTTTAGAGTTCGTATGACGTTTAAGGTGAGCCAGGGTAGCGCTGCCAAACAATCTGAACTATGACAGATCTTATCCGGCAATTGGGTCGGTTGGTGAAATGTCTTTATGCTTTCAGTTGATCTAATCTTTTTTGCAATATTGCTGCTATTAACGGGATCTCTTGCAGGGTTCTTAGCCGGATTGTTTGGCGTTGGTGGCGGTGCTGTGCTGGTGCCGGTGTTCTTTTATGCATTCGGAATTTTGGGTATAGATGAAACTGTTATGATGCATATTTCAGTTGGTTCATCCTTAGCTATAATTATACCAACATCGATCCGCTCGTTTTTAGCGCATATCAAACATGATGCCGTTGATTTTGATATTGTGAAAAAATGGATCATTGCGATCCCGCTTGGTGTATTTACCGCCTCCTATATCGCTTCCATTGCTTCAGGTGATGCATTGCGATTGATATTTGCGATTATCACCTTCGTTGTTTCGCTTCGCCTGCTGCTTAATCGACCGGGGTGGATTATCGGTAAAGAAGTGCCCGGTGGGGTTTGGCGCATTATAGTTGGCTATTTTATCGGGCTGTTTTCTGCGTTGATGGGCATTGGTGGGGGCGTGTTTAACAACACTTTCATGACCCTGTTTGGCCGACCTATCCATCAAGCAGTCGCAACGTCTGCAGGCGTTGGGGTGTTGATCGCCATTCCCGGTTTATTTGGCTATATTGCAGCGGGGTTGGGACAGCCTAATCTTCCGTCTTTTTCAACTGGATATATTTATTGGCCTGCGGTGTTGTTGGTCATACCCGCAACTTTGTTCTTCGCTCCTATTGGCGCAAAGCTCGCACATAAAGCCGATAAACGTCAACTCGAAATTGCCTTCGGAATTTTCATGTTCATTGTCGCAATGCGCTTCTTTTACAGCTTTTTTTAGCCGTTTTGATTTTCTTTGCGCTCGCGTGCCATGCGTTGACGCCTTGTTTCACGTCGTGGCTTTCGTTCTATCAGTTCCATGCGCTCTGGAAGGATATCCATGATTTCACGGCGCTTGGCAGGCGTGTAGTTGACCCATGCGGTGATCTCTTGTCCGGTGCGTCCGCAACCAAAACAATATCCAGTCTTCAGGTCAATTGAGCAAACAAGGTTGCAAGGTGATTCTATACTAGCCATGAGCAAATATATAGATATCGAAAACCTGATTGCAATCAGAGGACAAGCGCAAATCCAATCAAAATCGCAATTTCAGACAATTGCTGGGTCGCACCTATGGTGTCTCCGGTATGACCGTCAATTTTTTTGTCTGTCAGTTTTGTGAAATAGTAGGATATTCCGGCCGCCAAAATTATGGCTAATGCAGCTGCCAGAAACCCTGCAGATAGAATAGCCAAAATGCCCAAAACAGCCAGGCTAATCATAGTGAATTGCAAAGCCTTATCTGAAGGTTCGCCGACACTGACCGCCACGCCATCGCTTTTAGCCGATGGCAATTCAGACCAATGCCAAACCATAATGCCGCGCGAAGATGCGCTTGCTATTATAACCGCGAGGAAGGCTGAAAATGCGTTTAGATGTTCAAGGATATGGCTTAAAGCGACAACTTTGATCAATATGGAGAGCAATAAAGCAAGCGTGCCATATGTCCCAAGACGGGAGTCCTTCATAATGATCAAAATTTTATCGCGTTTTGAAGAACCCCAAAAACCGTCTGCACAGTCGGATAAACCATCTTCATGCAGTCCGCCTGTTACAAAAGTAAGGCTTGCTACCAACAAAGCTGCGATGAGCAAAACGTTTACATCTAATGCAGCAAGGATTGCCGCAACGCTTGCCATCGGAAATGCGATAAGCGCGCCAGCTATGACAAAATAACCGGATGTCTCATCCATTTTTCCGTCATCATTATGGAAAAATTCCTCAGGAACAGGGTATCGGCTTAAAAATCCGATGGCCTGTGCAACCTTATCAATGTGGATATTGACGCTCATGATCATTTCAATCTCTGTTGATCTCTAAATGCGACGATAATGTCGCGCGAGGCGGTTGTCATCACCGCACTAGACCTTTACTAGCTGTGGCAGGCAGGTTTCAAGAGATTCCTGCAACGTTGCTATACTTGTTTGGAGCTTCATATGTCAGCCAGCGGACTACCTTTTGATGATTTTCGCACATTGTTAAAAAACCTTCCGGGGCCAAATGCGCAGGCAGTGGATATGGCGCGTGAACGCGACGGTCAGTTGACCAAACCCCCAGGTGCACTAGGGCGTTTGGAAGAAATCGCTTTTTGGTTGGCAGCGTGGACAGGTCGCAAACCTGCCGTCACCCGTCCACTTGTGGCTATTTTTGCGGGCAATCATGGTGTCACCAACAAGGGTGTATCGCCATTCCCTCCATCGGTGACAGCGCAAATGGTTGAAAATTTTGCCGCCGGTGGTGCCGCGATTAATCAGATCTGCGTTGCTTATGATTTGGGTTTGAAGGTTTTTGATTTGGCTTTGGAATTACCAACGGCAGATATCACTGAAGAAGCAGCGCTTGATGAACAGGCATGCGCGGCCACAATGGCATTTGGCATGGAAGCCATTGCCGGTGGCACAGATCTTTTATGTATTGGTGAAATGGGGATTGGCAACACCACTATTGCATCAGCGATTTACTATGGCCTTTATGGGGGAACAGCTGAGGAATGGGTTGGTCCTGGAACCGGAGCGCAAGGTGAGGGGCTTCAACGGAAAATTGATGCGGTTCAACAGGCTGTTGAATTGCACAAAGATCATTTAAATGACCCTCTTGAATTGTTGCGCCGTTTGGGCGGCCGTGAGATTGCTGCAATGGCTGGTGCCATTCTTGCTGCTCGTGTTGAAGGTATTCCAGTCATTATTGATGGATTTGTGGCAACAGCTGCCGCAGCTGTGCTTCATGCGGCAAATCCAAAAGCGCTTGATCACTGTATGATTGGCCATGTGTCAGCAGAACCTGCGCATATGAAAGTGATCGAGAAACTGGATAAAACACCATTATTGGCGCTTGGCATGCGGTTGGGCGAGGGCACAGGTGCCGCTCTAGCTGCTGGTATTGTTAAAGCTGCCGCGCAATGTCATTCGGGCATGGCAACATTTGAACAAGCTGGTGTGAGCGATAAAGACTAGTTTTTCCCCCTAAATGATGTGCCGCGATTTTGAATTGGTATGCGCCGGGCCGAATTAGCGGTGGTGTGACCGACGTTTTGACACATCGATGTCTGGCTGTTCCACTGGTGAGATAGATTGCATAATCCGTTTTGCTGGGAACACGCAAGTAGCTGTGGTTCCAACACGCAATTTGGACTTAAGCATGAAGTTGCCTTCGTGCTTTTTCATAATCGCTTGAACAATCGGTAGGCCTAGACCTGTTCCTTGCTCGGCGCTTTTAATGGCGATTGAACCTTGGCCAAAGGCTGATAAAACCACCGGAATTTCTTCTTCCGCGATCCCAGTTCCATTATCTGCAACGGACAAATATTGGCCGCCACCGGCCGTCCAACCAAGTTTAATCTTAATCTCACCTTGGCTCGGTGTGAATTTAACAGCGTTTGATAACAGGTTGAGGATTACCTGGCGTATAGCCTTTTCATCGGCCCAAACCGCTGGAAGGTCACCTTCGAACATTTCAGTTAATGTGATTTGTTTGTTGCGTGCTTTAAGGGTCACCATACTCAAGCAATCAGACACAATTTCCTGCAAGGAAACTGCTTCTTCAGTAAGATCATAACGTCCAGCTTCAATACGCGATAAGTCCAAAATCTCATTAATCAGGTTCAACAAATGCTGCCCTGATCCATGGATGTCCTCCATATATTGCACATAGGTTGGATTTTCGATCTTACCCATTACGCCGTTTTTCATGATTTCGGAGAAGCCTAATATGGCATTGAGCGGTGTTCTTAACTCATGTGACATGGATGCAAGGAAGCGAGATTTCGCCAAATTTGCTTCTTCTGCGCGACGACGCGCTTCGTCTGATAGTGAATTTGCCACTTCCAATTCGGCAATCAATGCATCTTTTTCAATCTGGTGTTCTAAGATGGACAAGTTTGATTGGTAAAGCTTGCGACTTAAGAGAATGAAGAATGATGCCGCGACAACCTGAAAAGCAAGATGACCAAATTCGAAGAGGGACTGGGTCAACGTCGCATAAATCGCCATTGTTATGACGACAGGTGTTAGGACGTAATAGACTGCGCCCTTGAGTGCAAAAGTTGATGTTGCGATCGTGGCAACCATGATCAATAAAACTGCGGCGTAAAAAATATAATTGCCGTCATTTTCAAGATTGTGCTGTTGCATCACGACAAAGCCCGCCCAGGCCATGCCTATGAGTGCATAACTAAAGTTGTAGCGTCTGGTCCATGATTTTTCATCGATATCCGATGGTGGAATTTTTGCAGCCTTCTGACCAAAGATCGTCAAGACGGTGTAAGACAAGGATGCCAAAATCGCCCAGATCATCATCTGAACAGAATGTTGAAGGTAATAACTGGTCGTTGCAGTGGCGATGACGAGCAAAGGCCCAATCGCAGCACCTTGCAATACACTATTGGTATGGAAGACGATCATTTCTCGCGCATAGCTTTTTGTGATCTTGCCGCCATGCTGCAATTTTTCGCGCTTATCTTTTACAGCGTTCATCACCGCTTCATTCGGTTTGCGCTGGGTGCGATCTACGATAATTTTATCGACATTTTGGTTGTCAGTATTTGGCATGCTTTACTCAATAGGATTACGACACGGCCAATATGTTAGTCCAAAATGCTTAAGAACTTATTTTTGATTCTTTTTACACTGGTATATTTACTTACAATTGGTATAAAATAGCCCCATAAACAGAGTTGTTATGGGTGCGGATTTCACTTTATGTTTGTATCTCATGGATTTCGCAATTTTTTTGGGCACAATTGCGGTGTAGTCTTAGATTTAGCACTTGTTTAATCTCGACTTTTGCGTAACTTCAAAAGTCGTTGGAAAGAGTTGGTGGGTAACTAAATGGATCGATTAGACCGCAAAATTTTGCGTCTGTTGCAAGAAGATTCGACATTAGCTGTCGCAGATATAGCAAAACGAGTTGGCCTTTCTACAACACCGTGTTGGCGTCGGATTCAAAAGCTTGAAGAAGACGGTGTAATTCGTGGTCGTGTCGCGCTGCTAGATGCAGAAAAGGTGAATGTTAAAGTTACCGTATTTGTGTCCATCCGCACCAATTCGCATAGTACAGAATGGCTCAAACGTTTCTCGGAAGTGATCATAGATTTTCCGGAAATTGTCGAGTTCTATCGCATGAGCGGCGAAGTGGATTATCTACTTCGCGTTGTTGTCCCAGATATTGCTGCTTATGATGATTTTTACAGACGTCTCATCGAACGAATTGAGATCCGTGACGTTTCAAGTGCTTTTGCAATGGAAAAAATCAAATATACGACAGAATTGCCGCTGGATTATCTACCGGTGGAAAATGGTCGTTCCACCGATTGATAATGCCATTTAAAACGTGTTGTTTTATTTGCTGCTGAGCTTTTCTAATCGTGCAAGCAAGGATGATGTATCCCAACGATTGCCGCCCATAGCCTGAACATCGCTGTAGAATTGATCGACAAGTGCTGTCACTGGCAGGCTGACGCCATTTGCGTTGGCCTGATCCAACACAATGCCTAAATCTTTACGCATCCAATCAACAGCAAATCCGTGTTCATATTCTCCAGCATTCATGGTTTTGTAGCGATTTTCCATCTGCCAGGAACCAGCAGCACCTTTTGAAATTACATCGATGACTTTTTCAATATCAAGACCGGCGCTCTTGCCGAAATTAATGCCTTCAGACAAGCCCTGTACCAAGCCGGCAATGCAAATTTGATTGACCATTTTGGTGAGCTGTCCAGCGCCAACTTCACCCATATGACCAACCATTTTCGCAAAGTTCTGGATCACAGGTTCGGCTTTTGCAAAAGTGGCTGCATCTCCGCCAACCATGACTGTGAGAACTCCATTTTCAGCACCAGCTTGTCCGCCAGAAACTGGTGCATCAACAAACCCGCAACCTTTGGCTTGCGACGCGGCAGCAAGTTCTTTTGCAACTTCGGCAGATGCGGTGGTGTTATCAATGAGAACGCTTCCTGCTTCCATAGTGCTTAAAACACCATCTTCTCCAAGTGTAACAGCACGCAAATCATCATCATTTCCAACGCAAGTGAAGACAAAGTCTGCACCTTTGGCGGCTTCCGCAGGCGTTGGTGCTGAACTGCCACCGAATTCGGCAACCCATTTTTCAGCCTTTGCAGCGGTGCGATTATATACGCATACATCATGCCCGCCTTTTGTTTTGAGATGTCCAGCCATGGGATACCCCATAACACCTAGCCCAATGAAAGCGACTTTTGCCATTTTTGTTCCTTTATTTAGATCTTGTGGTTTGTTTATGCGCCACGATGAGATGACCGAATATTGGTTTACCTTGTTCATGTCGGACAACAATATCTTCCGATATCAAAATTTTAAGTCCAGAGTCAGATAAAACCTTATCCAGATATTCAAGCTTATGTGCAAATCTTTGATGCGCACCGACGGTAAAACCCGTGTTGTCGAAATCCGCATCTGGAAGTGTTTCGGTTGAAAAAATAGTATGGCCATTTGTAACAAGGTTGTTCGAAATGCCTTTGATTAAGTTTTCAATATTGCCGAGATAGGGCAACACGTCACCTGCGCAAATCAAGTCCCAAGGAGCTTCGTCATTGTCATCAAGGTAATCTTCAACATCGGCGACATACAGGCTTTCATATATTTCACGATCATAGGCGATCTCAATCATATTTTCAGACAGATCAACGCCGATCATCTCGTCTGCCATGTCTTCGAGCTGAACGCCCATGAGACCAGTACCGCAACCCAGGTCGAGCACTCTTTGAAAAGGGCCTAAATTTTGGTTTTGAAGTAAACGAGCGCTCATTGCAGGAACATCATAACCTAAATCATCCACCAGAACCTTGTCGAAAACATCAGCATGCTGATCAAATAAGGTCGCGATATAGGATTGGGGTGCCTTATCCGGCACAGCGCCCATTTTCATGCTGGCTAATCTAACGCTTGCGCCACCATGGTCGTCGGGATCGATTTTCAGGACTTCCTGATAGGAAATGGCTGCTGCTTCAAAATCGCCAGCTTTTTCGAGTGCCAAAGCTTTGTTGTAAGCTTCTGCCAGCTTTTCTTCATCCATATCAAGTACCCGTCTTCAGACTTATGAAAGCTAGGGAACATCGCTAATGCGTTCTGTGGCCCCGCGTTCGACTGAGATTACATATATGGTATTTGCCAGTGCGCACAAGCTTGTTGCGAGCATAAATGCAATTAAAGGGAAGGGACCTGTCTCTGGTGTGAGAATTGACGAGGCATATGCTGCCATTGCAGAACCGCCACCGATCATGACTGCGCCGCCAAGTCCGGAGGCTGTGCCAGCAAGATGTGGTCTCACGCTGACCATACCGGCATTTGCGTTGGGCAGAGTTAATCCATTGCCCAAACCTAAAAAGAATATTGGTCCAAAAAAGGTAAGAGCGTTTACATATCCCATGGTGTTTAACAGCAGGGATAGTGTCAAGCCAGATGCTGATACTATACCGCCAGCCAGCATCATTCTATTAAGACCAAATTTGGTCGAATAGCGTCCGCTGGCGAGATTACCTAAGAGATATCCTGTTGATATGAAGAGGAACAAATAACCAAAAGCAACAGGCGATAATCCCAAATGTTCAGTAGCTACATAAGCGCCACCACCCAGCAGTGAAAAATATGCTCCTGAGGTAAATGATGCTGTTAAAGTGTATCCCCAAAACCGCCGTGACTTAATGAGCTCAGGATATGACTTAATCTGCGCCATCATGGATGATGAGGTCGCCTTATTTGTCTCTCCGAGGTCAAAATAAATGATGATGAAGCAAATCGTGCCAAGGACCACCATCAAGGCAAAGTTGGCTTCCCAGCCAATATATTGATCAAGAATGCCGCCAATCAATGGGCTGAACATTGGCACCACCATCATGCCAACAGTTACATAACCGATCATGGATGCTGCTTTATCGGCGCTCACTAAATCTCGCACGATTGCGCGGGATAAAACGATGCCCACTGCAGAGGAGGTTTGCAGGATCCGACCGAACAAAAATATCTCAATATTTGGGGCAATCATGCAGATGAAAGAAGCAATTGTGAAGATCGCGAATCCCACCAAAATGACCGGTCGTCTTCCATAACGGTCGGATAGAGGACCAAACACAAGTTGTAATGCACCCGTCGCAGCTAGGTAACCAGTTACCGTAAATTGCATAATTGAATATGTTGTTTGAAAATGGTCCGTCATTGATGGTAATGATGGTAGAAGCATATTCATACTCAAAACGGATATGCTGGCAATAATCACCAAAGTGAAGATACTTGGTGGTGTGCTGCGGTCTAAAAATCGGGAGGTGTTCATAACTTGTTGTGACATCAAAAAATGGCTTGTGCAAGAGCGTAAGTTGTAACTAAATAAATAATGTACCTGTTAGTAATAAAAATAAAGAAATCTAATGACAGACGACGAAGACCAACAACAATGTCCTTTCTGTTTTGAGCCCTGGGGGGAGTGCGAACATTACGAGCTTATGCTCGAATTGGAAAAAGAAGCTGCCATGAATGAATTGGTGGAGAACCTGTCAAAGACCTACGGACATAGTGACAAAAATCATTGTCACTGATTCGTGTTTTTGATTGCTATCCGTTCACGATGGAATGTGTAAATTCCAGTGAAAACCACAATCAGGCTGCCAAGTATCATCCATGCATCTGGAATTTCGCCAAAAAACAGGAATCCCAATATCAGTGCTGCGACTAAATTTGTGTATCTGAAAGGGGAGATGAACGCGATATCACCTTCGCGCATAGCCAACATGATGGTTTGATTGGCCAGCAATATGAGACCGGCACCGATTAAGATTATGCTTAAATGCTCCAAATTCATCGGTTTCCAACCGCCACTAAATACCATCATCACCAAACCAAGTATCATGATCATGAACGTGATCACAAAGTTGATCGGTAGAAGCGGCACATTCGTTCCCATTTTGCGGGTCGCCAAATCTCGTAGGGTGATAAACATCACAGCGATCACAATAAACAGCGAGTGAAAATTAAAACCCTCGACACCGGGTCGAATGACGATGATCACACCGATAAACCCAATGAAAATCGCGGTCCATCTGCGCCATCCGACTTTTTCGCCCAAAAATAATGCTGCGCCCATGGTTACAGTCAGGGGAAGTGATTGCATAATTGCGCTTGTATTGCCCAAAGGGGTGAAGAGCAATCCGTAGAAGAAAAACAAAGTCGCACCGAGTTCACTGAATTGACGCGACATAACCCATTTGTTTTTCAATACTGAAATTTGATGCCAGGCCTTTTTGCGGTGCATGAGCACGCTGATAATAATCAAGGCAAAGAACCCGCGCGCTGCGAGCACCTGTCCTAGGTTAAGATCAGCTGACAAGTATTTTACAAGCGTATCACCAGTGACAAAAAACATCATGGCGAGCGACATGAAGATCGCCCCGCGTACATTGGCAGAATTTGGCACGATTTAACCGCCTGTAACGCTCATATGACGACTAACTGCCGGCTTGTTGTGCGTTCGGTCGATGATGAAATCATGACCTTTTGGTTTGCGGGTAATGGCTTCATCAATCGCATCGGCTGTGAGCTGGTTATCCTGCGATGCACGCAAAGGTGCCCGCAGATCAGCTGCATCATCTTGACCCAAACACAGATAAAGCGTGCCTGTACACGTTAACCGAACTCTGTTGCAGCTCTCGCAGAAATTATGAGTGAGCGGGGTGATAAAGCCCAAGCGGCCGCCTGTTTCATGAAGCTGAACATAACGCGCGGGGCCGCCAGTTTTATAAAGGATGTCTTCCAGCGTGAATTCCTGTGATAAGTCTTTGCGCACTTTAGAGAGCGGCAGATATTGATCGGTGCGATCTTCATCGATCTCACCCATCGGCATGGTTTCAATGATCGTCATATCCATGCCTTTGCCATGCGCCCAACGGAGCATGTCTGGCAGTTCCTTATCGTTGAAGTCTTTAAGCGCAACGGCATTGATTTTGACCTTTAGTCCAGCTTCAAGCGCTGCATCGATGCCTGTTAAAACGCGGTTTAAATCACCCCAGCGGGTGATGTCTTTGAATTTGTCAGCATCTAATGTGTCCAAAGATACATTAATGCGGCGCATACCAGCGGCATAGAGGTCTTTGGCAAAGCGATGGAGTTGGGATCCATTTGTAGTAATGGTCAATTCATCAAGCGTGCCTTCATTGATCTTTTTGCCCAAAGCATTGATCAGTTGCATGATGTTTTTGCGAACAAGTGGTTCACCACCCGTTAGGCGAAGCTTACGCACACCTTTGTCGATAAAGATGCTGCAAAGGCGTTCGAGTTCCTCAAGTGTTAGCAGATCCTTCTTCGGCAAGAAGGTCATATTCTCAGCCATGCAATAGGTGCATCTGAAATCACAACGGTCTGTGACCGATATGCGCAGGTAATCGACAATGCGCCCAAATGGGTCGATCATTGTTTTTGATTTATCGAGCACCAGATCAGACATCTTGAAAATCTTCCTCCAAATTTCGAAATACCACAATTACTGCCGAACGGGCATTCGTCAATCTAAATTAGCAGGAAAGATGATCAAACGGGTCAAGAAAACCTATTTGTCGCAGTTTTGATCAGATTTAGCGGTCGCGAAAGCGATTTGTGATGGGATATCTACGGTCTCTGCCAAAATTCTTCTTGGTAATCTTCACACCTGGCGCAGATTGGCGACGTTTATATTCAGCGATATACAAAAGATGCTCAATCCGGTGCACAATTGCTTCCTCATGTCCGCGGGCGATAATATCCGCTGTCGACATCTCTTTTTCCACCAAGCATTCCAAAATATCATCCAAAACTGGATAGGGCGGTAAGGAATCCTGATCTGTCTGGTCTGGACGCAATTCTGCCGATGGTGCTTTTTCGATGATCGACATCGGGATCACTTCACCTGATGGACCAAGCGCACCGGGAGGCACTTGCGTGTTGCGCCATCTGGAAAGCGCATAAACCTGCATTTTATAAAGGTCTTTAATCGGGTTAAAGCCGCCGTTCATGTCACCATACAGCGTGGCGTAACCGACAGACATTTCTGACTTATTGCCGGTGGTGACAACCATGGAGCCAAATTTGTTGGAGATCGCCATCAGAATAACGCCGCGTGCTCGACTTTGGATATTTTCCTCAGTTATGCCTTGGTCAGTACCATCAAACATATCACCAAGCGAAGATAAGAAGCCTTGAACAGGTTCTTCAATGGGGACAATGTCATAGCGACAACCCAGCGCCTTAGCGCAGTCTGCAGCATCCTTGAGCGATAGTTCAGAGGTATATCGATAAGGAAGCATGACACAACGCAAACGTTCTTCGCCAAGCGCATCAACTGCAAGCGCCGCGCAAATTGCGCTATCAATACCGCCTGATAGGCCAAGCACGACATTTTTAAAGCCGTTTTTATTTACGTAATCGCGCAAGCCCAGCATACAGGCACGGTAATCAGCTTCTTCTTTTTCTGGAATATTGGATTTCGGGCCATCTGAGCACACCCAAACATCATCTTCGCGTTTCCATGTGCTGATGCTCAGTGTTTCTTCAAACTGGCTCATTTGGAAGGCGAGCGTTTTATCGGCATTAAAGGCAAAACTTGCGCCATCAAAAACCAATTCGTCCTGTCCACCCAGCTGATTGGCATAGATTAATGGTAATTCACTTTGAATGACCTGACGTAAAACCACCTGATGCCGCACATCAACCTTATCGCGATAATAGGGCGATCCATTTGGCGAAAGGAGAATTTCTGCACCGCATTCTGCCAGTGTTTCGCAGACATCAAGATCACCCCAGATGTCTTCGCAAATCGGAATACCAAGACGAACGCCACGGAAATTGACGGGTCCGGGCATTTCGCCAGCGTCAAACACTCGTTTTTCGTCAAATTCGCCATAATTGGGTAAATCAACTTTATCGCGGATGGCGATGATCTCACCTTTATCAATCACGGCAATTGAATTGTGTCGTTTGTCGCCATTTTGGCGTGGATAACCAATGATGATGCCCGGACCATCTTTATCAGCTGTATATTCAGCTAATTTTTCGATTGCTTCAGCACATTTTTCTAAGAAAGCAGGTTTGAGCACCAAATCTTCTGGCGGATAGCCTGAAATGAATAATTCAGTAAACAACACCAAATCTGCTCCATGACGATCTGCATCTTTGATGGCTTCAATTGCTTTTTCCAAATTACCAGCGACATCGCCGACTATGGGGTTAAATTGCGCCGTTGCAATGCGCAGAATATTTGGTGTCTCAGTCATAAACTTGATTTAGCGATCTTGGATCATCTCGACAAGCTAAGGAATTCAATTTTCTTGAAAAATATTCGCGTCATATTTGGCATATTGCGGATATTCATCGGTAATTTCATAAAAATCACCTTTGTCAGCGCAAAAGATATGCGCTTTGAATTTCATGCCCGTTGGTGTATCAAATGCGCCTGCTAAGATCGAGATTGTATCAAGATCATTGGCTTGCCAGAAAAGTGCAGATCCACATGTCGCACAAAATCCGCGTTTGGCAGTTGGAGAGGCTTCATACCAAGTGATATTCTCTTCGCCGGTGATCTCAACCTCCTCGCATTTTGCTTCGGTAGCAGCGTAATAAAACCCTGTTTGTTTTCGGCATTGGCTGCAATGACACCCTAAAATATCGCGCAACTCACCTTTGACTGTAAAACTCACTTTGCCGCAATTGCAGCTGCCTTTATGAATTGTCGACATGATTTAACCTCGTTTGAATAAAGAAAACCCCTGAACCGTTTTCCGCAGTTCAGGGGTCAATCAAATGTGATTATTTAAAAAGATGATTATTCAGCTGCGGCTGGTTGTGTCATCTTTGCGCCTTCTTTCATGCGTTCAGCAACTAAGAATGCAAGTTCAAGAGCTTGCTCGGCATTCAAACGTGGATCACAATGTGTGTGGTAACGCTCTGAAAGATCATCACCAGATAGCGCGCGTGCACCACCTGTACATTCTGTTACATTCTTACCAGTCATTTCAACGTGGATACCGCCAGCATGCGTACCTTCTGACTGGTGAACATCAAAGAATGTTTCAACTTCAGTCAAAATACGATCAAACGGACGTGTTTTATAGCCAGACATTGAAATTGTATTGCCGTGCATTGGATCGCATGACCAAACAACTTTTTTGCCTTCACGCTCAACTGCACGAATAAGGGCAGGGAGGTGATCACCAACTTTGTCATGACCAAAACGTGCAATCAAAGTCAAACGACCAGCTTCATTTTCTGGATTTAAGATATCGCACAACTTAATCAGCTCTTCCGGATCAAGCGATGGTCCGCATTTTAGGCCCAATGGGTTTTTAATGCCGCGGCAGAATTCTACATGCGCGTGATCAGGCTGACGTGTTCTATCACCAATCCAGATCATGTGACCGGATGTGGCGTAGTTTTCGCCAGATGTTGAATCAACACGTGTCAAAGCTTGTTCATAGCCCAAAAGCAAAGCTTCATGGCTTGTGAAGAACTCTGTTTCTTTCATGCTTGGGTGGCTATCAGGAGTGATGCCAATTGCTTTCATGAATTCAAGAGATTCAGAAATACGATTTGCAAGCTTTAGATAACGTTCTGACTGCGGGCTGCCTTTGGCAAAGCCAAGCATCCAATTGTGCACGTTGACAAGATTTGCATAACCACCTTGCGCAAATGCGCGAAGAAGGTTGAGTGTTGCAGCAGATTGACGGTAAGCCATCACCTGACGCTCTGGGTCAGGGATACGTGCTTCTTCGTTGAACTCAATACCGTTGATGATGTCACCACGGTAGCTTGGCAATTCAACGCCGTCTTTTGTTTCTGTGTTGCTTGAACGCGGTTTTGCGAACTGACCAGCAATACGTCCAACTTTTACAACAGGGCTCTGTGCGCCATATGTCAAAACAACAGACATTTGCAAAAATGCGCGGAAGAAATCGCGGATGTTATCGCCTTCATGCTCAGCAAATGCTTCAGCACAATCGCCACCTTGTAAGAGGAAAGCCTCGCCGTTTGCGACTTTAGCAAGGTTATTCTTAAGTGCACGCGCCTCACCAGCGAAAACCAGTGGTGGGAACTTTGATAGTCGTGCTTCCGTATCTGCCAGTTTTGCCTGATCTGGATATTCAGGCACCTGCAAAATTGGCTTGTTGCGCCAGCTTGCTGGATTCCAGTCCTGTGCCATTTTATTTACCTACCTATTTTACTCTATTATTTGTTAGTTTGACGGGCTTATAACGCTAGATTTCAGCTTATGAAAGAAATATCTTGGTTCTGGCGTAAGAAATAGTCAATTAGCTCGCGCTCGCGGTGCGATAAAGACACAGACCTTGGATATTTCGGTGTATGTCTATCCTGCAAGATTGGTGTGTGAAAATTCGCTGTGCTTTGAACAAAATCTTCAACACCGCTTTCCCCATAGATATTTAAAAAACCTTGTAGAACCGCATCTAAATAAGATTGCAAGATAGGGGGCTTTTGTTCTGAAGGATTGGGATGTTTATGGGCTTCATAAACATAAAAATCGCAGTTCAAATCACGAAATTCATCAGCAATATCAATGT
Organism: Rhizobiaceae bacterium; assembly: GCA_020628035.1. Taxonomy (GTDB): domain Bacteria; phylum Pseudomonadota; class Alphaproteobacteria; order Rhizobiales; family Rhizobiaceae; genus Lentilitoribacter. Next base: position 26,983 of record JAHDFS010000006.1, read on the forward strand.
CATGATGTTGAATGGTTCTGCGGTCGTAATTATGTTCGCGTTTATCGACATGCGGCAAATTTTCAGCCAAATCAAAGACGATAACGCCTTTTGTTGTATGATCTTCAGATGGTCTTGCCGTTAAAAGAGAAACGGTTTCTGCACCAAAATCTATACCGGTTGGAATGTCCCACATACGGCGCCAATTTTTCAATTCAGCCGGAATGCTTGCAATATATTTCGTGCGAAGCGTATTTTCATTGACCAAAGAGCCATAGCCGAAATAGCCGACAATTGGCGTATCATCGCCAACTTCGCGTAAAATTTGTCGGATTTCATTGCTCATAAACTTGGCCAATCCAGTTTCTCATCTATTTGTTCTACAGAATTTTCAGCGCCCGCGTGACGTAATGCATCCTCAAATATCTTGCAATAGATTTCGATTTTTTCGCCGATTAAACCTGTATCACCGTTCACAATATCCCGGGCTGATCGATAGTCGAGGCCGGTCTTGGTATCAAAATCGGACAATTTGCATGGCCGGAACCAACCATCAATCATGCCGCTAAAGGCAATATGGGCGGACATAACGGGATCGAGCGCCAGATCATAATTATCTGCTAGATTTGTTTGGACACCAAACTTTTCGTTGAGCTTTTTCTCAGCGGCTACATAGTTCTTGCGGTGCGTGATTTGTATATCGCCGCACCCAACAGGATGCTGGCCGCTTTCGTCCTCATACCAGTAAGGTTGTTTTACCCAGCTCAACCGCCCTTCAGAATAGGCTTTTTCCAAACGTTCAACCGATGTTTTGCGATCCGGCGCAAAAGCTTCAAGGACAGGCGCCATTAAGCCGCCCGTTTCATGATAGATCTGTCCCAAAGCAGCAGCTAGATAGGTGATTGGATGATGGATATACCATTTTGCCCATACATCTAGTTTTACGTTCAAGCCATGAGATTGGCTTTCAGTTAAGCCATCCGGAAACAGATTGTTTTGTTCGGAACAAAGTCTTTGGAAAAACCGTTCGCGATCCATGATGATTTAAACTCGTTCACCGTTTTTAACGCGGTAAGTTGGGCTATACATGGTCACCAGTTCTTCAGAAGCTGAAGGATGAACGGCCATGGTGCGATCAAAGTCGTCCTTCGTCACGCCAGCTTTGAGTGTAACCCCAAGAACTTGCGCGAGTTCACCAGCATCTGGGCCTAAAATATGGGCGCCAACGACTTTGCGATCTGCCGCATTGACGATGAGCTTCATCATCATTTTCTCTTCGCGACCCGAGAGCGTGTGACGCATAGGTCTAAACTGAGCGCGATAGACTTCAAGTTCCTCAAAAGCTTTTCCTGCTTCTGCTTCTGTCATGCCAACTGTGCCAATTTCTGGCTGTGAGAACACAGCTGTTGGGATTAGTTCGTGATCAGGCGAGGTTGGGTTGTCTTTATAAACTGTCTCGATGAAACACATTGCTTCATGAATGGCGACAGGGGTCAATTGAACTTTGTCGGTTACATCACCTAAAGCATAAATATTGTCGATATTGGTCTTGTTATATTCATCAACAACAATTGCACCTCGGGCATTTGTTTCAACGCCAACTTTATCAAGGCCCAAGCTTTCGGTGTTTGCAATGCGGCCAAGCGCGAGCATGACTTGTGAATATTCGCTCACATCACCATTTTTCGTGGTGACCCTGAGATCATTTCCAGCGGCTTTTTCAACCTTTTCGATGACATCTTCAAACTGGATATTAATACCCTTGGCAATCATTGCGTCTTGAAGATTAGTGCGTAGATCTTCATCAAATTTTGATAGGATTTCAGTGCCACGATAAATCAGTGTTGTCTCAACACCCAGCCCGTGGAAAATATTGGCAAATTCAACCGCGATATAGCCGCCACCAGCGATTAAAATTGATTTTGGCAGCTCTTCGAGGTGAAATGCTTCATTGGATGAAATACACAATTCATGGCCCGGTAGATTGGACATCGGATTGGGACGGCCACCCACGGCAATAACAATCTTTTCAGCCGTTACGGTTTCACCTGTGGCTGTGAGGCAAATTGTGTGCTCATCAACCAGTTCAGCTCTACTTTTGAACATGGTTGCATCATTGGATGAAAGGCCTTTTTGATAAAGGCCTTCAAGGCGTGCGATTTCTTTATCTTTATTGGCAATGAGCGTTTTCCAGTCAAATGTGCTTTCGCCCACCTGCCAGCCATATCCTTCGGCATCTTCAAAATGCTCTGGGAAGCTAGATGCATAGACAAAAAGCTTCTTGGGAACGCAACCACGGATCACACAAGTGCCGCCAAAACGGTATTCTTCCGCCACCGCAACGCGTTTACCCATAGATGCAGCCACACGACCTGCGCGTACGCCGCCTGAGCCACCACCAATCACAAATAAATCAAAATCATAAGCCGCCATTTTTCGCTCCATAACACGTATTAAATTGGCATATGGTGCTTTTAGTACAAAATGCCAGCGTATCGATAATAACTTTTATTTTATTCTGAATTGCTATTTAGTTTTTCAGTGAGAACTTTTGAAGATGCGTCGTTCAAATCGCGTGTGATACCTGCGCCCCAAATTTCTGCAGCACGTACAAGTTCCCGACCCATGCCAGCGGTTGACTGAATCAATTTCTTGCCAGTTGCGGAATTATAAAATGTGGTGATTTCGTTCAATTCTTCGATTGTGAAGTTTTTTGCATAAATGTTTGCAGCTTCATTTTCCAAATCAGCACGACGGCTAGCCAGCTTGATTGCTTCCTCATCAACCGCGATTGAAATTTCATCGGAGAAGTTGGGGTTAGCAAGTGTAAGGTTCGCTTTAATCTGCTCGGCTGAGCGCACGAGAATAGAATCAAAGTTTTTGGTCACTGTTAATGCTGTAATTGCAGCTTTTGCAGCCGCAATGTGATCTGCGCTTGCATCTTGGGCAGCGGCAATATTGGTTTGCGCCCCAGAGAGCATTAATGTTGCGCCGAAAGTTAGAATTTTAAAAAATTGCGTTTTGCTCATAGGTTAAGCTCCGTCTTTTTGATTACTTGGTCATGATCTTAACACCCTCAGGTGTTGCGATCACTGCTTTTGTGGCGATATCAATAAACAATCCTGTTTCGACAACGCCTGGTATTAGGTTTAATTTTTCGTTGAGTTGCTTTGCATTAGAAATACGGCCAAATGATGCATCTAGAATATAGTGGCCACCATCTGTGACAAAGTCCGAACCATCTGCGTTTTTGCGGATTACTACCTGGCCGGACAATCCCATCTCGGAACTAACTTTAGCGATCTCTATTTCGGTGGCTTTTAAACCAAAAGGAACGACTTCGATCGGCAAAGGAAATGCGCCCAAAGGATCAACAACTTTGGAAGCGTCTGCGATAACAACCATTTCTTTTGACGCTTGCGCAACGATCTTTTCGCGCAGAAGCGCTCCGCCGCCGCCTTTAATCAGTTGTAGATCTTGGTCCAGCTCATCAGCGCCATCGATGGTCAGATCTAATTCAGGCAACTCATCAAGTGTGAAGGTTTTAACGCCGACTTCGATACATAATTTTTCTGTTTTGATGGAGGTCGTTACCGCCTGAACTTCAAATCCAGCCTGCACCTTGGCTCCGAGCAGTTTGGTAAATTCATCTGCAGTCGAACCTGTGCCAACGCCTAAACGCATTCCGCTTTCCACAAGTTGCAATGCTTCTTGTGCTGCTGCCTTTTTTAACTCTTTTGGATCCATTTGCCTCAACCATTATTCAATATTTGAAGCTGGTAGCATGCTAGGACAATGCTCGCAAAGGAAATTCGCAACTTATCTGAGACATTTCTTGGACATTGATCTGAAAATCGGATACCTGCAGACATAATTTGAATGATTTGGGGTGTGTAATGTCCGATAAGCTGATTGTATTTGATTTAGATGGCACATTGTTGGACACATCAAATGATCTACTGGATTGTGTCAATCATTGCTTATTGTCGGTCGATCTAAAGCCCGTTGTTTATGAAGATCTCACATTTTTGGTTGGCCAGGGTGCTCGCGCGATGATCACCCGGGCTTTTGAGTTAAATAAAGCCGAGTTGACTGAAGATGAACTGGATCGATTGTTTGATCTTTTCATCGACTACTATACCGCTCATATGCCAGGCACTTCAAAAGCTTACCCTGGTTTGATGGATGCAATTGCGCGATTAACCGCTGCAGGTTATCGGCATGCTGTATGTACCAATAAACACGAAGGTATGGCGCGTAAGTTGTTGGATTTGTTGTCTTTATCAGATCACTTTGCAGCGATAACTGGCGGAAATACTTATCCCTATCGCAAGCCGGACGCGCGTCATTTGTTAAACACAATTGAACTTGCAGGTGGGACGCCCGAACGCGCGATCATGATTGGTGATTCCAAAAACGATATCTATGCTGCACATAACGCAAATGTCGCATCTATTGCTGTATCCTTCGGTTTTAGTGATGTTCCAGTTGATACGCTTAATCCAGATGTAGTTATAAACAATTACGGCGAGCTCACTGTGGAACTCGCCGATCAATTGTTAAAATAATAAAGTGTTTTTAGAACTTAAAATTAAGCACCAACACGTGATTTAATCGTTGTGTTATAGGCTTTTTCAAGCGCTTTGTCGCGACCATAGACATCTGCGAAATATTCGACTTCTCCTGTATTGGCATTCGGCCAAGCGGTGAAATAGGCGACATGCACTGGAATTGTCTTTTCAACAAATACAGTTTTGTTTTTGCGTGGCGCGATATGAGCATCAATATCATCGACTGTTGTGCCCAAAACTGCTGCGGCCATGGCTTTCGGATCGTGCAGACGCACGCAACCATGTGAGAAAGCACGTGTATCACGACCAAACAGATTTTTAGCCGGTGTATCATGCATATAGATTGCATGCTTGTTCGGGAACAAGATCTTCAATTGACCTAGAGCGTTTTTAGGGCCTGGAGGCTGACGCACACCAATTGAACTTGTTGAGCTAAGAGAAGACCAACTGATAGAGCTCGAAGATGTTGAGCGTCCATTATAGCTCACTTGGTAGCCCAAGCGGTCTAGATAAGATGGATCGGCACGAAGCTTTGGCAACATTTCATTGGTGATGATCGACTGCGGCACACCCCAATAAGGGTTAAATTCAACTTTTTCGATCTCATCGCTGAAGAAGTTGGTTTGGTTCGAACGCTTACCAACAACCACACGCATTTCAAGCTCAGGCTTGTGATCTTCAAAATAGGTCACTTTGTAAGCCGGCGCGTTGATAAACACGTGTTTAGCTGCAAATTTTGACGGCAACCAACGTGCGCGTTCCATAGCATAGCGAAGCTTGTTAATTTTCACTTCGTTTGAATCTTCAACCAATGCTCGGATCGTCTTTTTACCGACGATACCGTCAGCTGCTAGATTGTTTTCCTTTTGGAAAGCTTTGACCAATTCAACAAGCTTTGGGGTATATTCATCATTACCCAGATAGGTGTTGAGCTGGTAGGCCATGTCTTTTTTGAGTTGTTCAGAACCTTTGGCGCGGATAGCCATAATGATATTTCTTAATTCTGGATTTTTCGTTCCAGGTTTTAAGAAAGTGCCTTCCGCAATGGTAATGCGCTCTTTTTCATCTGCTTTGAGCAACTCAGCCATTTCAGCTTTTAAAATGCCAAAATGATCACCCTGCGGACCATAAAACTCCATTGTGGCCGCTGGATCAGCTGAATATGCCAAACGAACAAGTGCGTTGCTGAGTTCAGGTGTCTTACGTTTGAAGTCGTGATAGCCAGAAATTCGGTTTGGATCGATCAATCCACGTTGCGCATCAACAACATAGCTTAGAATTGCAGCTGAGAATTCCATCTCAAAGCGCATCAGATCAGGCCAATTTGTATCGCCGGTTTCTAAAGATACAACAGGCATGTCCACCTGATAGTTCTCACTTGGCAAGCCAATGAGCTCAGCCTCACCGAGTACTTTCATGATTGCTTTTGCTTGGTCATTTACACCCTTGTCGCTTACCCAACGATATTTTGGTGACTTAGAGTAATGCGCAATCAAAGCATCTGCGACTTCTGGCAGCATCTTGAATTTTAAAGAGGCCAGTGCGTCATATCCCAAAGCAAATGGTGTGGGCTCAGCGACAACGATTGGCGCTTGCACTGTCGCATCTGCGTCAGCATCGGTGTTTTCAGCCTGAATACCACCTGTTGTGACAGGATCATTGAGCGTTGCCAATTTTGCAACAACCAACTTGTCCGCGTAATAGGTCTTGTAGCTTGGACCTTTAATGCGAGGTGGTTTTTTTCGAAGTGCTTCTTGGCGCGCCAATTCTTCTTGCCTTTGGCGTTCAGCTTCACGACGTTTTTGACGATTTCCGCCCCCGAATATCGCTTGAAGAAGGTTTTGCGCTGACGCATCTTGCACCATAATTGGTAAAGGCGATGTTTCCATCAATGCAAATGCCGATAGAATAAATACTGAGCGCGTAGCTAGCTTGCGTATCAATTTATTACCCTTTCACGAGTGTTCCCGGTGAATGTTTAACCGATGATGGCACTGAATTAAAGAACATCTTGTTAATTTTATTAAATTTCATCAAACTTGTGATGAAATATTGCACTGCAAACAAGTTCTTGTTGTCGAATGCGTGTTTTTTGACTAGATGATGGGTCATCAAATTGCGCTTTATCACTTGCGCGCCGAAATTATAAGGGGAAATCACATGACACAAACCCGTGCGGAATCAGACAGCTTTGGTGTTCTACAAGTACCATCGGATAAATATTGGGGAGCCCAAACACAACGCTCGCTGATGAATTTCCCGATTGGTTGGGAAAAGCAACCCGTTGCGATTGTCAGAGCGTTGGGTGTGATCAAACAAGCCTGTGCGCAAGCCAATGTCGAACTGGGTTCCATTGATGGCGAAATTGGCAACACAATTGCAAAGGCAGCTGCCGAAGTCGTCGAAGGTAAGCTCGATGATCATTTTCCACTCGTTGTGTGGCAAACAGGTTCTGGTACGCAATCCAACATGAATGCCAATGAAGTTATTGCCAATCGCGCCATTGAAATGTTGGGCGGCGAAATTGGTTCCAAATCACCAGTTCACCCTAATGATCATTGTAATATGGGCCAATCTTCAAATGATACATTCCCCACAGCCATGCACATTGCGATTGCAATGACAGCGCGTGATGTATTGCTTCCTGGTCTTGAAAAACTTCATGATGCCTTGGTTGAAAAGGCTAAATCATTTGAAGAAATCATTAAAATTGGCCGCACACATACGCAAGATGCAACGCCTTTGACGCTCGGTCAGGAATTTTCTGGCTATGCGTTTCAAATTGAGCAGGGCATTGCAAGGGTAAATCAAGCCTTACATAATATATATGCGCTTGCGCAGGGTGGCACTGCTGTTGGTACCGGGCTTAATACCAAGAAAGGTTGGGCTGAAATGGTTGCTGCGAATATGGCTGCAATTACGGATCTTCCTTTTTATACTGCACCCAACAAATTCGAAGCACTCGCTGCGCATGATGCATTGATTGAAATGTCAGGTGCATTGAAAACTGTTGCCGCAAGTGCCTTTAAAATTGCCAATGATATCCGTCTTTTAGGTTCCGGCCCACGTTGTGGTCTTGGCGAGTTAGTCTTACCGGAAAATGAGCCTGGTTCTTCCATTATGCCAGGTAAGGTCAATCCAACTCAATGTGAGGCGCTAACTCAAGTTTGTGCGCATGTTATGGGTAATGATGCAGCGGTTGGGTTTGCAGGTTCGCAAGGCCATTTTGAATTGAACGTTTATAAGCCAATGATGGCTTATAACGTTTTACAATCTATGCAGCTTTTGGGTGATGCATCTGTTAGCTTTGTCGATAAATGTGTGGCTGGTATCCGCCCCGATGAAGACAGAATCAGCAAACTGATGTGGGAGAGCTTAATGTTGGTGACAGCTTTGGCTCCTGAAATTGGCTATGACAACGCAACCAAAGTTGCAAAAACTGCACATAAAAACGGCACAACCCTTAAGGAAGAGGCGATGAATCTTGGATTTGTCGATGAAGAAACCTTTGACCGTGTGGTACGCCCAGAGCAGATGCTAGGCCCTAAATAGCGGTCTTTAAAGAGGTTTTTAAGTTAGAGAGAACGCCCGATCCGTCGGGCGTTTTTTTATGGATTTTTTGAATACAAATTAACAGTTCGCCAACACTTTCCGTATAATTTTAACCAATACAAGCGCTCGCCTACGAGTTTTTGGCGGGGCAATACGAATAATACGAGGGTTGGGAACTCATGAATACAGCGTCAATAGTGGTCGCAACGATGCACAAGCGGGGGATCTCCGGCTTACCACGCAATTACGAGCTGGTTTATGAAGCTCTGAATAAGAGTAATCCTAATCTGACACGCGAATTCGCCGCTCTAGGAAGTCAACCATCCCAAGGTGACCTTGATGAGATTGGCAAAAAGTATTTTGCTCACCACCATCACGACGGTGTTGTTTCAACCGCCCAAGAGAAAATTTCTGGTGAGCTGGATGAGTTGATCGGTCGTCTGAATAAAGAAAATAATACGCTTCAAGACTACAATAAAGTTCTTGATGATAATGCGAGTCGCCTTGGTACAATGGCGCGTAATCCACGCAATAAAGATATTTTGAGCATTACTGATGCTTTGGCGCAGGCAACTGGCGACAAAATTGAAAACAGCAAGCAGATCATTGACCGCGTTCTCATGGCGACCAAAGAACTGGCACAAGTTAAAGAACAATTGGATGAGTATAAATCAATTGCAAATACTGATCCGTTGACACGTTTGCCAAACCGCCGCGCCTTTGATGAGGCAATGTCAAACATTTATGACAGCAATATCTCAATTTCCACAAGTGCGCTAATCCTATTGGATATCGATCACTTCAAGCAATTCAACGATACACATGGTCACCCGATTGGTGATCGCGTGTTAACTGTGGTAGCAAATGCAATGAGCCAAGAATTGCGTCAGGATTCACTTATTGCCCGTACGGGTGGCGAAGAATTTGGTATTGTCGTATCAAACACATCCCCAGGTAATGTTGAACTCGTTGCGGAACGCATCCGCATGGCTGTTGAAAAAACATCTTTGAAAGATCGCAAGTCTGGCATGGACTTTGGTAAAATCACCATTTCGCTTGGTGTTTGCATGGCAAGTCAATGTGACAATGCTGATCAGCTATATGGTGCAACGGATGAAGCACTTTATCTTTCGAAGAATAAGGGCCGTAACCAAGTTCAAATGTATGATTCTGGTCGAATGGGCAGCTCTTCAAAGAAACGTGCTATGTATCGCGATGAGTAAGTAGCTCAATCTGATCTAAAAGCTCAATTTAAGTCTTAAACACCGCCGCAAGAAAATCTTGAGGCGGTTTTTTGTGTTGAACTTTTAATGAATGATCGACAACCGTGGCAAGTGGTTTAACAAAAATGAGCGGATTTGGCGTTCAGTGTCGATGATTTTTTGAGGGAAGGTTTACAACTTGCCAGTTGGTTCGTCATCTTGGAGAAATTTTGGACCAACGATGCGGACTTTTCGATCGGCTTCTTCCAATGGTTTTCCGGTTCTGCTCACGCTGGTAATTGCCTGAACATCTTCATCCGTCAACTTGCCAGCAAGATTAGAAATTGTTTCAGGATCCTCACCGCGATCAATTCGGTCAACGGGAACAATTGTCAGCCCAGCTGTGGACGCGTTTTCTACATCACCGTTTTCTTCACGTTCCTTTAAGATGCGTTCACGGCGAGCCATTTCGGCATGAAAAGCAGACATATTGCATGAACATGCTTCGGATTTGGGTCCTGAACGGGTTTTATAAGAAAATGCGTAAGGTTGGCTCGTATATGCCTGACCACCCCGATAGGAGATCATATCTTCACTTTCTTGATCACGTGAGCGGTGAAAGAACAAATTTGTTTCTGTTCCCGGGCACATCAATTGGCAAGCCAGTTCATCACGTTCAAATGATGAGGATGATGTGTTTGATGAGATGGGAAAGAAAAACCCGTCGCAAGAACGCACGCACATCGTGCGGTATTGTCCGATATTGCGCGCTGAATTTGGTAGGGTCACAACTCTTTGCCGGGGTTTACGACCACCGCTCTTGCCTAAAATGCGCACCCCATTACCCAATGATTGACCTTGGTTTGAAGGTGTCGTCGGGGTTTGTGTTGCTGATGCACTGATCACAGAATTATCACCGCAATTAAAAGCTTCCAAACGGGCATTGATTTGTTCAACAGAAAGTTTTGATGGCACCGTTTTCAGATTTTTTCGTGCATTTGTTAGCTTGTCGAGATTAACCTGCATTTTGTCTTTAACATCGACCAATTTTTCACAAGCCTGATCAGCATTATCTGAATTACACTTATATCGACGTAGATCGCCCTCTAGTTTTGCCAACATTTTTGTTTGCTGCTTTATAGCTTGCGAATAACGTTTGATTTTTTTTGCGCTAGATCGAGATGCGGATGCCGATTGAAGTTCGGCATGTAAGCTGTCGCATGATTCAAGATTTTGCGCAAAACCATCAACTGGTATTGCGAAAAACCCGGTCGCCAAAAGGGCTGCTGTCAGCTTTCTCATGGTTTTACTCATCTTAAGCGAAAAAACATACTTAAGATTGAATATACACCCAAGAGATTAGCATCTTGTAAACGATGCACGCGTGCATCGTTTATATTCGACTAAGCAATCGCAGAGGACGCTTCAACAACCGATAATGTAGCTATGTTAACAATACCGCGTGATGTCACAGATGGTGACAGAATATGTGCTGGTAGCTGCGTTCCTAAAAGAATTGGACCAACATGCAATGCACTTAACATGGTTTTTGCAACGCCAAGGGTAATATTTGCTGAATCAAGGTTAGGGAACACCAATAAATTAGCTTCGCCCGTCAAGTGGCTGTTTGGCATGGCGCGACTGCGTAATACTTCTGAAATTGCGGCATCACCCTGCATTTCACCGTCAGATTCAAGTTCGGGTGCTATTTCGCGGAGGATTTTGGCCGCTTTACGCATTTTTTGTGCCGTTGGTGTGTCATGCGAGCCGAAATTAGAATGCGATACCAATGCGACTTTTGGCACAATGCCAAAACGCCTGATCTCTTCAGCGGCAAGCACCGTCATCTCAGCTAATTCTTCGGCGGATGGATCAAATGTCACATAAGTATCCGTTAGGAAAGTCGCACCACGTTGTGAAATCAGCAAGCTCAGTGTTGATAAATCCGTTACCCCATCTTTAAGACCAATGATTTGGCGCACATATTTAAGATGGCTGGCATATCGGCCTTCTAAACCGCAGACCATGGCATCGGCATCTCCGCGTTTAACAGCAAGTGCACCGATCACTGTGGTGTTGGTGCGCACAATGGTGCTGGCAGCTTCTGGATTGATCCCTTGGCGCCCCACAAGTGAGAAATATGTATCGACATAATCTCGATACCGAGGATCGCTTTGCGGATTGACAACATTTAAGTCTTTTTCAAGGTTGAGGCGCAAACCAAAGCGGCGCAGCCTCTGCTCAATAACTTCTGGTCGACCAACAAGGGTGGGTTCAGCCACCTGTTCTTCAATAAGCACTTGAGCTGCGCGCAATACACGCTCATCTTCTCCTTCACAGAAGATCACGCGTTTGCGTTCTGCTGCTCGCGCGGCAGCAAAGACCGGCTTCATAACGAAACCTGAGCGGAACACGAACCGGTTGAGACGATCAATATAGGCATCCATGTCTTCGATTGGACGTGCTGCTACGCCGGACTCTTCAGCAGCTTTCGCAACAGCGGGTGCAATGCGCAGGATCAAACGTTGATCAAAAGGAGAGGGGATCAAATAATTTGGTCCAAAGACCGGCGTTTCGCCGGAATAGGCTTGTGCTGCAAGTTCGGACGGTTCCTCACGTGCAAGTTCCGCAATCGCTTTTACGGCTGCGATTTTCATCTCTTCATTGATGGTACGCGCGCCGCAATCAAGTGCACCCCGGAAGATATAAGGAAAACACAACACGTTATTAACTTGATTGGGAAAATCAGAGCGACCAGTACAAATCATTGCATCTGGTCTGGCTTCCCGCGCGATGTCGGGCATGATTTCCGGTGTTGGATTGGCAAGCGCCAGAATTAATGGTTGCTTGGCCATTTTTTCCAAATATTCAGGCTTTAAAACACCGGCTGCAGAAAGGCCCAAGAATACGTCAGCATCACCAATGGATTCTTCCAATTTTCTGTTGTCCGATTTTTGCGAATAGATGGATTTCCAGCGATCCATTTGAGACGTGCGGCCTTCATAGACCAAGCCTTCAATATCATGGACCCAAATGTTCTCGCGTTTGGCGCCCATTGAAACAAGGAGATTAAGGCAGGCAAGAGCTGCAGCACCCGCGCCAGACGTTACGATTTTCACATCCGCAATGTTTTTGCCAGCGAGCTCGATGCCATTTAGGACAGCGGCAGCCACAATGATTGCAGTCCCATGCTGATCATCGTGAAAGACCGGGATATCCATGATCTCGCGAAGTTGTTCTTCAACCTCAAAACATTCCGGTGCTTTGATATCTTCCAAATTGATGCCGCCAAATGTGGGTTCTAAAGCAGACACAACCGAGACCATGCGGTCGACATCTTTGGCATCCATTTCGATATCGAAAACGTCGATGTCGGCGAATTTTTTAAAAAGAACCGCTTTACCTTCCATCACTGGCTTTGAGGCAAGTGGTCCGATCGAACCGAGGCCGAGTACTGCGGTTCCGTTTGACACCACCGCAACCAAATTGCCCCGCGCTGTGTAAAGCGCCGCCGTATTTGGATCATCTGCAATGGCGCGACAGGGCGCTGCAACACCTGGAGAATAGGCCAGCGCTAGATCTCGCTGGTTGCCCAAGGGCTTTGTTGCTTGGATTTCTAATTTACCGGGTTTTTGATAATTGTGATAAAATAGCGCCTGGCTATCAAGATCATCAGATTCTTGTTGTTGCTTACTATTCCCACCATTATCCATCAAATTTTTTCCTGTAGACTAATTATTGTAGCGACTCATTGCCATAATTGCATAAATGAACATGAAATTGCTACATTCTTTAGCGCTAAACTATGTTGCTGAAAACGAAATTTTGTCTGACAAGTACAAGATGCGCGATATAGATCGGTGACAATCAGTTTCATAATGGTTAAAACAGGTTCCATGAATAAGAATGCCAGTCAAAATAGTACGCGTCTTGCGCGATTTGAAGTGCTCGACGATGGCGATGATGGCATCGTTAAATTGATTGGCGAGTGGCGTCATGATGCGATTGAGCATGTGGCTGTCGAATTCCCGAAAATCCCTGATCAATCGCGCAAGAAGCAACTGATTATCGACATGTCAGGTGTTACGAATTTCGATACGGCAGGTGCATGGTTGGTTCATCAATTCACCAATGCGTGCGAAGCAAATGGCACTACTTTTAAGATTAATGACGCCGGTGAAAATATTTTGTCGCTCTTATCAAAGATCCCGGCGAAATTGCATGATCCGAATGAAGATGAAAATGAGCAAAAACCCAGTATTTTTCATCGCATTGTGGAACGCAGCCTTAGAGGCTGTCGCGCAATCTATTCAGACATCATCATGGGCCTCAATATTTTGGGTGCGACAATCCAAGGTGGGCAATTAAAAGAGGGGCGCAGAACCGGCGCATCACCTGCAGCAATTGTCACGCAAATGGACCACATTGGGGTGCGTGCTGTTCCGATTGTAGTTTTAATGTCTTTGGCGATTGGCGCGATTATCACGCAGCAGGCAGCCTTTCAATTGCGCGCTTTTGGCGCGGAGGTATTTGCAGCCGACTTGGTCAGTGTGTTGCAACTGCGCGAAGTGGGTGTGTTGATCACTTCCATTATGATTGCTGGTCGGTCTGGCAGCGCGATTACCGCCGAAATTGGCTCTATGAAAATGCGAGAAGAAGTGGATGCGCTTCAAGTCATGGGTTTAAACCCCGTAGGCGTTTTGGTCTTTCCAAGGCTAATCGCGCTTATCTTGGTGCTGCCATTATTGACAATAGTTGCCAATTTTGCGGCTCTTTTTGCATCTGCAATGGTGCTTTATTTTTACTCTGAAGTGCCATTTAACGTGTTTTTATCCAGAATGAAGGCGTTTATTGACTATACGACACTCACCTCGGGCATGATTAAAACACCTTTCATGGCTATCATCATTGGTATCATTGCAGCCGTTGAAGGTTTGAAGGTCGGAGGAAGTGCTGAATCCCTTGGTCGTCGCGTAACGGCATCTGTGGTGAAGGCGATATTCCTGGTTATTGTTATCGATGGAATATTTGCCATTTTCTATGCTGCGATTGATTTCTAGATGGTGATGACATGAGTGATCTTTTGCATACAGAACAGCCGGTAGCGATGAATGATAAAGACAAAATCATCCTGTCTGCGCGTGGGATATCTGTTGCATTTGGTGAGCATCAGGTTCTCAAGGATTTAGATCTGGATGTGCATCGTGGTGAGATTTTGGGATTTGTTGGCGCATCCGGCACAGGAAAATCTGTATTGATGCGGACTATGTTGCGTTTGATTAAACGTCAGGCGGGACAGGTTCATATTCTCGGCAAGGATTACGACAATATTTCAGATGAAGAGCGTATCGCAATTGATATGCGTCTTGGCGTGTTGTTCCAGCAAGGTGCATTATTTTCGTCACTTACGGTTATGGAGAATATCCAAGTTCCGATGCGCGAATATTTAAGTATTCCGCAAAATTTGATGGATGATCTCGCTCGCCTGAAAATTGAGTTGGTTGGCTTGGCACCCAATGCTGCGGATAAATATCCATCCGAGCTTTCAGGTGGCATGATCAAACGCGCAGCATTGGCGCGTGCGCTGGCACTTGATCCAGATCTTTTGTTTTTGGATGAGCCAACATCCGGCCTTGATCCCATTGGCGCTGCCGAATTTGATGATCTCATTGCAAAGTTACGCGACACACTTGGTTTAACTGTTTATATGGTGACACACGATTTAGATAGTCTGTTTTCAGTCTGCGATCGTATAGCTGTATTAGGTCAGAAACGCGTTTTGGTTGCTGGCGACATTGATACTATGCTTGCATTTGAAGATGACTGGGTGCAATCCTATTTTAGAGGTCGGCGTGCGCGGTCTATTGTGCGCCTGGAAGGATCGTAAAGAATGGAAACTAAGGCAAATTATACCATTGTAGGGTTATTCGCGGTTTTCGTGACGGTCGCAGCGTTTGGATTTATTTATTGGTATGCTGAGCTTTGGCAGACGGGAAAGTTTGCTCGAATTGTGGTTCAGATCCCTGGTTCTGCCGCTGGATTAAATGTTGGTGCTCCGGTCCGTTTTAACGGTATACCTGTGGGGCAAGTTACAGGGGTAAATATCGATCTTAGCCAACCCAAATTTGTCAACGCACGCGCGGAAATTTCCGTTGATACGCCTATTAATCAGTCCACAATTATCAAGCTTGAAGCACAGGGATTAACCGGAGCTTCGATCCTTGAAATTTCTACCCCTGAAGGTGCTGGCACAGATATCTTGCAAAAAGCCTTTGACGAGGGGACCAGTATTCAGTTTGAAGCTTCTCCTTCTGGGATCGCGAATTTGTTGGAAACCGCTGAGAATATTATGGAGCGGACCGATGCCATTGTTGAGCAGGTTGAGAATTTTGTCACCACGGCGCAAGATCCAATCAATGCAACGCTCAAAAATGCTGAAACTTTTTCCAAAGCGCTTACGGACAACGCCGATGGTATTGATGAGTTCTTAAAAAGCGTTTCCAGTTTGACTGGAACCATTCAAACTTTGTCTGTTCGTATTGATGGTACATTGGCATCTGCTGATCGTTTGATTACGTCCATTGATCCGCAAAAGATCGATAACACACTCGCTAATTTTGAAAAACTAAGCGGTGAAGCCACAACATCCTTGGCAAAAATTGACAAGCTGATATCGGAAGTTGAACCCGGCCAGATCGGTGAAACGGTGAAAAATATCACAGCGGCCAGCAATGATGCGCGTGAAGCAATAGAGCAGGCTAAACAAGCCATTTCGGGTATTGGCGCTAGCTCTGATGATATTTCTAAGATGATCGCCGATGTTTCAGAAACAGCGCAAAAATTAAATGCGGCCAGCGGAAAGGTTGATGCATTGCTTGCTGAAGTGAAACCGGGTCAGATTGGCAAAACACTTGAGGATATCTCAACAGCCAGCGCTGATGCCCGTGTTGCCCTATCAGAAGCCAAGAAAGTGGTTGAAACGGTTGGCGGACGTTCGTCTGACATTGATGAGATGATCTCGACAGTTGGTGAAACGGCTAAAAAACTGAATAGCGCGACAGAAAAGGTCGATACATTATTGGCGGAAGTTAATCCGGCAATTGTTCGTCAAGCGCTGTCAGATATTTCATCAGCGGGTACCGATGCAAGAGAAACACTTTCAGAAGCGAAAAAAGTTGTCGCAAGTGTGGGTGGTCGGTCAGACGATATTGATCAGATGATTACGGATGTGAGCGAAATTGCAATGCGTTTGAACGCAGCATCCACCCGTGTTGATGGTGTGCTTGCAAAGCTAGATGGCTTTTTGGGTGATGGAGATTCTTCGAGCCTCATGAGCGAAGCGCAGGAGACATTAAAAGCGTTTAAGGATGTTGCTGCTAACTTGAACCGACGAATTGGACCAATCGCAAGTAATTTAGAAAGATTTACGGGCGCAGGCCTTCAAGATGTTGAAGCTTTGGTTGTTGAAACACGTCGCTCGATTTCTCGGATTGAGCGTAGCATTTCTGAAATTGAGAAGAACCCGCAAAGGCTTCTCTTTGGCGGCGAAACAGTGAAACAGTTTGACGGTCGAACCAGACGTTAAGGCTTTATAAATATCTCACTTTGGTTTATGAATGGGTCGATTTTAATGATTGATGTGAAACTGTTGGAGAATTCTCGTGCTGCGTAGTCTCTTGGCTTTGTCGACTTGCTTGGTGCTAAGTGGCTGTGTTCTCGGCGGTGGTAATGCATCTATCCCTGACACCTTCACCCTTTCCCAACAAGATATCGAGATCGCAGAGAAAAAGCGTAACTCTCGCCGGCAGATATTAATCGCTGAACCTGTGGCCTTAAAAACGCTTGATAGTGATAAAGTTGTGGTGCGTACGTCACCGTCTGCAGTCCAGTATTTGGCCGATGCACAGTGGAATGACAGATTGCCTCGCGTTGTCCAATCTAAACTTGCTCAAGCTTTTGAAAATTCAGGTCTTGTAGGCGGTGTTGGATTACCGGGCGAGGGATTAGCGATTGACTATCAAATTGTTACATCCATCCGTGCCTTTGAAATCAATGTATCCTCTCCAAGATCTGCGGATGTGGCAATATCGGTAAAAGTGCTCAATGATCGAAATGGTGTCGTAAGAGCTCAACGTATATTTAGCTCGTCTGTGACCGCAGCTGGCACCGGTAATGATGATTATATTTCTGCTTTGGATTTGGCATCAACGATTGTCACGCGTGACATTGTATCATGGGCGGCGAAATATGTAAGATGAACTTTCAAAAAGCTAAATAAAAAAGCCGCCTGATCTATTTGACCAAGCGGCTTTTTTTTATTCGTGTTGAGGCTGTTTTATTTTAAACGCCCACTGGCATGGGCCAGCATGGTGTAAACTTTGCCTGTATCTGATGTCAGATAACTTTGACCAATCACATTGCTTGGGTCATTGCGTGAGACATCTGATAGTAGTTTTTCAAAGTCAGTCATATAGCGATCAACTGCCTTGCGGAATTCTGGCTCGCGCGCATATTTTGACTGGATGTCATCAAATGTCTTTTGACCTTTGATTGTATACAGGCGACGCGTAAAGATATCTCGCTCTCCGCGCTGGTATCTCTGCCATAGTTCGACAGATGCGTCATGATCAATGGCACGGGCGATATCAACAGACAGCGAGTTGAGCGATTCAACCACATGCTGCGGTTTGCGCGGCTGACGTGTTGGTTGCGCCGGAGCCGGTGCAGGAGCTTCTTGTGTGTCTGCACCTTTGATCAAGTTGCTCACCCATCGTGCATTATCATTGTTGTCTACAATCGCATCATGGGTTGGACGCAATTCCTGGGTAGCAATTTCAGGCGTCGTTGCGACACGTTCACGAGCTGATGAACGGTTTGATGCAGGTGAGGGGTTTGCATCCAGTGTCTGAGTTGATTTTGACACAAGTGATGACAATTCCTGAAGTGCTTCAATTTGCTGAGCAACAGCGCGGCGCATTGCGGCTGCGCTTTCGCGCGTTTCTTCTGGCAAGTCAAACGCACCTTTTTTGAGCTCATCGCGTGTCTCGTTCAACTCCTTGCGAATGCTGCCAGCGGTGACGCGAATTTCCTCGGTTGCGCCTGAGAAGCGGCTTACCGCTTCATCAACAGCTTCGCGGAGTGTGTTGCGAAGAACTTGTGCTGCATTGACCGAGCGTTGTTCAGTGTCTTTGATGAGGCTATCCACATCGCTGACAGAAGATTTAAGCTCACGATCAATCGTGCCTGCTGCATTTGATGTCAGCGTTGCCGCTTGTGTAAATGCACCATCGACAATATCAATCAGTGAACGCATGTTGCGCTCGACTTCTTCAGAACGTGCAACCAGGCTTGAAGACAGACGATCAAGCGCGTCCTTGCGCTCATCCATGGTTGAAGACAGCCTGTTTTGTGCTTCACCCAAAAGGTCTGTTGCAGATGAAAGAACATTTGAATGTTGTTCAAAATGCTCGCTGATGCTGGCAATCTGGTTGAGTGTTGTGTTTGAAATTCCACCAAGTTGGCCAATGTTTTTGGCTAGGATATCCGCAGAATTAGACACAAGGCTTGAAGCTTTTTCGGTCGAATCAGACAAGTTATCCGCGGTCTCATTCAGACGTGTATTGATAAGCGAGATATTCGCAGACGCCTGATGGATGGAGTCGTTAATGGTTGTGCTGCTTTCATTCATCTTCTCTAGGATGATTGCTGTATTTTGTGAGAGGCTAGCACTTGCATCGCGAACAGCTGTTAGTGTTTCGCTGCTACGTGTTGCAATGGCATCGATCAACGCTTGGTTCTCTGCTTTCAATTGCTCAGCACCAGCTCGCGCTGTTTCGCGCAGCGCCTGCGTTGCATTTGTTGTTGTCTCGGCAATCTCGTTAACAAGCGGGCTGAGCTTCTCACCCATAAAGCTTGCAAGCTCCTGAGTATTTTCTGAAAGCTTCGCGTTCAACTGGTTGGTGACCGTTGAAATCTCTTGCATTTTTGCAGCTTCTGATGTCAGAGCGCTGACATTTTCGGTCATAGCCTGCGTATGTGCACCAAGTTTTTCTGACAATTCATTTGAACGGATGCTCAAAGCTTCATCAAGATGCGTTGCCGCAGTGTTGACGCTTTCCGTCAAACGTTTGGTATGCGCACCCAATTTGTCATCGATAGACTGATTAAGCTCTTCGCTGGTTTTGCTGATGCTGTCACCAAATTCACTTGTTACGGCGCGCAATGCTTCTTGTGCACGTGCAGCTTCTTGACCGAGATCAGTTGTTGCAGAAGACACACTTGATTTTAGTGTGCTTGCGAGCGAAATCGCTTGCTCACCCAATGTGGTTGAGACGCGATCAAGACCATCAGATAGTGTTGAGTTTAAAATGCCAAAGCGTTTTTCAACATGGTCGGTTTTCTGCTCAACAGCGTTATCAATGGATGTAATCGCATCGAGTGTTTGCTCTGTCATGGACGCAGCATGTTGCTCGACTTTCTGCAGTGAATTCTCAACAGCAGATGAAATCGTGTTGATGGAACCACTTGCAATAGAGGAGATCGCATTTGCTTTCTCTTCCAAGGAATTGGCTTTTTCTGTGAGCAAGTTACCAAGCTTTTCTTCATTGCTCATCAAGGCAACAGAGATTTTGCTGGATTCGCGATCAAGCGCGCCGGAGAGGGCGTCTGTCATTGTATCCATGGCTTTGGTAATTAAGTTTGCGCCTTCACCAGAAATGGTTTCCATTGCATTTGTGCGATCAGTGAGGGTTTGCTCAAGGCGATCGATGTTACGTTTTGCGATGGAATCAAGTTCGTTGGCGCGCTCATGAAGCGCGTTATCAAGCTTGGTCATATTCTCAGTCGCAATATTTTGCATGGTTTCAGCGCGTAGCTGAATGGACATATCAAGCGATTGAATGCCTTCACTGGTAATAGTTTCCAGGGAATCCGCTGTGCGTTTAACCGAACCTTCAATGGCCTCAATCGTCATCTTGCTGAGATTATCCATTTTCTCAGTGCGATCTTGAAGTGATGCATCAAGCGCATTGATTGAAGACTGGGCTGTATTGGCAAAGTTGCTGGTCTTCTCGTCCAGTGTTGCACCAAGCTTGTCGACAGATTCCTGCGTGATATTTGCAATGCTATTCGTGCGCTGATCAAAACTGTTTTCAAGCTGCTTGATACTGTCTTGCGCAACAGCATTGATGGCATCTGTCCGTGATTTCATCGAAACATTGATGTCTTCAACCGCTTTGCTCATGCTCTGATCAAGTGCAGATTGTGACGTTGTAAGTGTTTCACTAAGATCCACCAGGTTGCGCGTTAGATCGGCAGTGATGCCCTTTGTATGGCCTTCAATTGTTGCAGAGCCATCAGAAAGCGTCTTGTTGAGGTTTTCAACGCCTGTTGTGATTGCCATATCGATAGCCATGTTGTTGGCCATAAAGCTTTCATCGATCTTGTTAACAGCACTATCAGCTGCATTTTTAAGTGTATCTGCGTGGCCGCTCAGCTTATCAACACCCGTTTCAATGATATTGGTGAGATTAAAATTGCTGGCGGTCAGCGTCTCATTGACCTCTGCGACACCATCTTTCACAGTTGCATTGAAGGCTGATGTGCGTTGATCAAGGGTCGCGGCAAGTTTCTCGATATTTTCAGCAAAGCTAGTATTAACTTCGCTACTAGCAGCAAGCATTTGTTCGCCAACCAAGCCTGAACGCAGATCAATATCCATAACGGCTTCATCAGCACTGGTTTTAAGTTGTTGACGGAATGCTGCGCCTTTTTCATCCAATGTGGCATTCATTGAATTAATAACGTCACTCAAACCTTGTTCTATAGCGCGTTGTCCAATTGAAAGCGAATCATTGATCTCTGAGCTGCGGGCTGACAGCGCTTCATTTAACTGTCGTGTGCGCTCGTTGATTGTCTCATTTAGACGTTCAGCAGTTGAATCAAGTGTGTTAACCCGTGTTTCAAAATCAGATAGTAACTCTTTGCTTTGTAACACAAATTGAGAGCTGATCATATTCAGTCTGCTGTCGATTTCGCCGGTAATATCGTTACCTGAAGTACGCAGATTGTTTAAAAGATTCTCTGAGTTTTGGTCAAACAGGTTTTGGATGGAATGGGTGATATCCATTGTACGCTCCTGCAGTGTCGCAGAATGCGTATCCATTAATTGCGCTACTGTTTCGCCAGAAAGGGCGATGCGCATTGCAATTTCATCCCCAGCCTGGCCCAACTCATCTTTGAGTTCATCACGCGCGCCGACAATGGATGTGCGTAAACGTTCGGCATAAGAAATGATCGCGTCGCGCTCGTTACTAAGATCGGTCACAAGACCGCGCACACGCATTTCATTATCTGTATAACTGCGCTCAAGCGCGTTTACTTCAGAATGCACGAGTGTTTCGAGTTCAGATGCACGCGCAATTGTGCGTTCAATGCCTTCGTTCATGGCATTGACTTCGCGACGGATGGCCTGACCAACTGTGGTGATCTTACCGGTTCCGCGTGTTTCTGGATCTGCCAATTGGATGGCAACATGTGTCATTGCGCGCGCGGCAACTTTAAATTCGCGGGCTCTTGTGACCATGATGGCAAAGGCAAAGAAGATAAATGTCGGAATAATCGCAACGAGTACTGCACCAATTAAGAAAGGGTCATTGATAAAATCGTTGGCATTGGTAATGGCGGTGATATTTTCATTAAAAAGGTAATAAGCTGCTGCACCAACGCCTGCAATCCAGACAAGGGACAACAAAATAGCAAATGTATAGGCTGAACCTGACACGCGCTGATCGAGCGCAGCAAGGAGCGGTGACGATTTTAGTCCAGAATCATCATTTGCAGGATCAAAATCGATCTGCGTTGTAGGGGCGGGAACTCTTTTTGGTTCTGACGGCGCTACATCTGCTTTATCATTTGAGCCAGTAGAACTTGCATTGGATGCAGTTTTATCTGATGTGTCAGGCGCAGATGCTAATTCTCTCGCAGCGCTTGATACTTGTTGCTCTAGATCTTCAAATGACTTTTCATCAAGAGAGAAATCAGCCTCTTGAGCATTGCCGCCTTTGGCAGCGTTTGAATGATCTTTTTTCTGACCAGCGGGCTCTTTTGCCATACCGCTACTTCCTCATTTTGTTTGTACGCGTTTTGCAGCCATGACCCACGAGTAAACTACGAATGACCCTCGAAAGATCCGTTGGGCCGTTCAATTGAAACCTGCGCGTTTGTCCCCGCTTAAACTCGCCATAGCCTCATGCAAAACATATCAATGTTGTGTTTTGCCACATTTCTGTAGGTTTAACAATGAGATGAAGGCATTCGTACACAGGCAGAAGTGCCACAATTCAACTTGGGAAAAATACGCCCATCATTAAGTCCCTGCAAAATATAGGTTTATGGTCTGTTAACCATATTTGACGAAAATAAGGCTGTTCGGCGACAGATTAACAAAAAACATTTACCTCCGTGCTTAAATTGCAGAAAACATAAAAGAAAACGGGGACAAAATGGCTTTAAATCAAATTATACTGGAGGCCCCAGAATTTGGGTCTGGTCGCGCCAGTGACGATCGTCCGATCGATATGCTACACCTTTCCAAACAGACTTCAGGGGATTCAGACCTTGAAAATGAACTTTTGACTTTGTTTGCAAAGCAAGTTCGTGAATGTTTGGCTGAAATGGCGTCTTGCGAAGAAGATGCGCGCGCAAAAATAGCTGAAGATGTGCACAATGCTGCGGACAGCATCGGCGCATTTGACGTTGCGGACCGGGCTGCTCGCGTGAAAGCAAATCCAGCTGATGCAGCTTCACTTGCAGCATTTTCAAATTCGGTGGTCAAAGCCAGCAGTTTTATTGCGTCGCTAAACCGCATGTAAGCTTGGAAAATTCATGAATTTAGGGTTGCGCTCTCAATAACACTGTGATTTGAGTGCTGTGAAATTTTTTAGGGACCCGTAAATTTAATGGCCAAGATTACATATATCTCTTCAGATGGAAAAGAATTCGTTGTTGATGCAAAAAATGGATCAACAGTGATGGAAAATGCAGTCAAAAACTCTGTGCCTGGCATTGAGGCAGAGTGTGGCGGTGCTTGCGCATGTGCAACGTGTCACGTTTATGTTGACGATGCTTGGAGCAAAAAAGTGGGTTCGCCAGAAGCCATGGAAGAAGATATGCTCGACTTTGCCTTTGAAATGAAGGAAACCTCGCGCTTGTCTTGTCAGGTTACTGTGTCAGATGAACTTGATGGATTAATTGTACATATCCCATCCCAACAAGCTTAAAAAAAGTACCTCACCGCAAGAATGGGGTGAGGCGAATTGGGCGCTGTATAAAAGACATGGGAGGAACGTGTTTTATACCTTCTGCGCCGGGAGTACATGACGAATCGTAAAAACTAAACTTATGTAAGGGATAGCTGACGCTTTTTGATGCGACTATCCTGAAATGTTATCGATATAATTTGACAAAATAATAGGCAAATTTCATCAATTAGTTGATAAAATGGGCAGTTAGCGATTACTGCTTGACTTAAATTGACCCAATCGTCGACTATTCGCGCCCCAACCCAATTGGGCTGCGATTCTTTTAATTTCCGCTATACACCGCCTCGCATTTACCGATATAGAGATGTTTGCTGACAAATTTGTTGGCGTTTGGCGTGTTCTGGGACAAATTTTCTTATGTTGACATCTATTCGTTCCAATATTTCTTGTTTTAAACCGCGTATTTGGCAGCTAGCGCACGGTAAAGAGATAACGTTAGGCCCAAAGGCCATCATCATGGCGATCATGAATATTACGCCGGATTCTTTTTCTGATGGCGCATTGATCAACAGTCTAGACGAGGCGCTCAAATCTGCCGAAAAACACATCAGCGAAGGTGCACAAATTTTGGATATTGGTGGTGAATCCACCCGTCCTGGTGCAGATCCTGTCACGGCACAGCAGGAGCAAGACCGCGTGTTACCCGTGATTGAAGCAATTGCGGCCAATTTTGATGCTATTCTATCCATTGATACCTACCGCGAGACAACGGCTGATCTGGCCATATCCGCAGGCGCGCACATTATCAATGATGTTTGGGGGCTTCAACGGGAGCCACAAATTGCAAATGTTGCCGCAAAGCATCGTGCAGGGGTCTGCATTATGCATACGGGTCGTG
>JAHDFS010000006.1:51545-52923 GCA_020628035.1 Rhizobiaceae bacterium
GCAAATGTTGCCGCAAAGCATCGTGCAGGGGTCTGCATTATGCATACGGGTCGTGATCGCGCAAAACACACCGATATGATCCAAGATCAGTTAAACTGGTTTGAAACTTCGCTGAAGCTTGCGCAGATTGCGGGAATTAAAGACGAGGCGATTGTGCTCGACCCGGGATTTGGTTTTGCCAAGGAAACTCTGGACGAAAATCTATCGCTTATGTTGCGCTTTGAAGAGTTACATGTGCTCAACTATCCGTATCTAATTGGATCTTCACGTAAACGTTTCATTGGTGCTTTAACAGGGCAGGATGCGGATAATCGTGATGTTGGGACCTCAGCGACATCTGCGCTCTTAAGGCCCATGGGCGGCGCGATATTTCGCGTTCACGATGTTGCTACCAATCGCGATGCGTTATCTGTTGCAGATGGATTGATCGCACAGGTTTTAAAAGAAGGGATGACATCTTGACCGATATTATCAAGATCACGCTCAAAAACTGCTCATTTTATGCCTATCATGGGGTTTTTCCCGAAGAAAAAAAGATCGGCCAGCGTTTTTTCATCGATGTTGAATTGGATGTAACAAAATCTGAAAACATCGCTGATGATCAGTTGGAAAATACCGTTCACTACGGCGAGGTTTTCGCGTTGGTGGAAGATACCGTGACCAACACCAAATATGACTTGATTGAGACTTTGGCGCATTTCATTGGGCAAAATATTATCGACAGTTTTAATCTGGTGCAAAAGGCCAAGGTCACGGTGCGTAAACCATCTGCACCAATTCAAGGTGTGTTGGACCATGTTGAAGTTTGTGTTGAGACCGCGCGATGAGTGAAAATTTAACGCAAGCGGCGCTTGGTATTGGCGGAAATTTGGGTGATACGCAGCAGAATTTGATTAATGTGATTAGTCACTTGGCGCATCAGCTTGATATTGAAGTGCTGCAAGTCTCCAAGCTTTATAAAACCCCGCCTTGGGGCAAAACCGATCAGCCGCCATTTTTAAATGCCTGTCTTTTGGTTGAGACAAGTTTAAGCGCGCGTGCTCTGCTTGAAAAATGCCTCGATATTGAACAAAAGCATGGCCGCGTGCGCGCCGAACGTTGGGGACCACGATTAGTGGATATTGATATCTTATATTTCGGCGATGATGTGATCTCAGAGGAGGGGCTGGAAGTACCCCATCCACGCATGACCGACCGCGCCTTTGTTATGCAGCCCTTGGCCGATATTAGCCCTGATAAGGTGATATCCGGCAAAGCCGTATCTCAATGGGCTGAAGATCTGCACGATGATGCGATCGAAGTTGTTTTAGAAAACGATGATTGGTGGATGTGAGAGAGGGGGAGCGTTTGCGGTTCGCGTGGTGCGGAAGTCAAGATC
>JAHDFS010000111.1 GCA_020628035.1 Rhizobiaceae bacterium
CTATGCGAAGGGTGATTGGATTGCGAAAGTCACGTGCAATCTGAGTGAGGATTTGGATCAATGGATGGCTCCGAAGCAGGAGCGTTTTCTTTAAACCAAGAATATTTCAGATCCATGACGTTTGGCATTGCAAAGCCAAAACGAGCTTCAAACTGTCATAAATTCGTTGTGTATAATTCACGTTAGTGTCAATCGCGTTTCGTAGGAAGGACTTCCAACTTTAAACCTAACGAACAGATAATTGGGAGAAACCAAAATGATCCGTTCACTTTTTGCAGGTGCTGCACTTGCGATTGCGACAACTTTCACTTCAATGGCCGCTGATATTAAAATGGCTGTAACTGACGTTGAAGGTCTTGAAGAATTACAAAATGATTTTGGTGCTGTGGCAAAGGCACTTGAAGTATCAACTGGCCTAAGCGTTGAGCTTATTCCAGTGAGCTCTCGCACAGCCGCTGTTGAAGCTATGAAAGCTGATCAGGTGAATTTCGTTCTTACTGGTCCTGCAGAATACGTGATTTTGAAAGAGCTGACTGATCCGCAAATTGTTGTGGCTTGGCAGCGTCCTGATTACTTTGGTCAGATCGTAACCATCGCTGGTGGTGATGTTAAAACTGCTGCAGATTTGAAAGGCAAAATCGTATCATACGGTTCTGTTGGTTCAACATCACAGCAGCTTGGGCCAGCGCAGGCACTTGCCGATCTGGGCTTGGAATATGGTGTTGATTATGACGCTCAGATCATCAAACGTAACGTAGCAATTGAAGCTCTTATTCGTGGCGACATTCAAGGTATTGGCATGAATTT
This sequence comes from Rhizobiaceae bacterium, assembly GCA_020628035.1. Taxonomy (GTDB): domain Bacteria; phylum Pseudomonadota; class Alphaproteobacteria; order Rhizobiales; family Rhizobiaceae; genus Lentilitoribacter. The sequence continues at coordinate 808 of JAHDFS010000111.1, forward strand.
TGGTCACCTGAATAAAGCGCGCAAAGCTTATCCAGATGTTGCATTTACAGTTGTTGCACGTGGTCCAGATCTACCAAACGATATTTTGGTTGCGGCAAAAAGCGTCGATGCTTCTGTTATTGAGAAAGTGAAAAAAGCTTTCACAACAGACGGTAAAGCGATGATGGAAGCTGTTCTTTCAAGTGAAGAAAACGACAAATATCGCGGTGGTTTCTTCCTCGAAACCGTAAATGATGCTGACTATGATTATGTGCGTTCCATGTATCAAACAATTGGTGTCGACACATTCACAGCATTCGTTGGTGGATAATTTTAACCCACCTTGTTGAGTTATTCCGGGCAAGCTTAGTAAAACGGGCTTGTCCGGCTACTGCGTTTAAAAACGCCCCTTTTTCAATCAACTTATCACAAAGTTGGACCCCATATTATGACTTCGCCTGATCCTGTATTGTCTGACAACACCCCAAGCAAATCTATTTCGTCTGAATTGATGTCGGATGTCCCGCTTTCAGATAATTCAAAAGTCATGGCGCCCATATTGCGCGTGCAAAATCTCAAGAAATCCTATGATAAGGAAAATGTCATTCTTAATGGCATTTCGCTTCATATTCGCGAAGGCGAAACGGTTGCATTAATTGGATCCAACGGCGCTGGCAAATCGACCCTTTTAAAATGTTTAGTCGGGCTTCATGAAAATACAGATGGCGATGTTGAGGTTTTAGGTACAAGATTTAAGCGAACTGCGACACGTCAACAACGTCATAACATTCGAAAACAAATCGGTTTTGTGTTTCAAAATCACGGTCTGGTTAAGCGATTATCTGCCCACACAAATGTCGTCCATGGTTTTCTTGGGCAAAAGGGTAGTTGGCGTGCGTTTAATCAAGCATTTGCGCCCCAAGACTGGCGAGAGAAAGCCATGCATGCGCTCGAAGCCGTCAAGCTTTCTGATAAAGCAAAAGATCGCGCAGATTCTTTGTCAGGCGGTCAGGCGCAACGCGTTGCAATTGCTCGAGCACTGGTGCGCGAACCACGATTGCTTATTGCAGACGAACCAGCGGCGAGCCTTGATCCTGCATCTGGACACACTGTGATGCAGCAATTTGTTGATCTAGCACGTGAGAACAATATTACGCTCATTTTTACATCCCACGATATGGAGCACGCCGTTTCATACTCGGATCGCGTCATCGCTTTAAAAAGCGGCAAAATTCACTTCGACAAACCAAGTGGCGAAGTTTCAAAGGCCGATCTCCACGGCGTATTTGATCAATAAAAATTCCACATATTAGTTACATTGGACCATTAAAATGAGCGCTCCGATCGCATCTTCTCAAAAGTTACAAAAAGCTCAAAAGATTGAAATCTATTCAAGGTTTCCTCGTATCCCGGCGCTTCACTTTGCTGTCTATGTGGGATTAGGTGCTTTGCTCATCGCTTCGATTGGTCAAGTTAGTCCTTCACCTGAGCGGCTTTGGGATGGGATCCCTAGAATATTTAATCTGATGGACCGCATGCTGCCTCCAGAAACGGATCCAGCATTTCTTGTTCGCATGGGGTGGCGTCTTCTTGAAACATTACAAATTGCGATCGCCGGAACCGTGTTTGGCGTTATTTTGAGTTTGCCAATTGCTTGGCTTTCCGCACGTCGGATATCTCCACTGCCATTTGGCTCCTTTTTGTTCAAAGGCCTTGTTTCATTATTTCGAACAATCCCTGACTTGGTATGGGCGCTGATTTTCGTTGTTACTGTTGGTCTGGGAGCCGTCGCTGGCACCATGACAATCGTTGTTGATACAATTGGTTTTTGTGGCCGTTTCTTTGCCGAAGCGATGGAAGATTCTGATCAGGAGCCACAGGTTGCGTTGGATGCAATTGGCGCATCGAAATTTAGCATCCTAATGAGTGTGGTCTTGCCGGACGCAATGCCATCTTTGATTAATACTACTTTGTTCGCTCTTGAAAAAGCCATACGATCTTCTGTTGTGCTCGGTCTGGTCGGTGCTGGTGGCATTGGACAAGAGCTTAAATCCGCATTTGATCTATTCCAGTATCACAAGGCGTCTGCGATCATCTTATCGATCTTCGTTATTGTATTGATTATGGAATGGATTACCGATCGTTTGCGTGAAAAAGTGAAGTAGTTTTCCTCGATCTAAATAGTCTCCTTTTTTGATCACTGACACAAATCTGTCGTTAAACTGTCAGTGTTTGGAATCAAAAGATTTTTATCCGCGACATGTATAGTTGAAAATACTGACAACTTCATGGGCTAGAACTCCTCTCAGTTGAAACGAGAAGGTTCAAGCCCCATGCTTCAAATTTCCAAAATACGCAAAACTTTTGGCGAACTGCATGCCGTCAATAATGTCACGCTTAATATTCCATCAGGTCAAATGGTTGGCGTTATTGGTCGTTCTGGGGCTGGTAAATCGACCCTGTTGCGATTGATTAATCGGTTAGCGGATCCAACATCGGGCACCATTTCGTTTGATGGGACAAATGTAACAGAACTTAAAGGTCGCGATTTGCGTTTATGGCGTGCTTCATGCGCCATGATATTTCAGCAGTTCAACCTCATCGAACGCATGGATGTTTTAAGCAATGTCTTGGTGGGCCGCATCGCGCATCATGATTTTGTATCCTCTATGTTGCGCCAATATACCGACGAGGAGCGCGCTTTAGCTATCCGTGCGCTTGATCGGGTTGGCATGGTACAACAAGCATTGCAGCGAGCAGGGACCTTATCAGGTGGTCAGCAACAGCGTGTCGCGATTGCAAAAGCGCTCGTTCAAAACCCGAAAATTCTCTTAGCTGATGAACCGATCGCATCACTTGATCCGGCCAACGCAACCCGGGTGATGGATTCGTTACGTACGATTAATCAAAACGATGGCATCACCGTTCTCGTTAATCTTCATACACTTGATACAGCACGAAAATATTGTGATCGCATCATTGCCATGCGCGCTGGTGAAGTACGTTTTAATGGCGCGGCGCACGAGCTGAGCAATGATCTTGTACGAGATATTTATGGTGAAGCAGGGCTTGAAACAGGGATTGATGAAAGCGTGACGTCAACATCAATTGAAGAAGCATCGTCATCTAACGACAACCAGCAAATCGCGTAGTGCCCGATATCCGCGATAGAGTTTTGGGCAAAACTTAAACCAACATACTTATATGAACAGGCAGGGAAAATCATGAAGAAGATCCTATTTAGCGCTGTTGCAATCGCAACTGCATTGACTGCATCCACCACACTTGCTGCTGACAAATGGCAAGATAAATACAAAACGATCCGCTTTGGCATTTTGTCAGGTGAAAACGAGAAAGACCGTATTGCTCGCTACACACCTTTTGAAGAGTATCTTGAAAAAGAACTTGGTGTGGAAGTTGAGATCTTCACAGCTGGCGCTTACGATGGTGTTATTCAAGCGATTGCCGCTGACCAGATTGAATTCGCATTCTTTGGTTCATCATCATATGCTGCTGCATATACGGAAACAAATGGTGGTGTGAAGCCAATTTTGTCTCGTTTGCAAAACGATGATTCAACGGGTTATTACTCTATTCTCGTTACACGTTGTGACAGTGGTCTAACCGACCTGAAAAGCCTGGAAGGCAAAGTTCTAGCATTTGCCGATCCTGATTCAACATCAGGATATGCGGTTCCTTATTATAACTTGTCGCAGGAAGTTGATCCAAAAACATATTTCAAAGCTGTTCCTTTTTCAGGCAGCCACGAAGCTGGTGTTCAGGCAGTTGTAAATGGCACATTTGATGCAGCTGCAACATATATGACAAATGAAACTTCAGGCATCATTCCACGTATGGTCAGCAAAGGTATGATCAATGATGGCGAAGTTTGCACAATCTGGAAATCACCTGAAATCACATCTGGCCCATTTGCTGCACGTGGTAACCTTCCACAGGAATTGATCGATGATATGCAGGAAGCTGTATTTGCAATCCCGCAAAAAGATCCAGCTGCATTTAAAGAAATGACAGGTGGCGACAGTTCAACCCAAAAAGGTTGGATTAAAGTTGACCATAGCCGTTACGACTGGATCGTTGAAATGCGCGATTGGCTTAAAAAGCAACGTCGTTCAAGCTAGTCTAAATCAAAGTGCGCCAGGGCTATGCTCTGGCGCAATTGTGTTATCATGACCTCATTATCTCCCCCACTTTCCGTAATTGATCAGTTTGAAGTTGAATATGCGCAAACGCGAAAATCCGCGCGACGCGTTCAAATTATCTCAACTGTCATTTTCGCTATCGTTTTTTATGTGACCGCCTCAATTGGTGGTTTTTTCGACATGACCGAAGTCACCCTTGATAATGGTGATCGCGTATCCATGTGGAAAATCTGGGCGGGTTTACCGCGCTTGGGCGAATATATTTATAAAACTCTCCCAATCTTGCGATGGGATAGTTTATTTGCTGATATCGGCGAATGGTTTTGGCGATGGAAAGTCTGGTTAAGGCTTTTGATCGAGACCATCTTAATTGCTTATATGGCCACAATTTTGGGTGTTATTGGCGCGTTCTTATTAAGCTTTCCCGCATCACGAAACCTCACGCCAAATAAATGGGTCTTTCAGTTAAGTCGGCGTTATCTTGAAATTATTCGCACAGTGCCTGAATTGGTTTGGGCCTTGATCTTTGTGTTTTGTTTTGGCGTTGGTCCAATGGCTGGGGTACTTGCCATCGGCCTTCATGCAACGGGTGCGCTTGGCAAGCTTTATTCCGAAGTTAATGAGAACATTGATATGCGGCCGGTTGAAGGAGTGAAAGCTTCTGGTGGTAATTGGTTTGAACAAATTCGATATGGCGTCGTACCGCAAGTTATACCCAACATTATCAGCTACACATTTTTGCGATTTGAGATCAATGTTCGCTCTTCATCGATCATTGGATATGTCGGTGCTGGCGGTCTTGGACAGGAAATCCGTGAGGCAATGTCTTTGCAGGAATATACCGATCTTTCGGCACTTTTCATCATCATATTATTTACAGTCGGCATCATCGATTTTGTAAGTGAACGCTTGCGACATCGTATTATCGGCATCTCAGGGAAGGGTTGACCATGGCCTATTTTCAAGATGAAACTCGTCTGGTCGAGGATGCGAAAGCGCTTGTCCCAACTGCCTTTGAAACACCAGTAAAAGATCGTGTGATGCGATGGAGCCTTTGGTTGTTATTTGGTGGTTTGTTTGCATGGTGCTTTTACGCGTTTGATATGTCTTTATTGCGTATCTGGAATGGTATGGAACGATTTGGCACGGTGCTTTCTTTCATGTTCCCACCACATATTTGGACAACCTATGACGAATGGTATGAGATCTTAAAGGGTCTCGTTGAAACTGTTGCTATGTCCTTTATGGGGACGTTGCTTGGCGCTATTGTTGCTTTTCCATTGTGCTTCTTAGGCGCTAAAAATATCATGCCTTCAAGCTTCATCCGTCTTTCATCGCGACGCGTATTTGACACCTTACGTGCTGTTGAGCAGATTATTCTTGCGCTGATTTTCATTCGCGCATTTGGTCTCGGGCCACTCTCCGGCATATTGGCGATTGCGGTGTCTGAAATCGGGACTTTTTCCAAGCTGTTTTCAGAAGCGATTGAAAACACCTCCAAGAAACCTGTCGACGGTGTCCTCGCATCAGGTGCTGGCCCTATTCAATCTGTAAGATATGCCGTGTTACCACAAGCTGTCCCAGTTATCTTGTCAATCATCCTTTATAATTTTGAATCCAATACGAGATCCGGCACGATCCTTGGAATTGTCGGTGCCGGCGGCATTGGCTTCTTACTTTCTGATCGCATCTCTGCCTATAGATGGGGAGAAGCTTGGTCGATCATCTTTTTAATCATTTTCACCGTTTATCTGATCGATTGGATCTCCGGTTGGTTGCGTATGAAGCTGATCGGTAAAACGGAAAACATCCATTAAACGGGATCGACGACTTGAACGAAGAACGAAAATCACCTTCACAAAAGCACGCTCTCACCGAAGCGCCTAACATTCATAACACGGCGAAAGTTGTTGATTGTCAGATGGGCGTTTGGACAGAAGTTGGTGCCAATACAACAATGATGCAGACCAGCTTTGATGATTATTCCTACATCGTCCAAAACTGCCATGTGGTTTGGTCAGATATTGGAAAATTCTGTTCCATTGCAAAAGATACGCGTATAAATCCAGGTAATCATCCAACCTGGCGCGCAAGTCAACACCATTGGACATACCGCGCTAGCGCTTATGGGCTAGGGGACGATGATGCTGAATTCTTTCAGTGGCGCAAAGACCATTGGGTCAACATCGGTCATGATGTGTGGATCGGACATGGCGTTACCGTCCTAGCAGGTGTAAAAATTGGTACTGGCGTTGTTATTGGTGCGGGTGCTGTGGTCTCCAAAGATGTACCCAATTACACGATTGTCGGTGGTGTTGCAGCCAAACCTATCAAAAGACGGTTTACTGAAAAGCAAGAAGACGCATTGCTTGAGATTGCTTATTGGGACTGGGACCGTGCGCAACTAAAGGACGCGCTACCAGATATCCGAAATTTAGATATCGATGCGTTTATTGAAAAATATCGTTAGTGAACACGACGTCCTTCGCGCCATGCTTTCTTAACAAACGGATGGCCGTTGTGCATGCCGATTTGTAAAAGATCTGCACGCTTGCTTACTTCAATACGTCCGCGATCGCTGAGCCCAGCTGTTTGAGCGGGGTTGTGTGAAACCATATCAATTGCTTTGGGTAGCGAAACATCAAATTCGTCTGACAGGCCAATTTTAAAGGCGCAATCAAGCATAGATCGCGGGACATAATCGGATGCGAGAATGTCGACAAGATCTTCTGCAAGAAGTTCTTTCACTGCAATATTGCCCGATTGTGAGCCGCCTCTTAAAACGTTCGGCGCACCGGCAACGATATCCATGCCGTTATTACGTGCAAGGCGTGCGGCTTCAATTGTGCAAGGAAATTCTGAGACTTTAACATTCTCACTGACGGCAAGATCAATATGCGCAGGTTCTGTATCATCGTGGCTTAAGAGCGGTAAATTATGTTCATGGGCCAATCGGACGATTTCTGGGCGGACGCCTTTACCAATTTCCAGCATGTCGGCAACTTCGGTTTCAATCATTTGGATGATCTCTTCGCGTGTACGGCCGCTTCGCAGAACATTGCGTTCAATATAGCCCTCAATGTCGCGACTTTGACGAATACCTGGAAGATGTTCCATCACGGAAATAACGCGAACGATATCCTTTTCGATATTGTCTTTTGTTAGGTTGGTAGTTTCTTCATCTGTGATTTCACATCGTAAATGGATGAAATGTTCTGCTCGCAACATATTTTGTGATTGCGCTTCTTCTAATGCCTCAATCATCGGCTTTAAGATTTCTCGGCGACTTGGATTGTCTTTTGTTGCGCCCACGCAGATACTGTCAAACACTGTGGTTACACCGGCACCAATAATCTGAGCATCATGAGCCATACCAGCCCGCATGAAATCCCACTTTACGTGTGGACGAGGATAAACGTGTTTTTCAAAATGATCGGTATGGATATCAACCAAGCCGGGGATGAGGTAATCACCATCAAAGTTGATTTCCTCATTCGCTTCGATATCTGAAGAAATTCCGGTGATAAATCCGCCTTCCATTGTGATGTCGCCCAGGGCAACTTGACCATCCATCACGATATTCGCGTTCTTGATTTTAGTTCGAGCTATCGGGGTCATGTTGTTCATCGGGTTCACTAACTAAGTTAAGCAGATTGATATGCAATTTTCCCGCCAGAAATAGTCGCTTTTACGGCTGGCGTTTTGTTGTCTGGCCAATCGAGCAAAACTAAATCTGCGCGTTTGCCAATTGAAATTTCACCACGGTCATCAAGGTTCGATGCCTTGGCTGGTCCTGTTGAAATCAACGACCACATTTTCTGGATCGGACCGCGTTTTTCGCGCACCAACCGACCGGCAGCTGCGAGCATGGCTGGATAAAAATAATCTGATGCCAAGATATCACACAAGTCATCTTCAATCATATCAGCTGCGGTCAGAGATCCGTTATGGCTTTTACCTCGCACCACATTTGGCGCACCAAACACAATATGGTCGCCCGCATCTCGCGCAGATTGCGCCACTTGTTTTGACATCGGAAATTCAGCTACACTTGCGCCAACACCGCGATAATATTCGCGTGTTTCAAGCTGCGTGTCATCGTGAGAGAGCATTGGGGCGCCATGGGCTTTTCCGATCTCCGACACTTGTTTGATGACGTCTTGGACTTGATCGCGCTTTTCCCACATCTTGGCCATCATCGCCACATATTCAACTTCCGATAATCCGGTGCGGCGGGCCTGATTTTTAACCCGTGTTACAAATCTCGGATCAGATGTATTTGCGATTTCAAAATCAGGACTGTGCTCAAATAGTTTGTCTTGCACTTTCACATCAAATGGACGCAACATTGTGGATGTGTGATCGTTAAACGCGATTGATGGTGTTTTCTCCCAGGACAAAACACGTTTCATGAGATCAATCGCTTCAAATGCAAATGTCTCCCAGCGCAATTGAATGCGGTGATCAATGGAAAAGCGATCTTCATTTGCCGCAATACCGTCAATAAATTCTGCGCCGCGGTCAATCGATCTCAGACCTGGTTCCCAACTTAAAGTGAGAGCGTGATAAGCCGTTGCAATACCGTTTGATGCAAGTTGTCTGTCTGTATCCAGTAGCGCTGCATCCATTGGGAAAAACACATTTGGTCGCGGCATGAGCTGGCGTTCAAATGCATCTCCGTGAATATCGACAAGCGCTGGTGCCAACACCTTTCCACGGCCATCGATTTGCATCGTTTGAGCTTGCGCTTCGCCGATGGCTACGATCTTTCCATCTTCAAGATGTACATCTGTTTCGACGAAGTCATTTTCTAAAATGACTTTCGCGCCGATAATTGAAACTGACATAAACTAACTAACCCTCAATATCTTCTAGTAAGCCGCTTTGGTCGCCCACATGGCCTTCGTCTCGTCTTTTTTGGCAATAATTGCTGTCTGAGCAGACAAACATTGATTTGCCTTTATCGTTGAGAACAACTTCATCGAGATACACATTTCTCGCGCCGCAAAGCGCGCAAGGCGTATCAAATTTTTGTATCTCAAATGGATAGTCTTCGAAATCAAGGCTCACAACGCTTGTATAGGCGGGAACTGCGTAGATCCGTTTTTCGCGGCCCGCACCGAAGAGCTGCAGGGCGGCCATATGATCCATTTTTGGATTATCAAATTTTGGTATTGGGGTTGGCGACATAATATAGCGATTATTCACCAACACAGGATAACCATAATTGATGGCAATGCGGCCATATTGCGCGATGTTTTCATATAGCCGCAAATGCATGAGACCATATTCTTCAAGTGCATGAATTTTACGACATTCAACTTCACGAGGTTCAAGTCCGCGCATCGGTTCTGGCTGCGGCACTTGGTAAACTATAATCTGATCATCGGTGAGTAATTCTTCAGGAATTCTATGACGTGTTTGAATGATATCAGCTTCAACTGTATCTTCTGTTGATTGAATGTCTGCCGTTTTTTCAAAAAACCGCCTAATGTTCACCGCATTGGTCGTATCATCTGCACCTTGGTCGATAACTTTTAAAACATCGATTGGTGTCACAAGTGAAGCGGTCACCTGAATGCCACCTGTTCCCCAACCATATGGCAAAGGCATATCGCGCGACCCAAAGGGAACCTGATAGCCAGGTATCGCGATCGCTTTTAAAATGGCGCGGCGGACTTCGCGCTTGGTGCCTTCATCTAAAAAGGCGTAGTTATATTTCTTTTTGCTACTTCGCATTCTGCTGGTCATTCTGCGGGCTCGCTTGGTGCAAATTCTTGATCTTCAGATTTGTCTTTGGCATTTCGTTGCGCATAAAACTCGTCTCGCATCTTACGCAACATGTGTAACTCGCCTTGGAAATCGACGTAATGCGGTAGCTTCAAATGTTGGACAAAACCTGATGCTTCAATGCTGTCTGAATGGTAAAGTACAAATTCAGCATCCTGCGCTGGATAGTTCGCTGTTTCGCCCAATTCCTGACCGCGCAATGCACGATCCACGAGTGCCATCGACATGGCTTTTCGTTC
>JAHDFS010000112.1:0-1869 GCA_020628035.1 Rhizobiaceae bacterium
GTGATCATGCCTCATGGCTTTGATAAAACTGCTGAAATGCTAGATCAAGCCGGGTTTGAAATTTGCCAGATTGGCAATACAGAAGCCGCAAAACTTGATGGCGGTATGTCCTGTTTATCGCTGCGTTTTACCCCGTCTTAGCTGACCTAAGTTTACAACTTCGCGTTCATTGCCAACACAACAGAAAAGGCAACTCGTTCTTTCTCTGATTTGAAATATCGATATTTTTGTAATACACTTAAATTTATCGATATAATGGGAGGAAGTTGATGAAGAATATTTTGCTTGGATTAGCGTCCATTGGTTTATTATCGCTCATGTCAACAGGCGCTCAGGCTGCGGCTTGTATGAAGGTTACACTGACAGGTACTCAAGGTGGACCGCCGGTCTTTATGGGGCAGGCGGGTGCCGGCACGCTTGTGCAATTTGGCGATGACAGCAAAGGCTGCAACTTCGTTAACCTGCAATTTGACACAGGCCGTGGGACAACGTAGCGTTTATCGCAATCAGGGGTACCGGTCGGCCGGCTCAATGCGATATTCCTCACCCATATGCATTCTGACCATACCGAAGGTCTCACAGATATGATGCAGCTTCGTTGGCATTTTAATTCTGGTGGCCCGAAGGTGGATCTTGTCTGCTCTGACGACAGCAAATCACCCTTGGGACATACATTAAGCTGCCGCAAATATGCCAAACACATTGGTGATGCACTGATTAATTCAGGTGAAATGGCGCAACGACTTGCCGAAAACAAAAAGCGTTTGCCTGGTGGTCCGGCGGATCTGATTAACACCATGACATTTCCAAAAGCTTCTGAACCAACCATGGTCTGGAGTCTTGGCAATGTGAAAGTCTATGCGATCAATTCGCGTCATATTCCAGGACATGCCTCTTATCGCGTTGATACACCCGCGGGTTCCGTTGTGATCGGGGGCGATGCTGGCAATGATGCACCGAAACCGCCTCGCGCCACATCAACATCAGCGCAAGTTGAAAAACTGGCCATGGGTGCCGACATCATCGTGCATTCAACCATCCACCCTGTTATGGGCCCAGACAAAGATAGCGGTTTCCCACCTCCAATTTACTATCGCCAAAGCACGGCGACAGATTTGGGGTCAATGGCATCGCGAACAGGCGCAAAGCATCTCATGCTGACCCATCTTATCCCACCGATGAATGCCAAACGGCAGGGCCCATTTCCAATCCCGGGCGGTGGATTAACTGAGGCAGATTATAAACAGGCGGTCACCGATGGCGGTTTTGCTGGCAATACGGTTGTTGGCACAGACTTAGTCAGTGTGCAAATGCCTTAGAATATTGAAGAAAATAGTTGATCGCATCCTGTTTTTAGGATGCGATCAATCTTTGTTTTAATCCTTACAAGGCGTTGCGGACCGCTTCATCAAATGATGGCGCAGACATCGCCGTCGAATTCTTTTCAGCCTCGATGATATATTGATCGCGCTTCGTCACAAGTTCGCTCATTTCAGCTTCAATGCTTTTGCGGGTTTCAATGATGTCAGCGATATAGCTTTTCTGCTCTTCAGTTGTCATCTTCTGCATGGGTGCAGGCAAATGTTCAGGTGCAACAGCTTCCAATTCAACATCTTCATTGCGCACTGCTGAAACGATATCACCTCCGCCAGTCACCACTTCTTTCCGCGCTTCGCGTTTGGAATAAAAGGCCGAATTATCAACACGTTTTGATACGCTGCCAGATGATTTGTCGATGATCTTCTGTTCTAATGCCGCTTGGGTTTCTTTCGGGCCATAAGGCACAATTGTTCGATCAAGTTTGTGTTGAAGGTCAATGATCTGTTGATCATAAGGCGTTTCGATTTGCGAGATCTGACCACCATCTTG
>JAHDFS010000112.1:1969-10650 GCA_020628035.1 Rhizobiaceae bacterium
CAATGATCTGTTGATCATAAGGCGTTTCGATTTGCGAGATCTGACCACCATCTTGCGGGATGGGGATATAGCTGCCACCGCCACGCTGGGCGATATCTTTCCATATATTTTTTGTTTCATTGGAAAGCCCTGCCTGAACCGCATGGACAGTGATATTGTTATAAGACGCTTGTTTGAGAACCTCTGGATATTTCGGTGCATTAATGTAATCCATATGCGGCGGCGCATCCCCCACCAAAAATACGATGCGGCGTGTATCATCACCTTTTGTCCAGGCGATCTGATCAATGGCTGCATCCAAGGCTTCATTGACGGATTCAGGCGTGTCACCTCCGCCTGCAGCGCGAAGTGCTATTAAATTGCCATAGAGCCCTTGGATATCATCGCTCATCTTATGCATCTTGATCACATAATCATCACCGCGATCACGATAGGCAACGAGTGCCATACGAATATTTGCCTTTGGATTGATATCGACAATCGTATTGGCAATTGACCAGATTTTTTGTTTCGCACCAGCGATCAGACTGGCCATTGAACCCGTTGTATCCAAAACAAAAGCGACTTCAATTGTGTCTGGCTCTACCTGATTGGATAGATTTTGACTTGCGTGCACCTGTGTTCCCAACACTGCAAAAGTTAGCGCAGTGAAGCTTGATAAATTGATTAGATATTGTTTCATGAAAACCACTCCCCGAGTTATTCGACAATCGAAGCATTGAAGACAAGCGTGACAGATTTTTGGCTCGATCAAGGTTATATTGTGGTTTTAAAAAGGCAGAGATTTTGTCAAATATTGTTACAAAACACTCTATAAGGTTCAATTTGCTGCTGAAAATCGGCTCCTAATGTCACATTTTTTGAGTTTCAGCCCAAAAATGACCTCAAAATAACCTTTCGTCTGTCACAAAGGCATAGAACTTCAGCCAAAATTCATTCCTAACGATAACGCTTCTTGAAACGACATCAGGAGGCGACATGTCAGATAAACAAGAACGTCAAACCCCTCTACCAGCTGCGGTTAATCAACGGCCATCGATCTTCTCAGGACTATCAACAAGCCCGGGTTTTAAATTTATCATCACCGGTATCATCACATTTTTACTGCTCATTCCGGCCTTGCTCGTTTGGGCATTGGTAGAAGAACGCGCCAACCGTGCCGATCAAGTTGCACAATCTATATCGCAAGGGTGGGGCAACCAACAACGCGTTAATGGACCATATTTGGTCGTGCCATATCTCACCAAACAGAAGCAGAATGATGTCTATATCGATGTGCGGCGTTATGCGATCTATTCGCCAGCAAAATTGGAGGCAACCAGCAATTTGGAGGTGGAGGAACGCAAAAAATCAATCTATTCCACGCCGCTTTATCATATGAAATCCAAGCTTTCGGGACGATTTGATCCGATCGATACAAGCCAAATTGTTGCTCGAAATGGACGGCCGAGATTGCGGGAAGCATTTCTCGCGATTGAAGTATCAGACCTTGCAGGCTTTCGTTCTGAGGTCGTTGCAAAGCTCAATGGAGGCGAAGACGTGATCTTCTCACCTGGGCTCGCAGGTTTACATCCAAGTACCTCACCCAATCGCTATAACAATTACAACAATTCTGGAAAATCAAGCGGCATCCACCTAAACGTGGACGAGGCTTTGCTCGATCAATCCATGAAATTTGAGATAGATCTTGCAATCAACGGCTCGCGCGCGTTGGAAATCGTTCCAAGCGGTAAAACAACCGAAGTGAGCATGACCTCCAACTGGCCGCACCCGGGTTTTAATGGCAGGTTCTTGCCTGAAACAAGAAATATTACCAAAACTGGATTTGATGCAAAATGGACTGTGCCGAATTTAGCACGAGGTATAAGCGCTGTATCATTTGGTACTCAAATCAGCAATGCAGATTCCATCATCGAAGTGAGTTTTGTAAAGCCGTTGAAATTTTATCAGCTGGTATCGAGAACGCTGAAATATGCAGTGGCATTTTTCTCGCTTGTATTTCTTGCGATCTTTATCTTGGAGCTGACCGGCAAAAATCCAGTCCATTGGATCCAATATATTTTAACCGGCCTTGCCATGGTGGTGTTTTATATCCTGTTATTGGCTTTGGCCGAACAAGTTGGTTTTGATATTGCCTATATCCTCGCAGGCTTAGCGACCACAGGTCTGATTGGGTGGTATGTCGGCAATGCACTTGCCAGCAGAAACGCGATCTATGTAATCGCAAGCGTGGTTGGGCTGACCTATGCGATTATGTATCTGATCCTAAAGGAAGATGAATATGCGCTGCTCATTGGGGCGATCATAGCATTTGCGGCCATCGCCATGACCATGTTTGCAACACGAAACGTGGATTGGTCACGCAGCGCCAGCAAATAATAAGCGCTCAATCTATTACCCTCGGTGATCCTCATCGGGGGTAAATTCAGCTGCTACCATCCTTAATCTGCTTGTAAAATTCACCAACGGATATGTTGAAAGCAGTTTCAAACGCGATCTGCCAGTTTGAGCGCGATAGTTCATCCCAATAAACGATAAAGCTGTCATAGCTGCCACCGCTTTCTGCCAAAATGTGTGCGGCAACCGCGCCACGTTTTTGGTGTTTTGCAGGGCTAGCAGAGCCATAGGCTTCCAATTGATGAAGCCCTGATTTAACCGATTGGCTGTCTTTGATGCGGTTTGCAATATGAGCCGCAAAGGAGCGTTTGGGCGCATTCATATAGTCAACCAACGCAATCGCAATTCCTTCATATAACCACCTTGGTCCAAATTGAAAAAATTGATCGCTGATTTGTTTATCCGGCCACGCATAACCAGCCGACTGTTTGAGATATTCATGGGCGAGGAGATGCATAATTTCCTCGTCCAATTTGCCGCTACTACCGAGACAAAGGCCAATTGAGCCATCCGTTGAAATACCGCCCGTTTTTGCGCTTTTGCAACGATTGTCAAAATCTTGTTTGACCTCATCAAAGTTTACGGGCGAACGCAGTCTCTGTTTTATGATTGCGATGAGATTATCTTTGTTTGTGGACGCAATTAAATTCACGCTTCCTGTGGGTCTAAAGCCCAGATCAGAGAGTGCCTTCGCAGCTTTGTTAACGGATGAGCGAATTGTCTTTCTAAGATCGAGATCTACGCTCTGATCAAACTGATAATTAAAGGCAGTTTGATTGGCGGGCCAATAGATTTGCAAGGCTTCGTCAATAAGCCCGATCTGGCGACACCACATTAACCCATTGTCACGCGTTAAATCATCCAAATCCGCAAGAACCGGATATTTTTCAATGAGCTTTTTTATGCCTCGAAATGTCTTGCGGCCATAGAGCCCGTCAATAGTTCCAACATTGATGTTATAGGCGGTGAGTTGCTGTTGCACACAAGCAATGCCAGCATCATTTTGTGTTAAAACAGGTGCCTTGAGCGATTTTTTCGGTGTAGGCCGCTGCCAGTCAAACTCGCGGTAAAATGCGTTAATAGACAATCCAAACGTCGATGCAAAGGCGGTCTCCCAGTCACTGCGCGCCATTTGCTCCCAAAAACGGATTATGCCAGCCATTCCCTTCTTCTGAGCAACCATATAGCCAGCTAAGCTTGCATAGCTGCCGAAAACCTCTTTCTCAGGTGCATCTCCGTGTCGCAATGTGGAGAGTGTTCGCCCTGAAAACCGTGTCGCATTCTCACGGATAAGCTCGATAAGAAATTCGCTTCTTAAACCGCGATAAGCGTAATCGCTAGTAAATGCGATGGCTGTACCTTCAACCAACCAACGTGGACCATTGATGGCCACAATCTCAGAGCGATCGCGAACAAGCGCCTTTGTATAGCTGGTATATTGACGCTGAACTTCATGCGCATATTCATGTACGGCAATGTCTTTAAGAACCCGAGCTCTTTTGGTCACGTCAGTTTTTTTGTCAAAACATAATGCAATCAGACCATTAATATTTAATCCGCTGAGTGGTTTACCCGAGCATTGTTTTTCTAAAATTTTGACGCCTTCTTTAACCGGAATTGCGTTGCGCGCAACATTGTTGATCGAGCGTGCCATGGCATTAAGATCATCAGAAGCAACAATCTGAACAGTGCCGGGAAGCTCAACGTCATATTTGTCAAAATATTTGTCCGCGGTCTCCATCGCCGATCGAATGCTGTTCTGTTCATCTTTGTTGAGTGACCCGGAGAAAAAATATTGAAGTTTCGGGCCATCCTGTGTTGGCCAATATTGTTTGAGCTTGGGCGATACGAGTGCCATCTCACGACACCACATTAAAGCGTTATTTGGGTTCAATTCATTTAACTCGGCAAGCTTTGGCATTTCTTTAACCGCCTGCTGAGCACCTGCAGCGGTCTTTTTCCCAAATAAGCCATCGATCACCCCGACATCAATATCAAGCGAAGTGAGTTGATTTTGCACACATCTAACGCCTGCATCCCCGCTTTCAGCGGCATGGGAAGGTGCGGGCGAGGAGAGCGATGAAATTGCCAAAGAAAATGCTAACGTAGCCAGCCCTGCTTGGTCTTTTAACCTTTTGATTTTCACACCGGGCACCCACATTTTCGAAAAAATACTAACATGTTATCAATTGTAGTGTCTTAATCGCCAGATACAACAATGAAAACGCAGTTTGGATCACAAATTGGAGAGGAGGAGGAATTCACTGAAATTCTTGGTAAAATGCAGCCGGTGATAGCCCAAAAGCGTTTGTGAAGGCGCTCTGCCAGTCTTCACGCGCAAGCAATTTCCAATAGTTTAAGAAACCGCGATGTCCATCTGCACGGCTGGCAAGTAAATGACCTGCTAGAGCCGCGTAATTTGGAAAATCCCGGTCAGATGTTGCATCGGAATAGGTTAGTTGAGCGAGTTTTTCACCAGAATAACCACCAACATCACTGCGGAACACGCTGATATGTTCGTTAACATCAACATAAGGAAGCAGCGCCTTAAATTGAAAGGCAATTGCGGATCCTTCCACCAGCCACAATGGTCCAACTTCGTCTAAAAATTCATCCTGACTTTCGATCCCAATGGGCCTATACCCTGTCATTTGACGTTGAATTTCATGGCTCATTTCATGGGCGAGCAGCATGCGAAGATTAACCTGCGCCTGTCTCCAATTATAACGTGGATTAAAGCAGATAATGATCATGCCGGGCGCGTTAAATCCACCTAAACCGCGACCTCGACATTGGCGGTTAATAATCGAAATAGCTTTGGCGCGGCTAATGGAATATTGGCTGTTGTCGATCAGGTTCTGCGAAAGCTCTTCAAGATCAGATGACGCGATAACCTTGACCGTGCCAGCCAATTCCACATCCAGACTTTTGAAATAAGTAAATGCAAATAATATTGCGTTTTGAATGACCAATTGCTGGCCGCTATTAAGACTGCGCGAAAAAATATATTCAAATTTAGGACCAGTTTTTGTCGGCCAAAACGCTTTCAAAGTTTCATCGGCTAACCCAAGTTCGCGACACCAAGCAATGGCGTTATCTGTCGAAATCTGTCGCAAGCCTTTGAGTTGGTCAAAACGAAGAGACATGCCTTGCGCAGCTTCAAGAGAGTGGGGTCCAAATTCAATCGAAGCTGAAGGCTTCATCAGCCCCAATTGGACCGCCTGATCATGAAAGCATTCAACAGCGGGTGAATTGCTAGCAACAGACTTCTGTCCCAGAAATGCAAGGACTATGCAGAGCAAACTGAGGAAATTTAAGTGTGTTCTTAGATAGCGCAACATGTGCAGAATGTTGCTGTTTTATCGGGCATATTGTCAATCGGTCAGTTGGGTGAAGGCGTTCAAACTTTAGTGACCAAATTGGCAAAAAAGAACCCGCCATTTCCATGGCGGGCTATCAAAGTTTCGGAGTTATAATAGATTAACTTGAAGTCTTCTATTGGTTAGCCGTGACTTGCACGTTGAGTAATTCAGCAATGCTGCGCGGGTCACCCATCGCTGATCCTGCAATTTGCCCAAACGGAACAGGGGCCGCAGGTTCTGCTTTAATTTCAATATTTTGCGGATTATCCAAATAGGTATTTGCCGCATTAGAAATTTGCTGTTGTAGCGCGGGGATGCCCAGACGACCGAGCGCAAATGGCAACAAACCTTTGGCAGCCTGTGCCATTTGCTCCGCTGAAATGCCTTGCTGTTTACCAGCAAACTCTAAAACTTTGCCAGTAAGAGATGCATCGTCAAAGCGAATGGCAAGTGAGTTAAATGTGAGCTGCTGCATCAGGCCCATCATTGCCAAGCCCATGGCTTGTTGCGCATTCGGATCATTTTCTTTACCAACCATTTCGCTCTGCAAAGTTTGAATTTCTTGTAGGAAAGCCATTGTGTAGCCGGAAATATCAAGTGATGTGTTGAGGCGTCCAACATCATTAAAGGTCAAAGCCATTTCTGGCATATGAATGCGACCAGTTTCAACTTCCCAGTCACCTTTCATTTTCATATCACCTGTCAAAACGCTGTAACCCATGTCTGAAAGCGTTGCGCGCGCTCTGCGATCGTCAACCAGTGCCAAATCGATGACCATGCCGTCGATAGTGCCTGTGAAATCCATTTTTGCAGGATCGTTTGCATCAATTGTAAAGTCAGAGCCTGAATATTTGAACACGTCGACATTTTTCACAGTCACGCTCATCGGGCCAGTTCTAAAGCTCTCGTATAAGAACATGTCCGATATGGTTTCAAGCTTTTCACCAGCTGGAATAGTGAGGTTTGCAATTTCAATGCCACTCACTTTTATCTGTGCTTCGTCGGCTTTAGCATCGATATCGCTAATTGAAGCAGTTTCAGCTTTATAGCCGCCATCGCCTGTTTCAGTGACGCCAGTAAAGACGATATCACCTATTGGTAGATCTTGCTGCGGAGCCTTAAATACAGCTGAAGATAATGTCACTGTCGTGCCATCTAAACTTGCAGAGCCAACTTCCATCACAGAGCCTGATTTGGCAAAAGTTTTGATCAATTGCTGCGCAAATGCATCGGCATCCAATGCCATTGAAGGGATTGCGCTACCCAACAGGATGGAACTTGCTAGAAGGGCGCGTTTAGAAAAGTGAAATGACATTAAGTGCTCCATGGCGATTTGATTTGCATCACAATTTATGTGCGAACTGTAACATTCTCAAGATACTTTGATCATTTTGGTTAAAGTAGGGCAAAGACAAAAGATAAGATAACGATCATAAATCAAATAGGATCTAGAACTCATGCTTGACTTATCATGGAAAAAGAACATTATGAGAACAAAAGCGAGGGTTTTTATGCAGGATTTAGCTCTTTATCTACCAGGTTTTCTCATCGGTTACGGTATTTTCTTGGTTGCGATGTTATCGCCCGGGCCAAATATTCTCACCATCATAGGAACGTCGATGAGTACTGGCCGGTCTGCGGGGATGGCGCTTGCATTCGGAACAGCGGTTGGTTCTTTTGGTTGGGCTCTATTATCGATTGCCGGCCTAACCGCGATCATCGCCACACATGCCTGGGCATTTACCGCAGTTAAAATCATCGGTGGATTGTATCTTTTGTGGCTGGCTTACAAATCATTTTTGTCAGCAACTAAAGATCAGGACATGACAATCAAACCGCTCAAGGGCAAGGCAACGCATGCAAGGTATTTCTGGCGTGGATTTACGGTTCAGATGACCAACGCCAAGGCGGCAATCTTTTGGGTGGCGATGATGTCGGTTGCCTTTAAGGATGGCGCGCCAGTCAGTGTGATGCTGATATTTGGCATCGGTGTGTTCTTCATGTCCTTTGTCTTGCATCAGCTTTATGCGGTGGCATTTTCAACAAATGTTATGGTCAAAACCTACACAAAAGCGCGTCGCCCATTGCAAGCTATGTTGGGTTCGTTTTTCACATTTGCCGGGTTCAAATTACTTTTGTCCCGTACTTGAGAAAAAATCGCATAAAAACCCGATAAAACCCCAGCTTTGTTGGGTGTAACTGGCCTCAATTGCTTGCTCCGAATCAAGCCATAGGTTAGGTGAATTTTATGGGACAAGAGATTACACCGCCATCGGGCGGATCAGATGACATTCAAAGTGTAGATTTAAAGGCCGCGCTCGAAGAGCGTTATTTGGCTTACGCGCTGTCGACAATTATGCACCGCGCTTTGCCGGATGCGCGCGATGGTATGAAACCCGTGCACCGCCGCATTGTGCATGCAATGAACGATATGGGCCTTAAGTCCAATTCCTCGTTCAAAAAATGCGCGAAAATTGTCGGTGAGGTGATGGGTAATTTCCACCCGCATGGTGACCAGGCGATTTACGATGCTTTGGTGCGCCTTGCGCAGGATTTTGCCGTTCGTTATCCGTTGGTCAATGGACAAGGTAACTTTGGTAATGTGGACGGCGATAACCCCGCTGCGATGCGTTACACCGAATCCAAGATGACCGAGGTTGCAGAACTTCTGCTCGAAGGCATCAACGAAGACGCTGTTGATTTCCGCATGACCTATGATGAGGAAAATGAAGAGCCGACAGTTCTACCAGGCGCGTTTCCAAATCTGCTTGCCAATGGGTCCTCCGGTATTGCCGTGGGCATGGCAACCTCAATCCCGCCGCACAACGCGGCTGAGTTGTGCGACGCTGCCCTTCATCTCATTAAGTTCCGCAATGCAGGCATCGAAAAGCTCGTCGAATTCGTTCAAGGTCCAGATTTGCC